>CAVDLN010000062.1:0-8639 GCA_963609805.1 Erysipelotrichaceae bacterium | reverse complement strand
AAGCCTGTTTTGCCGCCTTCCTGTGCCGTATTCCGCAATTTCGACAAAAACTTCTTGACAAAGCAGCCCGCAACAGGTATAATTGATACAGAACCGAGAGAATTCGTGCCTGACGAGCAGTACCGTCGGACGAATATGCCGATAGGAGGATAGCTGTCTATGAAGAAGATGATTGCCGCCGCACTGGCTCTGCTGCTGATCGCGGGCAGTGCCGCTGCCTGCACAGGCGGTACGCCGGGGACGGATGCGTCCGAAACGGGAGCGATGACCGATACCGTGTATCCCGCTACGGGGGAATCCGCCGATACATCCGAGCCGACCTCCACGCTTCCGACCGAAGACGCCTCCGAAACGGAGTCGGATGCAGGCGATGCGCAGACCGAGACGGACGCACCGGAGAAAACCGTTCCCGCGGAAACGGAAACGGAGCCGGTGCAGGTACGGATTCCGGACGGAGAGCCTGCCGACCTGACGCCGATCCTGCGCGGAGAAACCGCCGGGTATGATTTGCAGTATGATTTCGCGGGTGCCGACCTGCGTACCCTGCGTGCCGACGGAAACCTGCGCTTCTCCCAGAGCTCCGACATGACGGCAAACGAGACGGGACTGTCCGTCCCCTCCGACCGCTGGGCCGCCATCGGATTTTCACGCAGCATGAGCGCGCCCTGCACCGTAACGGCACGGGTCAGCGCCGAGACGGCGGGGGACAATGCCAATGTGACATCCGCCGTGATGCTGGGGCTGCGCTGCACCGATGCGGGCCACATCTACACGGACAGCGGCTTGTGGATTATCCTGCGGGACAAGGCTGTTTTCGCCTGCCTGAACGGGGATGCCGTGCCGGTTCAGCTTGCCGTGAACCTGCCGACGGGACTGTCCTCCGGCGTTTCCATGCGGGTTGAGGATGACGGATCCGTCCTGCGTGTGTTTGTCGATGAGACAGCGGTTGCGACCGCCCGCTTTACCGACACATCGGTCCGGCTGTTCAATGCCGACGGGGCGGAGGTCGCGTCGGCCGACCTTGACAGAATTGCGCACGGGGAGGACCTCGGATACACCCGTGTACTGTCCCACAACACCGGCGGATGCCTGTCGTCCCTCGGTGCCGTCTCCAAAGTATCCGCCGCGTATACCACCACGGCGGGAACCGTGGCGATCAAGGCGGAACGCGACTATCTGTTCCGCGATAAAGTGCAGTACCGTGCATCCGCAGACACGGTTCTGATCGACGGACATTATCTGGCCGATGCGCAGACGCTCGCGGATCTGTTCGGCTTTTCCTGTACGGTCAGCGGGGATACCGCGACGCTGCGCCGGGGGCTTTTGAGCATGACCTTCCGGGCGGGCACGGACAGCGTGGATGTAAACGGAACGGGCATGCCTTTCCCGACGGTTGTCAGGCAGGGAGATACGCTGCTTCTCTGTGCCGACTGGCTTGCACCCATGCTGGGGTATACGGCACTGTGCGGAGAGAATACTCTGTACATTTTCCCGGATGCGGCGCAGGATGCGGAGAATCTGACGGCTGCCATGGATGAACGGTACACGCTGTATGAAACGGCTGTCTACAGCCGGACGGTTCCGGAGTACGATACGACCGGCGTGGGCGTGTACACATCGACGGATCCCGACGAAAGACTGGTCGGTATTGCCTATACGGCAGGACACACCGCCGCCAAGTCATGGGATGCATCAGACCGTCCCCTGCTGGGCGCGTATACGTCGGATGACAAAGAGGTTATCTATCGGCACGGCGTATGGCTTGCCGCCGCGGGAGTGGATTTCGTGTATGTGGACTGGTCCCGCAACACGCTGTATGACGCGGATACCGCGGGGGACAAGCGATCCACTTACCGAACTATTGAGGAGGCAACCGACCTGCTGTTTGAAATATGGTCAACCATTCCGGGCGCACCGCGGATCTGTATTCTGCTGGGCCCCGGGACGACCGGCTCGATCGGCATTGACGGCGGCAATCACCAGAAAAAGGCGGATCAGGTATACAGGAAATACGCCGAAAAATACCCCGACCTGTATTTCTGCTATGAGGGGAAGCCGCTCCTGCTCTGCTATGCCGGTACGCCGACCCGTCTGGGCGCGGATCCGGACTGGAACGATGATCGCTTTACCGTCCGCTGGATGACCGATTATACGGGCGTTCAGACGGATCTGTATGATTCGGCAAGCTTTGCAGCACCGCTTTACTGGACACGCCGTGACCGGGATGCGCAGGTGCTCTCGGTGCGAAACGGCCTTGCGGAGTCTGTTTCCTGCGCCGCCGCATGGAGCGGACAGGGAAGCGAGGGGGACAGCACCTATGTGGCCGCGCAGGGCTTTGATTCCGGCACAACACTGCGTCGGCAGTTTGCCCGCGCCGATGCGTTGGGCGCGCACGTTGCGCTGGTCAGCTCATGGAATGAGTGGTCCGCCGCCTCGCTCGCCTTCTCTGCCGATCTGGAACCGTCCGATACGGAAGGCACCTTCCGCTACGATCTGCTGTGCGAGCTGATAAGACAGTTCAAGAGCTGAAAAGCCAAGAGAGTGCTGCCGAATAAATCGGCGGTTTCCTAAAAAAGGGTGTCAGAAAACTCAAACAGAGTTTTCTGACACCCTTCGCGTATGATATCTGTTTATTCGATTCCGCGAACGGTGTAGCCCGCTTCGGTTACGGTCTGCGTCAGCTGCTCGTCGGAGCAGGGAGCGGACAGCGTGACGGTTACGCAGCCGGTATTGTGATCCGGTTCCGCTTTCTCGACAGACGGCAGAGCCTCCAGAGCCTTGCGTACGCGCGCCTCGCAGTGCGTGCACATCATTCCATCCACATGCATGATTTTTTTCATATCGGTTCAACCTCCGTAAAATAATTGATTCGTAAGGCAAATAACGCGGGTCGGCGAAAAAACGCGGTATTATCGGTTATCGTCCGCTTTGCGCATTTCGGCGGCGCATTCCGCCATGCGCGCAGCCGCCGCGCGGAAGCGGGGATGATTCTGCAGGGGAGCAAATACACGGCTCCCGGTCAGATGCGGCAGCAGCCGGGCGCATTTTCCCGGTTCCGCTTTGGTATGCCGCAGCTGCTCGTCCTCCGAACGCCTGTAGGCCACCCTGTTGACGGGAACCGATTCGTATACCGCCTCGGCAGGGCGTCGGTCATACGCGATGGCGTAATCCGCCATTTGCTCTATCTGCTCCAGGGCGGCGTCCGTCTCTCCCTTTTTCATGTACAGCAGCGCCATCTGGCGGCAGGAGTTTGCGAGCCGATCGGCATAGAACAGCGGCTGATCGCCGAAAATCAGGTGGAAAATCTCCACGCCTGCGGAAAGCAGTGCAAGTTTTTCGTCGGTCGTGTAGCGGTCTCCGGAAATATCCGGCACGCAGGCAAGATTGTACAGGTGCCACCATATGTTGTCGGCGAACAGGATGAGATTTTCCTGCGCCTGCCGGAAGGCAACCTCTCCCGTCAGTACGGTGGCCTTAATGATTTCCCTGCAGTATGCCATATCGTGAAACTGCTCCGCAATCTCCAACGCCTGCACGCCGTCATCCAGCTGATGGGCGTAGATGTCGCAAAGCATCCGCTTGGTACGGTCGCGCAGCAGGTCGTCGCTGCAGTCCTCCAGAATATGCCGGCACAGCGATACCGCCTCACCCAAAGCGGCGCCGACGGCAGAGCGGGCTGCCTCCCGCGCGGATTCGTTTCCCGCTGTCTTCTCGGTTACGGCCTCGGCGTACAGCGACAGTACCTCCGCCGCCTCCAGCCGCAGGGCACAGCTGGAAGGAACCTCCGCCATGGCCTCACGCAAGAGCTTCAGCGCATCCTGCACCCGTTCCTTTTCCAGCAGGGATTCCACCTGCGCGATGCAGTCCTGCACGCGTCTTTCCGCGCGTCTGTCCGCATAGCACAGCAGCTCGTCCATGCTGACGCTGAAGAAATCCGCTATGGCAGGCAAATATCCCATATCGGGATAGCACACCCCGGATTCCCAGCGGGATACCGCCTGCGGCGTGACGCCCAGGTGCGCGGCAAGCCTGTCCTGCGTTACATCGTTCTTGCGGCGAAGCAGGCGTATCTGCTCGCCGATCCGGATTTTTTCCATTCAATTCACCGTTGTCCTTTCCGCATCCTTGTCGATTTCATTATACCATCAGTCCGCGGAAAAGTCAATAGCTTGTTGAAAAGTTGCGAATATGTTTATATGCGGACAGAGGCACGGAAATTGCCTCCAAACGGCTTTTCCCGTCCGTGCCTTGACAGGTACGGCGGACTGTGTTATACTGTAACCGTTTCACGTGCCGTGAACGGCTGCCGTTCGACGGCAGGACATTGCATTACACTGCAAGGAAAAAACAGCTTTTTGGAGGAATCGGCCATGACAGAGCAGGCAAGGCAGGCGGGGCAGGAAAAAGAGCCCGGCGGCCTGACCGTGTGCTTTACCGGACATCGGCATATGGAGAGGCAGGAGGCACTGCAGCTGCCCTCTCTGCTGGACGATGTCATCCGTGAACTGTACGAAAGGGGCGCACGGGTGTTCCGCGCGGGCGGCGCGCAGGGGTTTGATACCGTGGCGGCACTGAAGGTGCTGGAGCTGCGGGAACAGCTGCCGGAAATCCGGCTGGCGCTGATCCTTCCGTGCCGGGATCAGACGGCGGGATGGGATGCCGCCGCTGTTCGGACCTACCGTTATATATACGGCAGGGCGGACGCCCGGCAGTTCCTTTTTGACCGCTATATTGACGGCTGTATGTTGGAGCGCGACCGCCGCCTGGTTGAGGGGAGCGACATCTGCGTCGCCTTCTGCACCCGCAGCCGGGGCGGCACGGCGTATACCTGTGCCTGCGCACTGCGCGCGGGGCTGGAGCTTATCAATCTGTATGACAGAATGCCGGCAGACATGAAAAAGAGAGAGAGGAAGGAATAATCATGACCGATTTCATGAAGGCCATGGCGGACGAGGTTGCCGCGCAGGGCGGCGAAGGGTACTACTATTCCGTTGTCACGCTGGAGCCGCCGCAGGAGGGCGATACGCTTTACCATATGGAAAAGACGGATTTCCGCCCGGGAAATCCCGCGCACGATTGCTATTCCGTTGCAAAGAGCGTGGCTGCCACGGCGGCGGGTCTGCTGTATGACCGTGGCCTTCTGCGTATGCAGGACACGCTGGACAAATTTCTGTCCGCGTACCTGACGGAGGGAACCGATAGGCGCTGGGGCGGCGTTACGGTAGATCAGCTGATGCGGCACAGGACAGGGGCGGCTTTCGGAACCGATTTTGACCTGACGAATGCGCACCTGTGGGAGGACCCGGAATGGCTTCATACACTGTTCGCCGCCCCGATTACGCAGACGCCGGGCAGGGAGTTTGTATACTCGGACGGAAACTATTACATTCTCGGACGCATCGCGGAGCAGCTGCTCGGCACCGATCTGGAAACGCTGCTTCAGCGCGAGGTGTTTGTCCCGCTGGGCTTTCATGTCAACGCGTGGAGCCGGGATGTGAACGGCCACACCGTCGGCGGTACGGGGCTGTACCTGCGCACCGAGGATATGGCCAAAATCGGCTGGCTGTACCTGAGCCGCGGCCTGTGGGGAGACCGCCGCATCTACTCGGAGGAGTGGTCGGATATTTTCCTGCATGCGCCGGTGGACAGAATCCGGTACGGCTACGCACTGACAGAGGCGACGTCCGATCTGTACCTGACGGGTGGCATGAACAACCAGGGCATGTGCTTTGACCTGCGCACGAGGCGGGTTGCGGCATGGCATGCCTATGATGCCGAGGGCAAATTTCCAGGACTGGCACCCGCTTTTATGCGGTACTGCCGCTGACATCCGGCAACCGATACGGATATACGAATGAAAATGTCGGATTCTGAAAACCGGGATAAAATTCCGCCGGAAGAAACTTCGTCGGGATCGCCCTTTCCGCCCGAGGCGGTCCCGCTGCTGCTGGACTGGTACCGTGCCAATGCGCGCAGCCTGCCGTGGCGGGAGAGCAGGGACGCGTACCGCGTGATGGTATCGGAAGTCATGCTTCAGCAGACGCGCGCAGAGGCGGTCAAACCGTACTTCACACGGTTTATTGAGGCTCTGCCGACCGTTTCCGCACTGGCGGAGGCGGATGAGGATATCCTGCTGAAGCTCTGGGAGGGGCTCGGCTACTACAGCCGTGTACGCAATCTGCAGCGGTCGGCGCAGCGCATCCTGTCGGACTGCGGGGGAGTTGTCCCGTCGGATGCCGCCGTGCTGCGCAGCCTGCCCGGAATCGGACGGTATACGGCGGGGGCGGTGGCCTCCATCGCCTATGATATTCCCGTTCCGGCGGTGGACGGCAACGTGCTGCGCGTGCTGGCGAGGCTGACTGCCGACAGCACGGATGTACTGTCGTCGGAGGCCAAAACATCCGCCGAGGAGGCTCTGGCACCCTGCATTCCGTCACCGGGAGCCGGTGATTTTACGCAGAGTCTGATTGAGCTGGGCGCGCTTGTCTGCCTGCCGGGTGAACCGAAATGCGGTGCGTGCCCGCTGGCGCTGCTCTGCCGCGCCCGTGCCGAGGGACGGGAACGGGATCTGCCCGTGCGCGGTGCAAAGAAGGCAAGGCGGACGGAGCAGCGCATTGTGCTGGTGCTGCGTCCGGGGGGAGAGGGGGCGCATTCCGTCGTGATCCGGCGCCGTCCGGCGGGGCTGCTCGGCGGCCTGTATGAATTTCCCAATTTTCTGTGCCGGGAGCTGCGCGATGTCCCGTGCGGCGGGATACCCGCCCGCATTGAAGCCTTCCTGCGCGGCATGGGCATGCAGCCGCTGGCTGTGCGGTCCTGCGGGAAGGCGCGGCATCTGTTCACGCATGTCGAGTGGCAGATGGAGGGCTTCTGCGTAGCACTCCCGGAAAACACGCATCTCCCGGAGGGCTGGCTTGCGGTCAGTCCCGCCGATTTGCAGGATTCCGTCGCGCTTCCGTCGGCGTTTTCCGCTTTCCGTACGGCGGCGGGATTGCCGGCGCAGGCCGGAAAAAAGCGAAAGCCGTGAAGAACGCGAAAATCCGATGATATTGCGTCATTTCCGGAAGGCGGTTCGGCATTCATGCAAAATGAATGCCGAACCGCCTCTAATTTCTCGGAACTTTGTAAAACCCGTCTATTGAAAAATGCAGGAGATTGTACTATAATGATGCAAATACAGGAGGTACCCGAAAGTGCTCCCGTATAATACAAAAAGGAGATGATTTGTTATGAAGAAACTTTGTTCGCTCGTGCTTGCTTTCGTGATGGTGATGGGCTGCCTGTCTATTCTGTCCGGCTGCGCCTCCTCTGACAGCAGTGATTGGAAGACTGATGAAAACGGCCTGGTCGAACTTGTAATAGGCGGCGTCGGCCCTCTGACGGGTGACTATGCCAACTACGGCACCTCCGTGCGCAACGGTGCGCAGATCGCCGTCGATGAAATCAACGCTGCCAACGCCAAGGGCGTTAACGGCTTCAAGCTGGTTCTGAAGTTTGAGGACTCCGCAGGATCCGCCGATACCGCCAGCGCCGCATACGGCAAGCTGGTTGACGACGGCATGAAGGTTTCCCTGGGCGCTACGCTGTCCGGTGAGACCAAGGCCATTACCGCCGCCGCAAAGGATGACGGCATGCTGGTGCTGACTCCCTCCGGCTCCGCCGTGGATGCGATCGCCAACAACAGCGCCGCATTCCGCGTATGCTTCTCCGACCCCTACCAGGGCACGGCATCCGCTGACTATGTATCCAAGTACAATCTGGCAACCAAGGTTGCTATTTTCTACGGAAGCGACACGGACTACTGCGTCGGCCTGAAGGAGACCTTTGAGACCGAGTGCAAGGCAAAGGGCATTGAGGTCGTCGCGACCGAGGCCTTTACCTCCGGCAGCAACACCGACTTCTCCGCACAGATTGCCAAGATCGAGGCTTCCGGCGCCGAGCTCGTATTCCTGCCGATTTACGCATCCGATGCCGCTACCTTCCTGACGCAGGCCAAGGGCAAGCTTGACAACATGATCAAGTTCGGCTGCGACGGTCTTGACGGACTGCTGACCAAGATCAGCGATACGAGCGATGCGGACGGCGTGCTGATGCTGACTCCCTTCGCTGCCGACAAGGAAGATGATGCCGTGCAGAGCTTTGTCAGCCAGTACAAGGAAAAGTACAACGCAACGCCCGACCAGTTCGCCGCCGATGCATACGATGCGGTCTACACGATTGTCGCCGCACTGAAGCAGGCTAACCTGACCTCCGAGGATAAGGATGATTTCAACAGCCGTATTGTCGCCGCCATGACCAAGATCGAGGTTGACGGCATCACCGGCAAGACCACCTGGACTGCCGACGGCGAGCCTTCCAAGGACGCTATGGCAATGGAGTATAAGGACGGCAAGGCTGTTCTCTATACCCCCGCTGCTTAATCTCCTAATAGGACAGCAGATTTAGCATACGGCCGGATCTCCCCGCCGCCCGGTCGGTGAGGAGTCCGGCCTTGCTTATTTTCAGGAGTTTTATCCTATCCTCCGATTATCATCCGAACCCGAAAGGAGCCTGCCTTGTCATGATCCAATTCATCGGAACCCTTATCAGCGGACTGAATTTGGGCAGTATCTATGCCCTGATTGCATTGGGCTACACCATGG
>CAVDLN010000061.1:0-10572 GCA_963609805.1 Erysipelotrichaceae bacterium | reverse complement strand
CGCTGACAGCCGACGCGGCGAATTTCCGCTGCTGGATGTGATACGCAAGGGTAAAATTCTGAGGAAGGCAAAGAATTATTTTGCGACGCACCCGATATATGACGGAACAAGAGAGACCATGCGGGCGGGGGAGGAGCGGATGATTGCCCTTCGGACATGGCTGCGCGAATGGCTTCCGCGTCCGCTGTTCCGCCTTTCCAAGAAGGTTATGCGCCGCAGAGGGTACACTTTTTTCAGCGACGGACAGCAGGGGTGACGGTATGCGCATAATGCAAATCAACGGAGGCGTGGCGGGAAGCACCGGAAAAATCATGTTGGGGATCGCCCGTGCCGCCGACCTGCAGGGTCATGCGGTGATGTGTGCCTCTCCGATAACGACGACCAATCGGCGTGCGGGCCGGGGCTGCGGGTATTACCGGATCGGTACATTCAACGGCCGACGCATCCATGTGGCGCTTGCGCGCATGACGGGATTTTGCGGGTGTTTTGCGCACCGCGATACAGGAAAGCTGCTGCGCGCCATGGACGAATTCCGCCCGGATGTCCTCCAGCTGCATACGCTGCACGATTCCTTCGTCAACCTGCCCATGCTGTTTGATTTCATAAAACAGCGGGATATTCCCGTTGTCTGGACTTTGCACGACTGCTGGGCATTTACGGGGCATTGCACGCACTTTACCGCGGCAGGGTGCGGCAGGTGGGAGAGCGGCTGCCGGGAGTGCCCGCAGTACAGGGAGTACCCGGCGTCCCTGTTCGACAACAGTCGCAGAATGTGGAAACTGAAGCGGAAGTGGTTTACAGGCATAAAAAGATTGACTGTTGTCACCCCGTCGGAGTGGCTGGCCGGACTGGTGAGGCAGTCCTTTTTGAAAGACTATCCGGTTACGGTAATTCACAACGGGATTGACACGGAAATTTTCAGGCCCACGGACAGCGGGTTCCGGGAACGCTACGGCATTGCGGCGGAGCAGAAGATGATTCTGGGAGTTTCATTCGGCTGGAACAGTAAAAAGGGACTGGATTTTTTTATCCGGCTGGCGTCCGCGGCGGATAGCGCGAGATTTCGGATTGTGCTTGTCGGGACAGACGGGGAAACGGACAGGCAGCTACCCCCCGGTATCATTTCGATTCATCGGACGCAGGATCAGACGGAACTGGCGGAAATTTACACGGCGGCCGATGTATTCGTCAACCCGACAAAAGAGGAGGTTTTGGGGCTGGTGAACATAGAAGCGCAGGCGTGCGGTACACCGGTTATTATGCTCCGAACAGGGGGATGCCCGGAGTGCATCACGCAAGAATCGGGGATTATCGCGGACACGCAGGAAGAAATGGCGGAGGCCGTTCTGCAGGGCTGCTTTGAAACCATAAGCAGGACAGCATGCGTGGAATCGGCGCGTCGGTTCAGGGATGTCAGCACATACGGCAGCTATCTTGCGGAATACGAAAAACTGACCGGGGGAGCTGATTTGCCATGAGTACCGGATGTTCGGTGCGCAAATTCAATGTATGCTTTCACGACATTCAGCTTCTTGCGGCTTTTCTGGTGTTTCTGCTCATTCCGCTGAAAAGTACCGGCATCATTCATTATGTTATTCTGCTCGGCGCCGCGGCAACGCTGGGAAACATCGTTTATACCCTGTGTATAAACAAAGTTAAAAAGAGGTATCTGGCGATATTCGCAGCTCTGGCGCTGAACGCCGCGGTGAGTCTTTTGACAACCGATAAGCTGCCTGCGGAAGGGCTGCTGTATGCGATGGTATGCTACTTTTTGCTGTTCTGGATGATTGCCCTTAACAACACCTTTTTGATAAATAAACATACCGTTGAAGTAATCTATGCGTTTGGCATCGCAAGCGGGATTCTTTTCGCCGCATACTCGCTCATGCCGTTCGCCTACTACAGGGACGACAATACGATATCTCCGATGCTCACGCTGTATTTCGGAAACAGCAATCTGACGGGCATTTACATTTTTGCGGTTGTCTGCATCCTGCTGGTGTATATGAGAACGGCAAAAATAAAGTGGCCGACAGGGCTGCTTACGGTCTATCTGCTGTATCTGCTGTGGAAGACGGGCGCAAGAACCTGCATATTTGCGGCGATGTTTGTCATCGGCGGCATGATTGCTTTGATTTTGACAAAAAGGAAAATATCAGGGACGTTTGCCGCCGTCTGCTTTGCTTTGCCGATCCTGTTTGTACCGGCATATCTGATGCTTTTCCGGAGCGGCGCTGCGGACACGGTGATACTGGGCAAAACGCTGTTTACGGGGCGTCAGGTTACCTATCGGGAGTACCTTGCCCTGCTGGAAAACGGTGTTCAATGGATAGTCGGCAATCTGTGCGAGGCGGGGCTGAACAACGCCCACAATGCCCCCCTGGCTCATCTGTGCTCGACGGGACTTTTCGGCACGGTGCTTTTTTACGGAATGATGCTGAAAAAAATCCTGACCTGCACCGAGAACGAAAATCCGGCGTCGCAGACGGCCTTGCTTTGCCTTATCGGCATGTTCATGCAATCCAGCGGGGAGGCAAGCCTGTTTCTCGGCGGCTTTCCGGGCAGCGTTTTTGTGTATATCTTTTTCTGTCTGGCAGGAAGGAGCGATGAAATACAGGCATGAAAATCGTAATGGTGTCGAACTTTATGAATCATCATCAGCTCCCCTTTTCGCAGGAACTCTGGAAGAGGGCGGATACGGAATACCGATTTGTGGCGCTTGAGCCCATCCCGCGGGAAAGACTCGCCATGGGGTATGAGGATATGAATCACAGTTACCCGCATGTTCTGTGTGCCTATGATTCGGCGGAGACCATGCGGCAGGCGGAGAAGCTTATCGACGGGGCGGATGTTGCGATATTCGGTTCCTGCCCGGATGCGCTGATTGCCGGAAGAACGGAAAAGGGAAAACTGTGCGTAAAATTCTGCGAACGGTATTTCAGGAACGGAACGGAATTTCCGCATACGGTGCGAAATTTCGTCAGCGCACGGAGGCATATAAAGCCGTTTGAAAACGGTTCGCTGTACTGTTGCTGCTGCAGTGCCTACGCCGCGGCGGATCTGAACCGCTATGCGGATTTCGGCGGGAAAACCTTCAAGTGGGGCTATTTCCCGAGGACCGTGCGGTATGACGAGGACACCCTGACGGAGAAAAAAGGTTTTCCGGGATTTGACGGAAAAAGATCGCCCTGCGCGTCGGTTCTCTGGGCCGGCAGACTTGTTCCGTGGAAGCATCCGGAGACGGCAATTGAGCTGGCGGCATTTCTGAAAGACAGGGGATATTCCTTCAGGCTGCGCATGATCGGGAACGGGAAAATGGAAAGTCGACTTCGGAAAATGATAGAGGAGAAAAACCTGTCGGACTGCGTGGAGATGACGGGAGCCATGCCGCCCGAGCAGGTTCGCGCAAACATGGAGAAGGCCGATATTTTCCTGTTTACCAGCGATTTCCGGGAAGGATGGGGAGCTGTTCTGAACGAGGCCATGAACAGCGGCTGCGCCGTTGTCGCAAGTCACGCCGCGGGCGCTGTGCCGTTTCTTATAAAGGACGGCGAAAACGGATTGATATACGAAAGCGGAAACCTTGCACAGTTCCGAAGCCGCGTGTGCAGGCTGCTGGATGACCCCGACGGCAGAAGGCGCCTGGGCAGGAACGCATACAGGACGATTGCGGAAACATGGAACGCAAAGGTTGCCGCAGACCGCTTTGCCGCATTGGCGGAGAGACTGAAACAGGGCGGCGACGCCGAGGATCTGTTTGAGTCGGGGCCGTGCAGCCGCGCGGAAATATGGGTGGACGGATGGTATCATGGCGATGGGACGAAACCGTAAAAGTATTCCGCGTTGGAACGGCGCACGCCGTGCGATTTGCCTGTTTCTTATCAATCATGTCTTTGTCGGGACGCGGCCGTTTGCCTGCAAAATGAAAAGAAAGCTGCTCGGATGCATCGGCTGGACAGTCGGAGACGGCACAACGGTTGTGGGACCCGTTGAATGTTCCGCGTCCGTGACGGTCGGAAAGGACTGCTGGATCGGGAAAAATTTCAGAGTGAACGGAAACGGAACGGTCATAATCGGTGACCGATGCGACATCGGGCCGGAGGTGACATTCCAGACAGGCGGGCATGCGATCGGCGACGGCACGCAAAGAGCCGGGGAAGGGAAGTGCTATCGTCAGACGGTCGGGAACGGTACATGGATCTGCGGCGGCAGCATGATCTGCAACGATACGGATATAGGGAGCGGATGCGTCGTCGCCGCCCGTGCCTGCGTTGTGTACAGTGTGCCGGACAATGCCATGGTCGGCGGTGTGCCGGCGAAGCTCATTAAGTATTTGGAGCAGGGAAGCCCGCAAAGCCCTTGCAATACGGCGGAAAAAGTGGTATAATCGGAGGCGGCGGCAGCAGACGGACGGTTCTGCATGAATCGGTGGCTGCCGTAAGCCGGGAACAGCCGGAAGCAGCCGAAGGTTGACAGCCTAAAGTTGACAGTCAAAAGTTGACAGTCAAAAGTTGACAGCCTAAAGCCGACAGCCGAAAAGGGAGAAAAAGATGAAGATTCTTGTCACAGGCGCAAAGGGCATGGTCGGAACCGCCCTTGTCAATAACCTGAAGAACATTCGGGACGGAAAAAACAGGACACGCCCGAATCTGCACATTGAGGAAATATACGGATATGATGTGGATTCCGCACCGGGTGAGCTGGACGAATACTGCCGGAGCGCGGATTTTGTTTTTAATCTGGCGGGTGTGAACCGTCCGGAAAACCCGGCGGAGTTCATGGCGGGAAATTTCGGCTTTGCATCCGAACTGCTGAACTGCCTGAAGAAACACGGGAACCGGGCACCGATCATGCTGTCCTCTTCCATCCAAGCCACCCTTGCGGGGCGGTTCGGAAACAGTGAGTACGGGCGCAGCAAAAAGGCGGGGGAGGAGCTTTTCTTTGACTATGCCAAGGAGACGGGAGCCAAGGTGGCTGTTTACCGCTTTCCCAATCTGATGGGACACAGCCGCCCGAAATACAACAGCGCGGTCAGTACCTTCTGCTGGGCGGTTGCAAATGACGAGCCGTTTACCGTGAATGACCGCAGCACCGTGCTGGAGCTGCTGTATATAGACGATCTGGTAGAGGGGATGTTTGATCTGCTGGAGAGCAGGGAGCAACATTGCGAGTTTGACGGTACGGAGACTGTGCCGCAGGCGGACGGGCGATATTGCTGCGTGCCCGTGACGCATAAAGTCACGCTGGGGGAGATTGTCGATCTGCTGCAGGAGTTCAAGGCGCAGCCGACGACGCTTTTGATGCCCCGGATGCCGGAAGGGTCTTTCGCAAAGAAATTGTACTCGCTGTACCTGACATATCTGCCGACGGACAAGTTCAAATATGCGCTGAAAATGAATGCGGACAGCCGCGGTTCCTTTACGGAGCTGATGCACACGGCCGACTGCGGGCAGGTGTCCGTAAATATCAGCAAACCCGGCATCACGAAGGGACAGCATTGGCATAATTCCAAGTGGGAGCTGTTTATAGTGGTTGCGGGACACGGGCTGATCCGGGAACGGAATATCAACACCGGAGAGACGGTTGAATTTGAGGTGTCCGGAGATAAAATCGAAGCGGTTCACATGATCCCGGGCTGGACGCACAATATTATCAATCTGTCCGAGACGGAGAATCTGGTGACGGTTATGACCTGCAACGAAATTTTCGACCCGAAGCGGCCGGATACATACTACGAGCAGGTATAGGACGGAACCGCCCTCTCGGGCTGAGGACTGTCCGACGGAGAAAATTCAGACGAAAGCGGAGGTGGATAAAAAATGGCTGATTACAGCAATGTGTCGTTCAAAAACGACGGCAGACTCAAACTTCTGATTATAGTCGGTACACGGCCGGAAATCATACGGCTGTCGGCCGTTATCAACAAAACGCGCAGGTATTTTGATGTGATTCTGGCTCATACCGGACAGAACTACGATTACAACCTGAACGGTGTATTTTTCCGGGATCTGCAGCTTGCGGATCCGGAGGCGTACCTGAACGCAGTGGGATCGGATCTGGGAGAGACGATCGGCAACATAATAGCCGAATCCTACAAATTGATGGTCGCCGTTCGGCCGGATGCTGTGCTGGTTCTGGGCGACACAAACAGTTGTCTGTCCGTGATCGGGGCAAAGCGGCTGCACATTCCGATTTTCCATATGGAGGCCGGCAACCGGTGCAAGGACGAATGCCTGCCGGAGGAGACAAACCGCCGGATTGTGGATATCATCTCCGATGTGAACATGGCCTATTCCGAGCATGCCCGCCGCTATCTTGCCGATTGCGGACTGCCGAGGGAGAGGACCTATGTGACGGGATCGCCGATGGCGGAGGTGCTGCACCTGAACCTGGATAAGATTGAGGCGTCGGACATTCACGCAAGGCTGGGGCTTGAAAAAGGAAAATATATTCTGCTGTCCGCACACCGTGAGGAGAATATTGACACGGAGAAGAACTTTACAAGCTTGTTCACGGCAGTCAACAAAATGGCGGAGAAGTATGATATGCCGATTCTCTATTCCTGCCACCCGCGCAGCCGGAAACGGCTGGAGCAGAGCGGTTTCCGCCTGGACAGGCGTGTCATTCAGCATGAGCCGCTGGGATTCCATGATTACAACTGCCTGCAGATGAATGCGTTCTGCGTGGTGTCCGACAGCGGTACACTGCCGGAGGAGAGCAGCTTCTTCATGTCCGTCGGCCACCCATTCCCGGCGGTCTGCATACGGACGTCCACGGAACGCCCGGAGGCACTGGATAAGGGCGACTTCATTCTGGCGGGTATTGACGGGGATCACCTGCTGCAGGCTGTCGATGTGGCTGTGGAGATGAACAAAAACCGGGATTTCGGCATTCCCGTTCCGGATTATACGGACGAGAATGTTTCGGATAAGGTTGTCAAAATCATTCAAAGCTATACCGGCGTTGTCAACAAGATGGTATGGAGAAAGTATTGAACGGCACGGGACAGCGCCGGTTTTCCCGGTAAAATCTTCCGATCCGTTCCTATATTCTGCTGTTTGGCTGTTTACAAACCGCGGAAAATGTGGTAAAATACGCAGGTTGGCGATTTGAAGGGAGGAGTATGTGGTGTACGGAACAACGCAGCCCGGGCGCATACGCACGGCGGAAATACTGTGTGTGGGCACTGAACTGCTTCTCGGCGACATCGTAAATACAGACGCTGTCTTTCTGGCGCGCCGTCTGGCTGAGCTCGGCATTGCCGTATATCATCAGAGTGTGGTCGGGGACAGCCCCGAGCGGTTGGGCAGGGCATTGGCAGAGGCCTTTGCCGGTCACGGCGGAGCTCCCGCCGATCTGGTCATTTTATCCGGCGGGCTGGGGCCGACCTGTGACGATCTGACATGCCGAACCGCCGCGGACTTTTTCGGACTGCCGCTGGAACTGCATGAACCATCGCTTCGGCGTATTGAGGCATACTTTGCCGCCCGCGGCAAGCCGATGACTCCCAACAACCGTAAGCAGGCCATGCTCCCGCGCGGTGCCGTGGTGTTCCCGAACGATTGGGGAACCGCCCCGGGAATGGCATTCGGAGACGGAAACAGAACGGTTATCCTGCTGCCGGGGCCGCCCTGCGAACTGGAACCCATGTTTGATGCCTGTGTGGCACCCTTCCTTTCGGCCCGCACCGACGGTATCCTTGTGAGCCGCAATCTGCACATTCTGGGAATGGGTGAGGCGGAGGTGGAGCAGGTTCTGCGCCCGCTGATGGAAGCTTCCGTTAATCCGACGATTGCTCCCTACTGTCAGGCGGGAGAGGTGCGTCTGCGCATTACGGCACACGCTGCGGATCGTGCGGAGGCATCCGCCCTGTGCGGCAGGTTGGAGGAAGAGGTTCGGAAAACACCCGTAGGTGCCTACATTTACGGCACGGATATTCCGAATGTGGAGACCGGCTTTGTATATGCTTTGCGGGAGCGCGGACTTACCGTGTCCTGCGCCGAATCCTGCACGGGGGGGATGATCGGGGAACGCATAACGGCGGTGCCGGGGGCGTCTGCCGTATTTTCCGGCGGGTGTATCACCTATACCAATCAGGTGAAGGAGACCCTGCTGGGGGTCGATCCCGCACTGATTGCCGCGCATACCGAGGTGTCCGCCGAGGTTGCCGCTGCTATGGCCCGCGGCATAAGGGAGCGGCTGGATACCGATATAGCCCTGTCTGCCACCGGATATGCGGGCCCCGGAGGGGGGACGGCGGAGAATCCCGTCGGCACCGTGTATATCGGGCTGGCAACCCGTACCGATGTGCGGACTTTCCGTCTGTCGTGGACGGCATCCAAAACGCGCGGGTTTATCCGGGAGGCGTCCGCTTCCTTCGCGCTGCGCGAGGCACTTCGGGCGGCAATTCAATTGACATCTGAAGTATAACGACTCTCGAAAAAGCACAGACCGCCCGTGCGGGCGGCAGGAGGTTATAAGTAACATGCAGAAATTCAGAAAAATCGGCGTATTGTCTTCCGGCGGGGATGCCCCCGGCATGAATGCCGCCATCCGTGCCATTACAAGACGCGCGCTGAGCCAGGGCATTGAGGTTGTGGGTATTCTCTGCGGCTATTCCGGACTTTTGGGTGCCGCGGATGAGAGCGACCCCGAGGTGATCCGTGAGAAGTACCTGCGCCCGCTGGACGCTCACAGCGTGTCCAACATCGTAACGCACGGCGGAACCATACTGTACTCCAGCCGCTGCCCGGAGTTCAAAACCGAGGCGGGCATGGAGAAGGCACTCCGCGTATGCCATGAGCAGGGAATCGACGCCATTATTGCCATCGGCGGGGACGGTACCTTCCGCGGTGCCACCGATCTGACCAACCACGGCATTCCGTCCATCGGCATTCCCGGAACCATTGACAACGACATCACCGCCACCGAGCTTACCATCGGATTTGATACGGCCCTGAATACCTGCCTGCGCATGATTGATGATCTGCGCGATACGGCGGAATCGCACTCCCGCTGCATTGTCACCGAGATTATGGGCAACGGATGCGGATTGCTCGCACTGAACGCGGGCATAGCCGCCGGCGCGATTTCCATAGCCATTCCGGAGGTGCCTTTTGACTGCGAGTATGCATGCCGGAAGATTGCAAGAGCCCGCGCTGTCGGCAAGCGCGGCATGATTGCCGTGTGCAGTGAGAAGCTGCCCGAGGTCGACGGAATGCCATTTACGGAATGGTTCGCAGAGGAAGTTCCGAAGAGGACGGTGGTCAGCACCCGGATCAACAAGCTGGGGCATATTATCCGCGGCGGAAACCCGACGATGCGCGACCGCGTGACAGCATCCCAGATGGGCGTGGAGGCCGTCAACAGCCTGCTGGAGGGACGCTCCAATGTGGTTATGTGTGTCAACGAGAACCGCGTGTCGGCAGTTGATATCAATTTCGCACTGGCACTGGACAAGATGTATAAGGGAAAGCTGAAGGACGGGGATCTGGAAGGCTTTACGACCTACCAGATCGCGCAGATGAAGGCCCGCTGTGAGGATCGCCGCACCAGAATTGCCCGCCTGTACCAGATGTCCTACGACATCTGCATGTAAGGAGGCTGCCTCCCGAAAGGCGCAGGGACGCGGGTCGGCTTTCTACAGTTACGCAATATAAAATTTACATTTTCGACTTGCTTTGCCGCGCAAAATATGGTAATATTTTTACATGGTACGTACGGGTGTCATTGATTCCCATATGATTCAGGAGGTGTGCAAATGAAAATCAAGAGGATTCTGTGTGCTCTGCTGGCGGCTCTGATGATCCTTCCGATCGCCGCATGCGGAAACACGGGAGAAGATGTGACGGCTACGGAGGCAAGCTCCACGGCGGCCGATGCGGCAGCCGAAACGGATGCTTCGGAGGCCGAGACAGCAAAGGCAACGCTCGATCTGCCGGAGAAAAAGTTCGAAGATTACGAGCTGACCTTTATCACGCGCGATGAGGGCGAATGGACTACGGTGGAGATTGTTCCGGATGAGGACTCCGAGTTCGTGAATATCGCCGAGGCGGTGAGCGAGCGCAATGAGATTCTGAAGTCCGTATACGGAATTACGCTCAATCAGATTGCTACCAACAACGCAAACTATACGACTGTGGTCAGCAAGGAAACCATGTCGCCTTCAGGAGATTTTCAGGCGATTATTTCCCGGCTGGATACCGCCGCAAACCTTGTTCAGCAGGGTTCGCTGGTGAATCTGCTCAACGAGACCTGCAGCACATATATGGATTTCTCCAAGCCGTGGTGGGACAGCCAGGTGACGGAAGAGCTGGCCATTGACGGGAAGGCATATTTTGCCACGGGTGATCTTCTTACCGCCGACAATGACGCGACCTTCTGCCTGCTGTTCAATAAGAAAATCGCCTCGGAGGCGCAGCTGCCCGACCTGTATCAGCAGGTTAACAACGGTACGTGGACCATGGATCAGATGTATTCCTACGAGGGACTGGTCATCAATGATAAGGACGGCGACGGAAAGCTGTCCTATGATTCCGATGTCTGCGGCTTTGCTTACACGGGTGACTCCCC
>CAVDLN010000060.1:0-10659 GCA_963609805.1 Erysipelotrichaceae bacterium | reverse complement strand
GTCAAGTATGCGGACGCTATTGAGGTGAGCCTGTACAATGCCATTTTCGGTGCGTTGCGGCCGGACGGAAGCTTTTTTGAGTATTTTCCCCGCTTCAACGGTGCAAGAAATCCGCGCGTGAACTACTCTTTTAACATCAACGGCTTCGACCTGTCCTGCTGTACCGCTAACGGCCCGACGGGGCTTGCTCTGGCCCCTGCGGTTGCCATAGCGGGTACGCCGGATGGTGCGGTCATTAACCTGTATATGGAGGAAAAGGCACACATTCCTGTATCGGAGGGAACAGTGGTGCTGTCCGTGCGGTCTGAGTTTCCGCGGGTCGGGCATATTTGCGTGACAGTTGAGTCCAGTACTTTGCCTGAAGGAACGCCTTTCGCGCTGGATGTGAGGGTTCCCGGATATGCGGAGCACTTTGCTGTTCTGCCGAACGGCGATTCCGGGCAGCTTCTGAACGGAGTCCCCGGTACATATCTGCGCATAGCCGAAAAGGTAAAGGCAGGAGACGAATATATTATTGCAATGGATTACTCTCCGGTACGGCATGCGGCCCCGCACGGCAGCAACCCCGCAGGAAACGGATTTTCCGCATTTACCTACGGCCCGATTCTTTTGGCGCGTGACAGCAGGGATTGCGAGAATCCGCTTTCTGCGATTCCGCAGGATGAGATTGGGGACTGGCGAGCGGAGTCTCCGGAGCGGGATGGCTTGCTGCGCATGCATTTGCAGATCGGCGGAGAGGAGCTCACGCTGGTCGATTACATGTCTGCAGGATCCGGTTGGGACGGAGGAACCTTTGCAAGCTGGCTGCCGGTAGCGAAGAATAATTGACTGCAATTGCACCGTCTTTATTCAATGCATCCTCATTGCCGGTTACGACGCGGAATTTAAAAAAAATAGCCGCATACGGGTTGACAATTCATAAAAAAAGGGCTATAATAGGCTTTGTTGTATATTGGAGTATCCGCGTTGTGCGGGAAAACCTTTTGTGAGCCGCGTTTTCCGGCGGCAGATGGGAGAAATCAAACGTATGTATGAGACCGTAAAAAAACTGCTGATTGAGGAGCTTCAGGTAAAGGAAAAGGATATTACGCCAGAGGCGGAGCTGTCCGCAGACCTTGGCATTAATTCTATCGAACTTGCCAATTTGGTTATGCTTTGCGAGGAGAAGTTCGGAGTGACTATTGAGGACGACGATATCCACAAGTTTCTCACGGTGGGTGATGTGGTAGCTTATCTGGAGGCAAACGGCCACCTTTGATTCGGTGTCGATAGCGGGATAAATACAAAACGGCATGCCCCGCCCTGGCGGGCATGCCGTTTTGGCTTTTTTCGAAAATCTTTTCATAAGAGAGTTATTGTATATGGCGAAAGTAGTATGGAAGGGCGGGGCACTTTTGGCTCCGGTTCCGCCGGTTATGGTAAGCTGCGGAACGATGGAGCATCCGAACATTATTACGGTTGCATGGACGGGGCTGATCAGTACCCATCCTCCGAGACTTTCCGTTTCGATTCGTCCCGGCAGGTATTCCTATGGACTGATTCGGGAGAGCAGGGAATTTGCCGTTAACCTGACGCCGGCCCATCTCGTATATGCGGCGGATCTTTGCGGTATGTATACAGGTGCCAAGGTTGATAAGTTCCAAAAAGCCAAGCTGACGCCGGAACCGGCACAGTCGGTTTCCTGTCCCATTATCGCGGAGTGCCCGTTGTCCTTGGAATGCCGCGTCACGGATGTGCTTCCGCAAGGAACACATGATTTGTTCTTGGCGGATATTGTCGCGGCGGATGTGGATGAATCGATTCTGGACAAATCGGGACGGCTGCGCCTTGATAAGGCGGATCTTGCCGCCTTTGCTCATGGCGAGTACTTTGAACTTGGAAAGCGCATTGGTCGATTCGGTATGTCGGTTGCACACAAACGCACGCAAAAACATTAAAAATTCACGAAAAAGTACTGAAAAATGACCGATTCCTCTTTACATTTTCACAGTAATGTGGTATACTGAAGGTGGTTCAGGGGAGCGACCCTGATTCGACTCGTTTCCCGGGACCGGATGCATGTACCTATGGAAAGAGGAGGATGAAACCATGAAGACTACCATCGTAGGCAGACAGCTTAATGTGTACGACGACACCCGGAGCATGATCGAGCAGAAATTAGGAAAGCTGGACAAATATTTCCGCGTCGACATGGAGCCCGAGGCAACCGTTACGTTGCGCCGTGTGCGGGGGGTGTCCACCTTGGAGGTAACGATCAATGCGGATGGTACGCTGTTCCGCAGTGAGGTTGATTCCGATGATTTCAGAAGCGCAATGGATAAGACCATTGACAACATTGAGCGGCAGATACGTAAAAACAAAACGCGACTTGCAAAACGCCTGAGAGAAAACCTCCCGGAGGAGTCGGCGTTTGCGGATGAGGCGGAGGATCCCGGACTGATTATCCGCATCAAGCAGTTTGAATTCCGTCCGATGACGCCTGAGGATGCCATTGTGCAGATGAATCTTTTGGGTCACAATTTCTTCGTTTTCAATGATTTGACCACAGGGGATACCTGTGTGGTTTATACGAGGCGTGATGGCACCTATGGCTTGATAGAGCCGATGAAGTAAATACATACGGGGACGGGGGCAAACCATTGGTTTGCCCCCGTCCCCGTATAGTGTAAAAACTGTGCTATATTGCTTATTATGTATCCACTCTGTTCCGGCGTTCGCCGCGGAAGAATGCCTGTATATTCAGGATCATTTCCCGCAGGCATCGATTGCGTGCCTCATAAGCGCCCCATGACATATGCGGTGTAAGGCAGACCTGCGGCAGACCGAGCAGGGAAGTGAAGGGATGCTCAGAACCGAAGGGTTCGGTACTGTACACATCGGCTCCGAACCCGCCGAGATGACCGGAAAGAACCGCATCGGCGACGGCTGTCTCGTCTGTGACGGCGCCGCGTGCCATATTGACAAGAATAGCACCCGGTTTCAGTTTAGCCAACTCCGCTTTTCCGATCATGCCGCGTGTTTCCGCAGTCAGGGGGGTATGAATGGTCAGAATGTCGGATTCGGTCAGTAAAGTACCGAGGTCTACACTTTTTCCGTCCGGGTGCCGTCTGCATGTGAGAACACGACAGCCGAAAACACGTGCAATATCCGCCACACGGCTGCCGATTTGTCCGGCTCCCAACACACCCCATGTCATGCCGGCCAGTTCGCGGTACGGCGGTACAAGAAGGTTTGCACGACCGTTGCGGCTGTATGTTCCGTCCGAAACAGCAGAACAATAGGCGGGCAGGTGACAGACCAGCGCCAATACAAGCCCGACCGTGACCTGAGCTACACTGTCTGTTGAGTAGCCTCGCACATTTGCTACCGCAATATTCTGCCCGCGGCAGGCTTCAATGTCGATGTTGTCATATCCTGTCGCCGCAACGCACAGGATCCGCGGCGTGTGCCCAAATGCGGGTAGCTGCGCCTTTCCGATTTTGACCTTGTTCAGGATGACAGCGTCGCAGTCCGTGATTCGCTCGCGTACCTCGGCCGATGCCGTCCTGTCCCATACGGTTACATCTACATCGCCGATTGCATGCAAGGGTGATAAATCCAGATCGTCTCCAAGAGAAGAAGCGTCCAAAACAACAATTTTCATAATTGCCTCGTTTAACTCCAGCAAAATCAATAATTTCCAAAAAAGCGAACCGCCCACCGAAGTGTGTAACGGTTCGCTTTTGATGCTGCACAAGGGTGCGGATGATCCCCCGCCTTCCTCTGCGCAGATTCAGCCGATCTTTATCGTTTACTCGGCCGCCTCGTCGGCAGCAGCGGTTTCATCAACCGCAACCGCATCCTCAACGGCAGCGTCGACTGTTTCCTCTGCGGCATTGTCGGCAGTTTCGGTGGGGACATCCTCTTTCTTGCCGAGCTTTCCCTTGACCTTATCCTTGACCTCTACGGCTTTCGCCTGCACGTTTGCCTTAACTTCCTCTGCCTTGTCCTTGACTACCGCTGCCTTAGCCTGCACGTTGGTTTTGACTTCCTCTGCCTTAACCTTTACGGTTTCCTTTGCGGCGGTTGCCTTGCCCTTGACAGTCGCAACGGCCGACTGACCCTTTTCGGTTTTCAAAGCCCGGTCAGCCGCAAGAATGGCAGCTGCGGTTGCAGCACTTGCGGCGATCGCAACCATCACGACATCGAACAGATTCTCATTGTTGTTCTTTTTCATTACAGTATCCTCCAATTGAATAGTAATTAAATAAATATAAATGACTTTCGAGCATTAAAGGTGCTTCGCTTCCGTAATGACAATCGGCTCGCGCGGCACATCAGAGTAGTATCCGTAACGGCCGGTCTTGCATGACGCGATTTTGTCAACGATCTCCATACCGTCGGTAACCTTCCCAAATGCGGCATACTGCGCGTCCAAATGAGGCGCATCTTCCTGCATAATAAAGAACTGTGACGACGCAGAGTTGGGATCGGAGGTGCGGGCCATGGAGATGACACCGCGTGTATGCCGAATGTCGTTTTCCATATAACCGTTTGCAATAAATTCGCCGCGGATGGGATCAGCGTGCTTCTGGACAAAATCCGCTGTGAATCCTCCGCCCTGTATCATGAATCCGCGAATTACGCGATGGAAAACCAGGCCTGTGTAAAAGCCCTCCTCAACCAGCGAAAGAAAATTCCGCACCGTCCCGGGAGCTTTATCCGGATAAAGCTCCAATCGGATCTTTCCAAGCTCTTTCTCTCCCTGACTGACGGAAATCTCAACAATCGGTTTGTCCATTGGTTTTACTCTCCTTCTGCTAATGCATTTGGCTCGGCTTGTTCCGGCTTTGCCGATTCTATTCCGTATGCTAAGCGAAACAGCTCATTTACACGATCCATTCGTCCGGCAAGAGCCAGCGCACCAAACAGTGCCTCCATACCTGTGGCGCGTCGATACTCTCCCACTGAGGCATTTTTCGGTACATGTCCCTGCCCGTTGTTGCGTCCTCTGTGATAATAGCCTGTCTCCTCTTCGGTCAGGATGTTTTCGATGCGTCCGATAGCCTCCGACTGTGCCGTTGCGGTAACAAAAGAAAGTGACGCACGGTTCAGTTTTGCCGAGGACGAAATACCGCATTCAGCCACGAGATATGTGCGCACGCACGTTTCCAGTACGCTGTCTCCCAGGTAAGCCAGTGCTGCCACGGATATTTCCGGGACTGATTTCATCCCTGCTCGCTGCTGTCGGAGCTGATAACACGGCATTCATCGGCGTCCTCATCCTCAACGCCGACAATATCAAATTCATCGCCATCCCCTTGCGTTTCGGGGTATGTAGGGGTCTTGCGGGAAATGCGGAGCATCAGGCTGCGGATTTCAAAATCCCCGTTCTTTTCAACCTTGATTTTGTAAGGGAAGAAAACAACTGCCAGCACACCGCATGCAACGCACAGCATAGTGCGGAAAACAGCTGCTACCCGCTTCTGGCGAAGATACTCCTTGCGGTGAATCAGGCGATCCGCAGCGTCAATGGCTTTGTTGAACAGCGATACGGCTTTCTCACCCAGTTTCATGAACATGGACACAAGCTTCATGATTTTTTTCATAGAACATCATCCTTTCCTGCATTCTTGAAATTAAAAAACTTTCAGTTTCTGAGGCTGTGAATCGGTGCCGGAATGCGCCCGCCGCGACGGACAAAGCGGGCAGGGGACCAGGGGCGGAGCGGCATGATCGGCGCACTGCCGAGTAATCCGCCGAAGTCAACCTTGTCTCCGACACTTTTTCCGATTGCCGGAATTACCCGGACGGCCGTCGTCTTATTGTTTATTACACCGATAGAAATTTCGTCCGCAATCAAACCGCACAGGACATCTTCCGAAGTGTCGCCCGGAACGGCAATCATATCAAGTCCGACCGAGCAGACAGCGGTCATCGCTTCCAATTTTTCCACTGACAGTGCACCGCGCTCGACGGCTGCAATCATTCCGGCATCCTCTGATACGGGAATGAATGCGCCGGACAATCCGCCGACATGCCCGGATGCCATCACGCCGCCTTTCTTGACAGCGTCGTTGAGCATGGCAAGAGCTGCCGTTGTTCCATGGGCTCCGCAGGACTCAAGACCCATGTCCTCGAGAATCTGTGCTACGGAGTCTCCAATGGCGGGTGTCGGAGCCAGGGACAAATCCACAATGCCGAACGGAACGCCGAGCCGCTGTGCCGCCTCTGTCGCAACCAACTGACCGACCCTCGTTATTTTAAACGCGGTTCGTTTGATAAGTTCGGCCAAAGCTGACAGGTCACAGTCACCCGCGCGTTCTATGGCCGAGCTGACAACACCCGGCCCGGATACGCCGACATTGATGACGGTTTCCGGCTCTCCGACGCCATGAAAAGCGCCGGCCATGAAGGGATTGTCTTCCGGCACATTGGCAAAGACAACCAGTTTCGCGCAGCCTATGGAGGAGCGATCAGCCGTGAGTTCCGCACAGCGTTTGATGGTGCTGCCCATCAAACGGATTGCATCCATGTTGATGCCCGCCTTGGTTGTGGCTACATTGACGGATGAGCAGACCAGCTCCGTTTCGGACAGAGCCTGCGGAATCGCGGAAATCAAATTTCGGTCACTGTCCGTCATGCCTTTATGAACCAGTGTGGAAAACCCTCCTATGAAGTTGACGCCGACAGTGTCTGCCGCTTTTTGAAGGGTATGCGCAACACGCAGACACCCCTCAGCGTTTACACCGCCCGCAATAAGGGAGATCGGCGTTACCGATACGCGCTTGTTGACAATCGGCACACCGTATTTCTTCTCTATATCGCATCCGGTGGCTACCAGATGCTCTGCCGCATGCGTGATTTTGTCGTAGATTTTATCGCACAGACGTCCTGCGTCATCGCTGACACAATCGTATAGCGATATGCCCATGGTGATGGTTCGAATGTCCAGGTTCTCCTGACGGATCATCTGGATCGTTTCCAGTATGTCTCTGGTTTCCAGCATCGAACGACACCCCCGCGTCATACGTGGTGCATGGCCTGAAAGATATCCTCATGCATGGCATGTATATCCAGACCGTGTTCTTTGCCGAGATTTGTCAGCCTGTCGGAAAAAATTGAAAAATCAACATTCAGCTTTTCAATATCAACAAGCATAATCATGGCGAAATATTCTCGCAGCACACTCTGCGAAATCTCCAGAATGTTGGCATCGCACGATGCGCAAGCCGTTGCGACTTTTGCAATTATGCCTACGCCGTCTTTGCCTGTCACTGTTACAACCGCTTTCATTAGACCTCCTGTGTTCTGCTAAGGAAATGTTGATTCAAATGAGACAGTGCAACTCGGTTCTTTTTTGCCTGCGGCAGCGAAAGAATTTCCGGTCGGCAGCAGGCGGGGAAGACATGCCGGGAATGCTCTGTCTGGAAAATCAATGACTCACTACTATTATACTACAAAATTGATCGGTATGCAATAGAAACTTTATGAAAATTTCGGGAAAAATCCCAGCACAGTCGCTTTCGCGAAACGAACAGATGTGCGGCGGTTTCTTTAATGTTTCCGCTTGCGGAATGCTGCCGTACCAAAGAGGGAAGGAATCAAGGCAGCGGCTACGGCGATCGGGTACGACGAAGTACAGCCCCCGGCAGCCGTATCTGTTTCCGTCGATTCTGTCTGCGGAAGGGAGTCGGCAGTCGTTTCAAGGCATGTATCCGACATAGAGGAAGTGTCCGCGGACGATTCGGATTGCGTGGAATCGGAGACGGTTCCGGCGGTTCTGCCCGTGCAGAACTTCAGGCTGCGTATATAGATGTGCTGTTTGGTCGGTACGCAGGCGGTCAGGTACACCTCCCCCGAATAATCTGTATCGGAGAGGTCCAACACGATTTTTCGTTCGCACTGAAGGCCTTCCTCACCGCCTTCCGCAGAGGCAAGAACCAACGAACCATCCAGGTTGTATGCGGAATTTCCGTCCCCGTACGATGCAGCGATAGTTTTCAGGCCGATACAGGCGGGAACCTCCCCGGCATTAGGATCGAAAGCTTCGTTGACGCTGTATGACACGACTACGTAGGAAAAGGCCGATAAATCCATCTCACCGAGCAGCAGAACAGCATCGGATTCTGCTTTGAAACAGGAAATTTTGACTCCCAAAGTGACAGGCGCCTTCTTTTTTACATGGTCCATCCCTACATATCCGGAAAAGCCGATTGTCACATCCCCTGTATCCGCATTCACTCCGCCGTCGGTTCCGTTTCCAACAAAGAGCGTGCAGACGGCTATGTCGGATACGGCGGTTCCGTTGCCGCGGGCGGAAAGACGCAGGACATGTACACCGGCGCTCAGACCGCTGAGATCGACGGACAGAGAAAACGACGCATCGGCATTTTTATCCGCTGTTACGCTGTCCGGCAATTCAACCGCATTGTCGTAATCATAATCCACAACATAAAAAAGGGAACGGATTCCTCCGGATGCGGCCGCAGTACCGGTCAGGGTCAGAGGCGTATTCGGCTCGATATGGCGGGAGATTTCCACGGGCTGATTCAAACGCGTACGGTTTCCTATGACGTTCCGTGAGTTTCCCGTGCATTCCAAAAGGCACCACCAATCCACCGTCATATAGGCGGAAGTTGACAGATAGTCTCCGCTTAGCCATGTCGGGCTTGTGGCTGTATTTCGCTTGGAGAGGTTGGCGGCGCTGTCGTACACAAGATACCTGTCTGTATCTGCATCATAGTCGACAATAGCTATGAAATGTCCGGACACATGGCATACGGAGACACCGCCGTTCTCGAGATTCTGAATAAAATCAGGGTGCCGGACGCCTGCATCCACGCCGGAGTCCGTTACACGGAATCCGTATTTTTTCTCATAGCGTGACAGTTGATGGTAGAGCACCCAGCGGGCGGTTCCGCCGCCGACAGACCCGTTGTAGGCGTCGATTTTGTGCGCGTAGACTGCCAATTCGACAGGATCAATGAAATTTCCGGTCAGGTAATTTACGGCGTTGACAAGGGAGAGAAGGCCACAGCCGTTGGAACCGATAAGCTCCTGGTCGGCCCATCTCTCATCGGCTTGCTGGAAGCATTCCGGCAGCGGGGCGTCGATGCCCGTGCGGTCGGATACCGCGTACGCGGAAAGCGGATATACGGCTGTCAGAAGCAGAAAAAAACTCAATACAAACGGAAGAGCCTTTTTTTTCATATCAATCTCCTTATCAAATTGCTTTTGCCGACATCTGTTTTATCATACCACACGCTGTTGATTTTGTCAAGAACGGGTTTTTATGAACCCTTCGCCAGGTGCTGTCGGGGTACTGATTTTCAGAAAAAAGCGAAAAAAGCGGCGCCGTGCATCGAATTGCACAGCGCCGCCAAAAGTCACATGACATGCGTGACAGCACATGTCAGCTTCACGGGATACATATACATGAGTAGTTTCAGCGATTTTTGCGGAAGCGTTTCTTTTTCTTCCCGGAAATGCATGCCAGCGCTGCGCCTGCTACTGCTGCAGCACCTGCCGCCGAACCCACGCCTATTGTTGATCCGCAGCCGCCGGATGCGGTTGTATCGCTTTCGGATGCGGTTGTCGTTGTGATTCCCTCGGTCGATGCGGTTTCGCTTTCACTGTCGACGACGGCTGTTGTCACGGATTCCGTTTCCGTTTCGGTGTCTGTTTCCGTAACGGTTTCGATTTCCTTTCCGGCATTGGCCGCAGTGGAAATATAGCTGTACTTGAAGCGTCCGCCGGGAGCCACGTCACCGGAGACGTAGAACTCCAGAATATCACCGGAGAATCTGGAATACACATAGTCGGTTTGTCCGTCCGGCGCGGCATCGTCCAGATCATGGACATTGTCCGTCCAGGAGAAATTGATGGTGAAATCATAGCCTGTCAGACCGAGTGCGGATTTGGGTACGGCGATCTGAATAGTTTTCCCGCTGACCGTGTATTTCACATCCGCAACCTTTTCGGAGGAGTACCCGTCACCCGTGAACTTTTCCAGAACGGCTGTATCTGCAGAGGCAGGGGACTTGTTGATAACATAATCAAAGGTCTCCCAGCCCTGGTTGGACTGATCGGAATCAATATACAGCACCATCCAAAGCGGATCGGTGTACGGAGTAATGTCCTCATTGCATTCCGCGTAGAAGTACACATACTCATCGTCTCTTGCCACACGGGCACCGATGATGTCGTTGCGCCCGGAATACTCTGTATAGTGCGTAGTGCCGCACCCGTCGGCATCACGGTCATCCGTGTTTCCGATGTAGGCCGCATAGTAGGGGGCAACGGAATCCCACTGA
Organism: Erysipelotrichaceae bacterium; assembly: GCA_963609805.1. Classification (GTDB taxonomy): domain Bacteria; phylum Bacillota; class Clostridia; order Oscillospirales; family CAG-272; genus CAMEON01. The sequence continues at coordinate 364 of CAVDLN010000060.1, read as the reverse complement.
CTTGCGTCGCTTGTGATATCAATCGTGGCGGCTTCCGACGGCGTGGGAATCGGGCGGGCACCCTTATAGCGGCGGACATAATTAACAAGCAGGTAGTAGTAGTTGTCCTGAAGATCGCCGCGTGTCGGCTCGAGATCGCGTGAGAATTCGTCGTTGCACTGATCCGGGAATGCGTTCTCAACATCGCACCAGGTTTCATAGCGGCCTGCAACCCACTCGTTCCAGCCTGTTACGAATACAACCTTCGGATCAACCTTCAGCGCGTAATCAAACTGCTCCGAGAAATTATAGCCCCACAGAGAAGCCGATGCGCCTTCCTTCTCATAGCGGTCCTTGTAGGTGGAGGTGTAGGAACGTCCCATGA
>CAVDLN010000059.1:0-10701 GCA_963609805.1 Erysipelotrichaceae bacterium | reverse complement strand
GACGTAATATACGATAATTGTTCGCTCCTTACCGCCGTGCTCCGTATCCGGAGCGGTAATGACAACGCCGTCATGCGACAGGAGTTCCCATGCCTGCATATCATTGATGCGGCAGCGGAGCAGTGTTTCGGAGGGCGTAGACACAATAAGGCAGTCGTCTTTTATATTCAGGCTGCCCTCGCGCCCGATTACCTCATCTATGCCGTTTCTCTTTTCGGTGATGTAGCGGATGTGATGCCCGCAGATCTGCCGTGCCATATCATGGCGGTAGCGGCTGCTGGACGGGTCTTTGCTTTTTGTTAACCGCGAAAACAGTTTTTTGAACATAACAGAAGGCTCCTCAGCCCGGATCCCGTCCGGTCAGGAAGCGCGTGGCGGACTCGAGCGCTTCCGCCGCCGCACGGCAGCGGGCAGACGAGGGATCAAACCGCCGTATTCCGCGCAGCATAATGTTTTTCGGCGTTTCCTCGGGGTCGATAAGTTCCAGTGCCGCGACCTCGTATCCTGCGGCCTCCAGCCGTGTGAGGCGCAGAGCATCGGTTGCGGCCTCACACAGTTTTTGCCGGAGCAGGGAATGCCGAGCAATAAAGTTCAGCTCCGGGCAGTTCAGATTGCGGTTCAATTCATGATGGCAGCACGGTGTCGAAAGTACCACCTTCGCTTTCCAATCTATGGCTTTTCCCAGCACAAGATCGGTTGCCGTATCGCAGGCATGAAGGGAAATAACCATGTCAACGGGTTTATCGCTTTCATACAGGCTGACGTCGGCGCACAGGAAGGACAACCCGTCCATGCCCAGGTCACGGGCAATCCGATTGCATGCGTCCATGACGTCGGCTTTCATGTCCACGCCGACCATGCGTACCTTTCGGTTCCGAACGGCCGTAAAGTAGTGGTATACCGCGAAGGAAAGGTAGCTTTTCCCGCAGCACAAATCGCAGATGTTCAGGCAGCCCTCGGCGGGCAGTGCGGGTTCGGTGTCCCGGATCATTTCCAGAAACCGATTGATCTGTCTGAATTTCGGCTGCTTTTTGTCGTGCACCCGTCCATTTTCGTCACTGATTCCGAGACGGATGAGAAAAGGCTCCGAGCCGGACAGAATATGGTTTTTTACCCGGTCGTGACCTGTAATGCTGATTTTTTGGGGCGAACGGCCTTGCCGGCAGTTTAAGGACGCATTCAACGCTGCGCGCAGCTTTGACGCGTTCAGCACGGTTTCCGTTCCGCTGCGGGACCGCCGGAATTCGGCTGTACCTGCCGATGTAATCAGGTTTACCTGATCGCAGGCGGAGATAAGCTCACGGATGCGCCTGCCGGTGGAATCGCTGTCCGGCGGCAGGTTTTCCTGACTGGCCTGAATCGGCTTTGATTTTCCGGACACCTCGGCAACTTCCGCCTGCCTGAATGTTTCCGCCTGCAGAACGACGCTGCTCCGAACCATGCGAAGGGTCAGAACAATCCGTACGATCGCATGATCACGGCATTTGGAGAACACGGCTTTTTCCAGAAGACCCGTGCGGGTGCTGTCCGACAGGAGTGCCTGCAGCACATCGGAGGCGGATTCCCGCCCGGCAGATGGGGAAAGTGATGACATGACGTATCCTTTCAGGCAAATAGAACTTTTTTGCGTTTTTATGATCTACGGCGTTTGCCTTCCCTGCCGCCCCTTTCCGATATGTCGGGACGGTACTGCGCATTTTCCGTTCCGCAGTAGCTGCACTTCCGACGTGAGCGCGGGATAAGGGATCCGCAGCCCGAGCAGGTGACAAATTCGTATTCCGGCTCCTCCGCCGCGGCTTTGATGTCCGCTTCATGCTGAGCCTTTTTTGCGGCACGCTTGGCTTTTCCCGTCAGCGTGCCGGGATCGGCGGACGGTTCCGGTTCGTTTTTGCTTTTCTTTCCGAAGGAGAGTTTGGATTCCTTGCCGTCCTTCAGACGTTTCAGATTTTCGCGGTGCATGAATACCACCAAAGCCGTCATGACAACCGACAGCAGCGTCGCTGTCGGCGAGCCGTTGTTATTGAGCTCGAAGGCTGACATCATGATGGGGTACAGGCACATGCCCATGACAGAGCCCAGCGATACATATCTGGTAAACAGCACAATAACGGCGAAAATTCCGAACAGGATCAGAAAAACAATGGGATTGAGCAGCAGGACGACCATGGCGGTGGTGGCGACGCCTTTCCCGCCTTTGAAATGGAAAAAGCAGGGGAACATGTGCCCGACCACTACAAAGAGTCCCGCAATGGCGGCGCCCGGCTTATCCCCGAACACACCGGCAAATTTTCCCGTATCACTGTACGCAACCCACTGATTGTTGATCATCAGATAGCCGAGTATGACGGCCACCGCCGCCTTCAGCATATCGCCCACGAGCGTCAGGGCGGCGGCCTTTGGACCGTAAGTGCGGAGCATGTTGGTCGTTCCCGCGTTTCCGCTTCCGTGCGTGCGGATATCATCGTGATATTTTCGGTTGGAGATAATCAGCCCGAAATTGAAGCTGCCCAACAGGTAGGGAACAGCGATGCAGATCAGCAGGCAGCCGGCCATTACGGCGAAGGACTTCCAGCCGGTAAGGGTGAACCGCTCTACCAGGTAGGTATACAGATTCCACCGCATATATGTTTCCTTCGGCATACATAACTCCCGCTCATTTACGAAATAGTGTTCTGCCGATGGGGCAGACATCCACAGTACATTATAGCACAGGCCGAGTGCATTTTCAAGACATAATTTGTGAAAAGGCAAATTATTCCGCGGCCGCAAGGCCACGCTCACGCAAATTTCAGGCAAAAAACTTGACAGCAACGCAAAAGTATGATATCATAAACGGAGGAAGCAAGGGTATTTCCCTTGCGGGCGGGCTGTGCTGGAAACCGCCGGAAAGGACTCGTAATATCCTATGAAGATCGGATTTATTTCTCTCGGATGCCCCAAAAATCAACTGGATACCGAAGTCATGCTTCATGAAGTCATTGACGCCGGATATGAGGTTACGCCCGAGGACATCGACGCGGACATTATAATCGTCAACACGTGTGCCTTTATTGAGAGCGCGCGCAAGGAAGCGGTGGACAATATTTTGGACGTGGCGTGGCTGAAGGAGAACCGTCATCTGAAGGGAATTATTGTGACCGGCTGTCTGGCTGAGCGATACCGGGAGGAAATCTTTGAGGACATGCCGGAGGTCGATGCTTTGCTGGGCGTCGGAAGCATACACCACATAGTGGATGCCATTCGTGCGGTTGAGGCACAGGTCAGAACGCAGGAGGAGCGGAAGGCGCCGCTTGAGACGGCGTGCAAGTATCGTTCCTTTGAGGATAAGGAAACGGTTGCGCTGGGCGGAGACCGTGTTCTGACAACGCCGGACTATGCGGCCTACCTGAAAATAGCCGAAGGATGCGACAATCGGTGTGCATACTGCGCCATTCCGTACATACGGGGAGGCTACCGCTCCAGACCGATGGAGGATCTTGTGAAGGAAGCCGCTGAACTGTCCGCGCTGGGCGTTAAGGAGCTCACGGTTGTCGCGCAGGATATCACCCGATACGGAAAGGATCTGTACGGCCATTATTCCCTGCATGAGCTGCTGCACCGCATTACGGAGGAAACGGATATTCCATGGATCCGCCTGCTTTACTGCTATCCAGATAAAATCACCGATGAACTTATTGCCGAGATACGGGATAATCCCCGCATTCTCAAGTACATCGATCTGCCTCTCCAGCATATCAGCGACAGCGTATTGAAATCGATGAACCGTCACGGCGATTCTGCTCTTATCAGGGATGTGCTGGAACGCCTGAGAAGGGAAATTCCGGGCATCGTGATCCGCACCACCTTTATAGTCGGTTTTCCCGGGGAGACGGAAGAGGACTTCCGGCAGCTTGCCGAATTTATGAAGCAGCAGCGCTTTGACCATGCAGGCGTGTTTACCTACTCCCGCGAGGAGGGAACGCCCGCTTATGATTTCGCGGACCAGATTGAGGAGAGCGAAAAGGAGCGGCGCCGTGACATTCTGATGAAGCAGCAGATGCTGATTAATGCGGAGCTGAACGAGCGGAAGATCGGAAAGACGGTGACGGTGCTGTGCGAGGACTATGATCCCGTCAGCGAGTCCTGCTACGGTCGATCGGAGGCGGACGCCCCGGAAATAGACGGAAAGGTCTTCTTCCGGCAGGCGGGGAAGAGTCGTCCCGCTCCCGGAGATTTTGTAAAGGTTCGCATTGACGACGTGGTGGATTACGACATGTACGGTCAGCAGATCCTGCCGGATACGGCGGATGTGTAAGGAGGCTTGTCATGAGAACAACAGAGACAATTACCGCTGCCCGGAAAAAGAAAGCCAAGATGAATGTTCCGAACAGGCTGACGGTTCTGCGCCTTGCCATGGTGCCGATCATGATTGCCGTGATGGTGCTGCCGGACAGTCTTGTCCCCTCTCTTGTAACCGGGATTATCGGAGCTTTTCTTTTCATTACGGCTGCCGTGACGGATATGCTGGACGGCAAAATTGCCCGCAAGTACGGCCTTGTCACCGATTTCGGCAAATTGATGGATCCCTTAGCGGACAAATTCATGGTTATCGGTGCGCTGACCGTAATTGTTTACCGGTATGACAACCTGCGGCCCGTGTTTATCTGGGCGCTGCTGATTGTCATGTTCCGGGAGCTTGCCGTGACCTCCCTGCGCCTGGTTGCGTCGACGTCCGGCGGCGTGGTTGTTCCGGCCAATATGCTGGGAAAGATAAAGACCGTGTCGCAGATTGTCTGCGTCAGCGCGGCAATTATTGAACCTATGCTCTATGAAATACCGTTTCTGCGGGATTTCCTTCCGGAGTGGTGGGTCACGTATGTTCCGCTGACTTATTTTACCTGCGCCGCCATGACTCTGTTTACCGTTTTGTCCGGCGTTAATTATTTCCGCGCTATGTGGAAATATCTTGATCCCGAAAAATAATTTTCGAACCGCACGATTCGCCGGCCTGCCGATAGCCGACCGAAACGTGCGGTTTTTTGGAAATATCATGTACTTAAAGAGAAATACGGGTGAGTGCGGCTTCGGGCACTGCGGTCGGATACCTCAATGCACATGCAGCGCCGAATTCCATTGACAGCAGCCGCGTGCTGTGTTATAATAAAAGCAGCGGACGGACGGAGGGAGGAGCGGCAGTGGGCGGATTGAATCCTGAGATTCGGATTTTGTATGAGGACGGCGAGGTCCTTTTTGCATGCAAGCCGGCAGGCATGCCGTCGCAGCCCGATCCGAGCCGCCGCCCGGACCTTTTGACGGCGCTGCGCAGGGAAACGCCGGTGTGGCTGATACATCGGCTGGATACGCCTACCGGCGGTGTCATGGTATTTGCACGAACGCCGCGGGCGGCTGCGGCACTGTCCCGTGCGGTGTCGGATCACGGACTTTTCATCAAGGAATACCTGTGCATACTTCCAGAAAAACCTCGGGAGACAGAGGGAATGCTGACGGATTGGCTGTACCACGACAGCAGGAGCAACCGAACCTATGCAGTGGAGCCGCCCCGCAACGGTACGGCGCCCCGGAAGGGCGTGCAGGATGCGCGCCTGAGCTACCGGCTGCTGGAAACAGCCCCGGACGGGACAGCGCTTGTCTTGGTTCGGCTGCATACCGGGCGCACGCATCAGATTCGCGCACAGTTTGCTTCGCGCGGACTGCCGCTTCTGGGCGACGGGAAATACGGATCCCGCATCAAATCGCCGCATATTGCGCTGTGGGCGGCACGCCTTACCGTTCCGCATCCCGCGGACGGACGGGCAGTATGTGTTTCCTGCCCGCCGGACGGAGGCATGTGGGCACAGTTCGATTTGCAGGTCGTTTTTTGACGAAAACCGATTTTTAATGATAAAACGAAACAAAAAAAGAATGGGGGAGAATTGCCATGCCGTTTCCGAAAAATTTCCTGTGGGGATGTGCGACCAGCGCCGGGCAGGTTGAAGGCGGCGCCTTTGAGGACGGACGTACGGCGTCCATCTGGGATACCTTTGCGGCGAAGCCGGGGAAAACCGCCGGGGGAGCCGTCCCTACGATCGCATGCGACAGCTATCACAGATTTGACCGTGATCTACGCAATTTGAAGGCACTGGGCGTCAATGCATACCGGATGTCTATCTCATGGTCACGTGTTTTGCCGAACGGAACAGGACAACTCAACCAAAAGGGAATGGATTATTACCGCCGCTGCTTTGAAAAGCTGAATGAGGCGGGTATTGCGCCGTCCGTCACGCTGTACCATTGGGATCTGCCGCAGGCGCTGGAGGATCGGGGCGGCTGGGTAAACCGGGATTCCATCGAATGGTTTGGGGAATACGCAGAGAAGATGTTCCGCGCATTCGGGGATGTGGTGCCTATGTGGGCAACCGTCAACGAACCGATTGCAACCTACGTCGGTTACGCGCTCGGCGCATTTGCACCGGGACATACCAATGAGGTTTGGGGAAATCAGGCACGACACAACATTTTGGTGGCGCACGGAAAGGGCGTTGAGGCGTTCCGCGCCGTGAATCCCAAAAATTCCAAGATCGGCGTGGTCATAGACATATGGAAACGGCATGCGCTGACCGATTCGCAGGCGGATCACGACCTGATGGTGGATCAGGACGAAAGAAACTGGAAATTCTACTGCGATCCCATTCTGGCGGGTCGCTACTCCGATTACCTGCTTTCGCATCTGGAGGCAGAGGGCACCTTGATGAAAATGGAGCCGCATGATTTTGAACTTACATCCCAGCCGCTTGACTTCTTCGGGCTGAATGTTTACAATCGCGTTGTTGTTACGACGGACAAGCAGGCGGAGATGGATTTTTCGCAGGGCGGAAATTTCATGAACAACGCCGCCGAATATTATCCGAAAGCCGTGTATGACGCGGTTCACCTGCTGCATGATCTTTACCGCATTCAATGCCCGATTTACATCACCGAAAACGGAACCTACGCTGTAGGCGAGGAGCCTGTCGGCAAGGACGGGATCATCTGTGACAGCGACCGCATACGCTATATAGGCGGATTTTTGGAGTGGCTGGAAAAAGCAATTGACGAGGGGTTTGACGTGCGGGGCTATTTCCTTTGGAGTCTGATGGATAATTTCGAGTGGTCCGCCGCCTACAATTACAAATTCGGAATAGCCAAAACGGAATTCGACAAGCCCGACATGGAGCTGACATGGAAAAAATCCGCATACTACTATCGTGACTTTATCCGCCGCGCACGGAGCGGCCTGTGACCGTATCCGATCGGCATAAAAAAGGGAGGCATGAGTATGAAAAACGGGAAATCCTTTTTGCTCGGCACATTCAACATCTGTTCCGCACATTTTCAGGAAAAACGGTATACGGACAAGAATCTGCGCCTGATTGCCGATAAGATACGCGCTTGCGGCGCGGATGTTGTGGCGCTGCAGGAGGTTGACCGCGGCGCTAAGCGGTCTGCCGGGGTTGACATGCCGGACCGCCTGTCCGAAATGTCCGGGCTGCACCATCACTACTTCATCAAAATACGTGATTTTGAAGGCGGCGAGTACGGCACCGCAATTCTGTCCCGCTTCCCGATCCGGGAGGCAGTGACCATGAACTACCCCGTCAAATTGGCCAAGCAGGGCACATCCTGCGGGTATGCTGTCCTAGATGTAAACGGCTGGCTGGTGACTGTGTTCAATACGCATCTGTCGGTGGAAAGCGAGGAGGCCAACACAGAAACCCTGGATTGCCTGCGGGATATTCTGGCGGACAGGCTGGAGCGGCATCCGGAAGGATTTGCCTGCTGCGGAGATTTCAACACCCTGCCGGGAAAGATAGCGGAGCATATTCCGTTTGCGGTTCCGGCTCAGCAGAATTTGATTACGTATTCCGATAAGTCCTCCATAGATAACATTCTTTGTTCGGGCGAGGTCGGAGCGGACGATGTCCGCCTGTTCGATACCCAGTACGACAACAGTTCGGATCATCACATGCTGATGGCCCGGATATACAGAAAGACCGATGACTGATGGAGGACAACCGAAAACGGCATATGGATGACGGTACTGTAGAGACGCAGAATGTTCTGCACGGCAATGCGGCGGTCGGGCAGTCCGGCGGGCCGACCGCGGCAATCAATGCTACGCTGGCCGGTGTGATCAGAGGGGTTGCGGAGCTTCGCCGCGGTCACGGAGACTGCCCCATCCGACGCCTTTTCGGAATGAGAAACGGCGTGGACGGCCTTTTGCGCGGCGATCTGCTGGATCTGGATGCGCTGTTTGACCCCTCGATTACGGGATCGGACGGAAATCTTGAGACGCTCACGCTTACGCCGTCCTCGGCTCTCGGGTCCTGCCGCAGGCGTCTGCCGAGTCCCGGAACGCCGGAGGAGGATGCCGTCATGGGGCAGCTGCTCCGCATTCTGAAAGAGAAGGACATCCGCTATTTCTTTTATATAGGCGGAAACGACTCGATGGATACCGCCGCCAAACTGGGGGCGTATGCCGAGAGCCGCGGATATGAGATTCGTGTCATCGGAATACCGAAGACAATCGACAATGATCTGGAGGAAACCGATCACACACCCGGTTACGGATCTGCCGCCAAGTATATTGCGGTAACTGTGCAGGAAATCCTGCGCGATACCGCCGTGTACACGATTCCCGCAGTCACCATTGTGGAAATCATGGGACGCGGAGCAGGCTGGCTTGCCGCTGCGGCATCTCTCGGCAGGCATGTTACGGGGGAGGAGCCGGATTTTGTGTATCTTCCGGAGCACCCGTTCTGCCCGGAGTCGTTCTTCGAGGATATATCGTCCGCACTGAAAAAGCATCCCAATGTTGTGGTGGCGGTGTCGGAGGGCCTGAGGGACGCGGAGGGACAATATATCTGCGTTTCATCGCAGAGCGGTTCGGCGGATGCGTTCGGGCACAGGGATCTGGCAGGTACCGGCAAGGTGCTGGAACTTGCCGTCCGGGAGAGATTCGGCTGCAAGGTGAGGTCCGTTGAACTCAGTCTGCCGCAGCGCTGCGCGGCCCATCTTGCGTCTGCGCAGGATATTGACGAGTCACTGACGGTTGGATCCGCTGCGGTTCGTGCCGCTGCCGCGGGGGTCAGCCGGGTGATGATGACAATCCGGCGCACCTCCGATCGGCCGTATGCTTATACGGTTGATCATGCGGACATTTCCGCTGTCGCCAATCGGGTTCGCACCGTTCCGAAAGAGTACATCGATGTGCGCGGCAACCGCGTGACGGATGCGTGCCTTGATTATATTCTTCCGCTGATACGCGGTGAGAGGTATCCGACTTACCGGGACGGCTTGCCGAAGCATTTGATTCTTTGATACGAAAGGAAATTTGCACCGATGCAAAGTGAGGAGATGAGCGCGCGGATAACCGAAATACTCGCGCGCATGACAATTGAGGACAAGGTTGGTCAGTTGTTTATCGTCAGACGCCCGCAGGACGACGGAACGGCGATGGATGCGCTTTTGCGCTACCGTCTCGGCGGCTTTACGCTGTATGCCTGTGATTTTGAGAACCGTACGCCCGAGACAATGCGCGCTCTGCTGGCCTCCTACCGGGCTGCTGCGGCCGTAGCGCCTTTTATCGCTGCGGATGAGGAGGGCGGCCGCGTTGTTCGGGCAAGCAAGTTTCCGGCCTTCCGCACCCGTCCGTTTCCGTCTCCGCGCGATCTTTTTGCTGCCGGCGGATATGAAGCCGTGGAGGCGGACACGCGGGAGAAAGCCGCGTTTCTGCTGAATCTCGGAGTCAATTTCAATTACGCGCCGGTATGCGACATGTCTGGGAATCCCGAGACTTTTATTTACGACCGAACCTTCGGCAACGACCCGGATATGACGGCGCGCTACGCCGATACGGTTGTGCGAACCATGAATGCCGCCGGGATTGTCGGAAGCATCAAGCATTTCCCGGGGTATGGCGACAATGTCGACACCCATACGTCCATTGCCCACGATGACAGGAGCAGAGAGGCTTTCTTTGAGAGGGATCTTGCGCCGTTCCGGGCAGGCATTGCGGCCGGAGCTCCCGTTGTTATGGTTGCACACAATATTGTTTCCTGCATGGATCCGGATTGCCCGGCCTCCCTGTCCCCGGCGGTGCATCGGCTGCTCCGGGAGGAGCTCAGTTTTGAGGGCCTGATTATTACGGATTCGCTGGATATGGGTGCCATCACCCGGTATACGCAGGATCGCGCTTCGGCGGTGCAGGCGGTGCTGGCGGGCAATGACCTTCTCTGCTGCACCACATACGAGCGCCAGGTTCCGGCTGTTTTGGATGCCGTTGCCGACGGGACGATTTCGGAGGAACGCATAGAGCAGTCGGTGTGCCGCGTGCTGTCGCTGAAACTGAAAGTGGGAATTATTGCGTGAGAGAGGACGCATCGGCGGGGAAGACTTCCTTTCGGCAGGACGTTTCCCGCCGCTTTTGCGGTTCTGCGGGGCTGCTTTTCTCTGCTGCACGAAAAGAAAAGAAAAAATGAAAATTGCCGCAAAAAGTCTTGACAAACCGCAAAACATGTGGTATACTTGCGTGGCAAAGAAGAGAGGCTGCCTGGCTTCCACCGTACCGCCGCAGAGCGCGTTCGGTTAATACCGATGAAGGGTTTACCGATATCGGATGGAGAGGATGATTCCCCTTTGAGAAGGGGTGTACCGCGCCGGGCTCAGTGCTTCGGAGCGGTTTTT
>CAVDLN010000058.1:0-10805 GCA_963609805.1 Erysipelotrichaceae bacterium | reverse complement strand
GACATACTCCGAGGAACCGCTTCCGAACTGGAAAAAACTTACGGAGCTTTATCCGTCGGGAGCATTTGAGGTGCCCGTCATAGGAGCGGGAACCGTCAATTCGGAGTTTGAGGTTCTTACCGGTATGCGCGTCAAGGATTTCGGCGCAGCGGAGTACCCGTACAAATCGGTGCTGTCCGAGGCAACCTGTGAAACCATTGCGTACGATCTGCTTGCATGCGGCTACCGTACGCACGCCATTCATAACCATCAGGGATCCTTCTATGCGCGCAATGAGGTGTACACGCACTTGGGATTTCAGGATTTTACATCCATCGAGTATTTCCGAAACCCGGAGTATAACAGCCGGGAATGGGCAAAGGATTCCATCCTGACGGATGAAATTATGCAGCTTATGTCCGCAACGGACGAGAGCGATTTTGTCTTTGCCGTGTCTGTGCAGGCGCACGGAAAGTATCCGACCGACTACACCTCCGCCGATGGCGATGTGTGCGTGACCGGCGGCGTGGATGATCCCGAAAGCCTTTCCAAGGTGAATTACTATGTCAGCCAGCTACATGAAGTGGATGCATTTATAGGCGAGCTGTACCGCGCTGTCATGGCCATGGACGAGGATACGGTTCTGGTGTTCTACGGGGATCATCTTCCGAGCCTTGCCAAGGATGAGGCGTTTACTCTGACAATACCGGAGTACGAAACACAGTATCTGATTATAGCCAACTTCGATTTGGATATGACAGCGGCCGCACAGGAGCAGAAACTGTACGCATATCAGCTGTTCCCGCTGGTTCTGCAGCTTATCGGAAATCGGGAGGGGGTAATCAACCGTTTCCATACCGCAAGAAAGGGGACGGAGGGTTATCTTGACGACCTTGAAACGCTGGAGTATGATACGCTGTACGGCGAACGTTATGCGCTGGGCGGGGATTCCTATCCCGTCATGGAGACAATGACCATGGGGACGCGTCCCGTGCGTATCACGGAGGTCGTACGGGAAGGGGAATATCTGCGGATCATCGGTGAAAATTTCACGCCATACAGCATCGTTGCGGTCGGCGGAAACGAAAAAGAAACACAGTACGTGGACGAGCATACCCTGATGGTGAAAAAGGATCTGTTCAGCGAGTTGGGTATCAGCAGAGTTGTTACCGTACGGCAGAATACGACAAACGGAAAGACGCTTTCGGAATCCGAACCGTTCCTGTATGATCCGGATGAGTCGGATACCGCGGCGAACAGTGGATAACCGTATTGCAAATTATTTTTGAATTTTTTCAAAATCTATTGCAAAACAGGTGCTTTTACTGTATAATAAATTTGAATGGTCTGATGGCCTACGGGAGCCTCCCCGCAAGGGTTGGCTGCCCGGCAAGATGTTTCCGCTATACTATACCTATACAAGGAACAAAATCACAGGAGGTTCATTATGAACGCACGCTATGAGTCCGCCAAGGAGGCGTATGCACAGCTCGGTATTGACACCGAGGCCGCTTTGGCAAAACTCCAGAACACCCGCATTTCCATGCACTGCTGGCAGGCAGACGATGTCCACGGCTTCGAGGGCACCGGTGCTCTTTCCGGCGGTATCCAGACGACCGGCAACTATCCCGGCCTGCCCCGCACACCCGATGAGGTTTTCGCCGATCTTGACAAGGCTCTGTCGCTGATTCCCGGACACCACAAGATCAATGTCCATGCCAATTATGCGATTGCCGAGCCCGGAGAGACCATTGACCGCGATACCATCGAGCCGCGTCATTTCAAGAGATGGGTTGAGTTTGCCAAGGCGCACAATTGCGGACTGGACTTCAACCCCACCTTCTTCTCTCACCCGAAGGCTTCCGGCCTGACACTGACCAGCCCCGATGAGGATATCCGCAACTTCTGGATTCGTCACGGCATCGCGTGCATCCGTATTTCCGAGTACTTCGCTCGTGAGACCGGGTTCCCCTGCCTGATGAACATCTGGATCGGCGACGGTTTCAAGGATGTTCCCGCCGACCGTATGGGACCGCGTATGCGCTACATGGACTCCATCGACAAGATCCTGTCCTGCGGTTACGATAAGAGCCTTGTATATGTTGCCCTGGAGTCCAAGGTATTCGGAATCGGCGTTGAGGCGTATACAGCCGGATCCGCAGAGTTCACGCTGTCCTATGCTATGAGCCGTCATCTGACTCCTCTGATGGATAATGGTCACTACCATCCTACCGAGGTAGTTTCTGACAAGATCCCCGCTCTTCTGTGCTTCAACGATCGTATCGCCCTGCACATCACCCGCGGTATCCGTTGGGATTCCGACCATGTGGTTGCTTACGACGATGAGACCAAGGAGATGATGAAGGAAGTCGTGCGCTGCAATGCGCTGGATCGCGTGTTCCTCGCAACCGACTACTTCGATGCATCCATCAACCGCGTTGCTGCGCTGGTTATCGGTATGCGCAATGTCCAGAAGGCAATTCTGACCGCTCTGCTGCTGCCCAATGAGAAACTGAAGGAGCTGCAGGACAAGGGCGAGTTTACCAAGCTGCTGGCTCTCCAGGAGGAGAACAAGTTGCTGCCTGTCGGTGCTGTTTGGGACGAGTTCTGCGCCCGCAACAATGTGCCGGCCGGTTCCGAGTGGTTCAAGGATATCGAGGACTACGAGAAGAACGTGCAGCTGCTGCGCAAGTAAAAAAAGGAAAGGGTGAAAAAGTCCATGCCGGACTTTTTCACCCTTTTTGTGTTGCCGTTTGTTGTATGCCAATGCTTGCACCAAAAACCCGGCCTCCGTATGGAGGCCGGGTTTTTCTCTTGGCTTTTTGAAAAGAACTTACTTTATCCGTACGCGGAAGCTCTTGCCGCACCGCGGACACTTGACGGAGTGCTTGCCTGCCTGCCGGGGCAGGCGAAGCACGGAGCGGCAGGCAGGGCAGGCACGGAACACGTGCGTGTCTGTATCCGCCGGACGGGGTGCGCGTTTGCGGAACGGCGTTTTCAGTTTATTCCAAAACCCGAGCCAAGCCGCATTTTCGCGCTGACGCGCGGCAATATTCCGCGACATGAAGCGGCATACCGACCACACCATCGCTCCGAGTGACAGGGCATACAGTACGGCTCCCGCAATGCGGAAGCCGAGCAGGGAAGTGCCCGTTCCGACAAGGCTCAAAACCGCCCCGACAAACAGAAATACGAGAACAAAAACAAACAGTGCATTGTACAGCGCGTCATTACGGGCATACCGACCCATGAAAAAACCGGCTAACTTTCCGCGAAAATCAGACATGCTCCGTCTCTCCCTCCGCGTGTGCCCGCTTGGCGTTGGCAAGCATCAGCTTGATGCGGTTCTCCTGGTTAATCTGTGTTGCGCCGGCGTCGTAGTCGACAGCAACCAGGTTGACCTCCGGGTGATGTTCCTTGATAGGTTTCATCATGCCCTTCCCTACGATGTGATTCGGAAGACAGCCGAAGGGCTGCGCGCAGACGATGTTGCATACGCCTATATCGATGAGTTCCAGCATTTCCGCGGTCAGGAGCCACCCCTCTCCCATCTTCATTCCCATGCCCATGTAGCCTGCGGTCATGGTGCGGGTGTGCCGGAAGGAGCACGGCGGCGTGAACAGACCGTTTTCCCGAATGGCACGGATCAGGTCGTCCTGCTTATGCAGGAAAAAGCGGTAGGCTATCCTGTAGATGCGGGATTTGATAAAACGCAGTCCGTACAGCTTGTAGTCCATGATGGAGTCTGTAATCGAGTACAGGAAGAAGTCAACCAGACCGCCCATGACAGGCTCTGCACCTTCGGAAATCAGGAAGTTCTCCAGCTGGTTGTTGCCCAGTGCCGAAAACTTGACAAAAATCTCACCGACAATACCGACCTTCAACTTCGGGGAGGTTCTGCGGGAGCTCACGCCGTCAATGGACGCAAAGTCGGAGATAATGCGTCGGTAGGTTGCTTTAACCTGCCTGTAGTGCAGTTTGCCGGATGTCATTTCGTCTGCCAGACGGGTGCTCCACTTGTCCGCAAGCGCCTCTGCCGTTCCCGGGACAGTTTCATACGGCCGGCACTGATTGAGCAGGAGCATGATAAGATCACCGTACAGGATGGCGTAAAGCCCCCTGTGCAGCATGGGAAGCGTGATTTTGAAGCCGGGCATCTGTTCCAACCCGACTGTGTTGAGAGAGATGACGGGAACATAGGCGTAGCCCGCACGAATGAGAGCTTTCCGCAGCAGGGAGATGTAGTTTGAGGCGCGGCAGCCGCCGCCTGTCTGTGTCAGCAGCAGGGCAACCTTATGCGGGTCATACTTGCCGCTTTCCAGGGCGGCGATGAACTGTCCGACAATGAGGATAGCGGGGTAGCAGGCGTCGTTATGGACATATTTCAATCCCGCATCTATGACCTTGCGGCTGTCTCCGTGCAGTCCGATTTCCAGCGGTTCCGTGTTGTAGCCGAAACGCACGAATACGCGGGACACGATCCGGAAGTGACGCGGCAGCATGGTGGGCATGAGGATGGTGTAGGTTTTCCGCATTTCCTCTGTGAAAATAACGCGCTCCGGTTCGGCCTCCCGGCTCGGCGTTTTGCAAATGTCGCATGCGGCGCAGTTTTCGCCTGTGCATGCGGTGCGGCTGTTGGAATTCTCAGGCATTGTTCTGCCCCTCCTTTCCGGCGGACAGTACCGATTCGGACTGCTGCCGTGTTCCCCCGCAGTCAGGTGTGCCTGCGGACGTGCGCTGCTTTTCGGTTAATTCCAAAGCGCCGATCAGGCTTCGCAGGCGGATGGTCACGGCGCCCAAATTGGTGATTTCGTCGATTTTTATCTGCGTGTACAGCTTGTTGCCGCGCTCCAGAATTTCCCTTACCTCGTCCGTCGTGATAGCGTCCAGACCGCACCCGAAAGAGACAAGCTGGACAAGCTGCACGTCCGGATGTGCGACGGCATACCGTGCGGCCGCGTACAGGCGGGAATGGTATGTCCATTGATTCAGAACGCGAACGGGGGCGGGCTGCGTAAGCCCGGCTATGCTGTCCTCGGTTACAACGGCAAATCCGAGTGTTGTGGCGAGTCTGTCGATTCCGTGCCCGATTTCCGGGTCAATATGGTACGGACGTCCGGCCAGAATCATGATGCGGTTTCCGCGTTCCCGCGCCCATGCAATGGCCGCCTCGCCCTCCCGGCGGATATCCGCCATCCATTTGTCGTAGGCTTTCAGCCCTGCCCGGACGGCATGGCTGATTTGCCGCTTGGTAAATCCGCCGAAACTTTTGCCCAGCAGGCTGTACAGCTCCGCACTGAGCTGCCGGCTGTCATTGATGTTGAGATACGGGTACAGGAAATTGACGCCGCGCAGGGAGTCCATATTCCCGGCCAGCAGCTCGGAATAGTAGGCGACCACGGGGCAGTTATAGTGATTGTCGCCGGTGTGCTCATCCATATTGTAGGTGAGGCACGGGTAGAATATCGCATCCACTCCGCGTGAAATCAGATCCTCCATATGTCCGTGCATCAGCTTGGCGGGGTAGCAGGCCGTATCGGAGGGAATGGAGTACTGACCGCGCAGGTACAGACTCCGTGAGGACGGACCGGAGAAGATTACACGGAATCCCAGCTCTGTAAAGAAGGTAAACCACAGCGGCGCCAGCTCGTACATGCCAAGCGCCAGAGGCAGACCTATTGTGCCGCGTCCGCCGTCACGTGCCGTCTGCGCCAGCGCATCAAACTTCTCGCGCTTGTAGCGATGCAGATCCGGGATGACGTCGGCGCCTTCCGGAATCTTTCCGCCCGCACCGCGCTCACATTTGTTTCCGGAGATGTATTTTTCGCCGCCCGCAAAGGTGTTGATGATGAGGTGGCAGTTGTTGCCGCATCCGTGGCAGGTGGCTGCCTTTGATGTGTGCGTGAAGGCGGCTACGC
The DNA here is from genome assembly GCA_963609805.1 of Erysipelotrichaceae bacterium. Lineage (GTDB taxonomy): Bacteria > Bacillota > Clostridia > Oscillospirales > CAG-272 > CAMEON01. The sequence goes on along the minus strand of CAVDLN010000058.1, from coordinate 4,908 downwards.
CGTCAGCGGAAAGAATGGAGGACTTTTCAAGTCCCAGCGAGCGGGCGTACAGCGCCGCACCGTAGGCACCCATAAGACCCGCAATGCCGGGACGGATGACCTCCCTCCCGATTTCCCGCTCAAAGGAACGCAGTACGGCATCGTTCAGGAAGGTTCCGCCCTGTACCACAATTTCGTGTCCCAGCTCGTCGGCGCTGCTCGCTCGGATGACCTTGTAGATGGCGTTTTTAACAACGCTTCGGGACAGTCCAGCCGAAATATCGCCTACGGTTGCGCCGTCCTTCTGCGCCTGCTTGACAGAGGAATTCATGAATACCGTGCAGCGCGTGCCCAGTTCAACCGGCGCCTTGGCAAACAATCCCAGTCTGGCAAATTCTTCCACGCCGTAGCCCATGGATTTCGCAAATGTTTCAATAAAGGATCCGCATCCGGAGGAGCAGGCCTCGTTCAGCATAATGGAATCAATGGCGTTATTCTTGACTTTAAAGCATTTGATGTCCTGACCGCCGATGTCGAGGATGAAATCCACATTGGGATTGAAATAGCGGGCGGCCGTGAAGTGCGCCATGGTTTCGACAAGCCCCCGGTCAATATGGAAGGCATGACGAATCAGCTCCTCACCGTAGCCGGTGACGGCGGATCCTTTGATTGTTATATGATTGCCGCACAGCCGGTATATTTCGGTCAGCTGCTCCTGAACGATGCTTGCGGGATTTCCGCGGTTGGAATCATAGTAGGAGTACAGAATCTCCCCGTCCCTGCCCATCAGAACCAGCTTGGTTGTCGTAGATCCGCAGTCGATGCCGAGGTAAGCGTCGCCGCTGTAGTCTGCCGGGTAAACCGCTTTGGCAGTCGCACGGTTGTGCCTTTCGCAGAACGCGCGGTATTCCTCCTCGGATGCGAACAGAGGCAGGGTGTGTGTCGTTGCGGGCATGGAGCGGCAGGATGCTTCGACATTTGCAAGCAGGGTGTCCATGTCGGTTTCCTGCTCCTGCCCGGCAGCATACAGTGCCGCGCCCAGTGCTACGGACAGCCGCCCGTATTCCGGGAAAAGCGCATGCGCATCATCCAGGTTCAGCGCCTCACGAAACGCGGCGCGCAGTCCTTGGCAGTAGTACAGCGGCCCGCCCAGAAACATTACCTTTCCGCCGATGCGCCGCCCCTGTGCCAGACCGGCTATGGTTTGGCTTGCCACGGCGGCGTAGATGCTTGCGGCAATGTTTTCCTTGGCGGCTCCCTGGTTCAAAAGGGGCTGAATATCGGTTTTTGCAAACACGCCGCACCGGGATGCGATGGGGTAGATGCGGGTGTGACGCAGGCTGAGCTCATCCATCTCGCTGACGGTCAGATCGAGCAGGGTTGCCATTTGGTCAATAAAAGCACCCGTACCACCGGCGCAGGTGCCGTTCATCCGTTCGTCAAGTCCGCCGTCAAAGAAGATGATTTTGGCATCCTCTCCGCCCAGTTCGATAACGGCTGAGGTGTCCGGTTCCATGCGCCGCACGGTCTCGGAGGTTGCAAAAACCTCCTGCACAAAGGGAATCTCCGCTGCACGAGCCAATCCGAGGCCCGCAGAGCCGGATATAGCCACGCGGACACGGCGCTTTCCCACCATCGGCTGCACGCGGCGGAGCAGCTCCAGTGTTTTGGGGCGAACCTGCGAAAAATGACGTTCATAGCAGGAGTATACCAAATGTCCTCCCCGGCGGGGGCTTCCGTCGGGATCGCCGTCTCTTCCGCAGAAGACTGCGATTTTGGCTGTTGTGGATCCGATATCAATGCCGATAACGGCAGTTTCTCCGTTACCGACGGTTAAAGATTCGGGAACGCCGGACAGCTGTTCTGTTGTGTAGTTTTCTGTTTTAATCTGCATGTGTTTATCTCCTGTGTCCCGGAGAAGGGAACCTGCCGCCCTCTTCCGCCCGGGTTAGAAAAGTCCGTGCGAACAGGTTGCCATACGCCCGCACGGGAACTTCCCCAAAATGTGCCTTCTTATATGATAGCACGCAAAAATGAACCAAATATAAACTTATCGCGACGCATCGTAAAACTTTTTGCAAAAAATTGCCCGGAGGCATGCGCTCTCCGGGATATGAGGAGACTTCATCGGGAAACGGTACTTCCGGAGAACAGATTCTCCAGTTCAGCCCGGCTGTAGCGGTAACGGTTTCCGCAGAAACGGCAGACAATTTCCAGTTCCTCCGGCTTCCCGTCGGCGAGCTGCTCGGCCAGCAGTTTCTCCACCTGTTCATGTCCCAGGGAGGTCATAACGGCATCCATTTTTTTTCGTGAGCAGGTACAGCGGTAGCCGACTTCCAGCTCGTCAAAAATGTCGTACGGGATGCCCTGCAGTGCGGTGTCGGCAATGGCGCGATTATCCATTCCGTCTCCGATCATTCGGCTGATGCGGGAGAGAGCAGCGGCGTTTTGCTCGAGCTTTGTGATGGTGTTCTCGTCTGCAAAGGGAAGCAGCTGAATCAGTATGCCGCCCGCCGCACGGCAGGAGCAATCGGTATCTACCAGTACACCCAGCGCACACAGCGTGGGAATCTGTTCGCTCTGTGCGAAATATCCGGTCAGATCCTCGGCAATTTCTCCGCTGGTAAGCGGCGCCGAGCCGACTTCCGGCTGCTCGCCGCCCGCATCCCGGATCACCTGAACCAGTCCGTCATGACCGACCAGACCGCCGACATCCAGCTTTCCGTCGGCACGCAGCGGCAGATCGGCTGTCGGATTCTGAATGTATCCGCGCACATTTCCCAGCCAATCGCTGACCGCGAGAATCCGTCCTCCGGGACCTCCCCCGTCAATGGACAGCGTAAGGGAATCTGTTTCCTCTCCCAGCATGCAGCCCATCATAGAGGCGACTGTAAGCACCCGTCCCAAGGCGGCCGTTGCCGTGGGCGAGGGCGAATGGCAGCGGATGGCATCGTTTACGATATCTGTTGAGCAGATGACGTGAATGCGGGCACTTCCGTCCCGCGTCATGGCTCGTAGAATTTTACTCATGGCTGCAGTCTGTCCTTTCCGTATCCTGCGCATCCGTGCACAGGTACCAGTCCCCCGTTTTGCGGGTGCGCGCAGCGATATACCACCGCGGGTTGCTGTCCGTCGCTTCCGCAAAGTCAAATCCGCCGAACACGCCGCACAGTTCAAAACCGGCACGATTCAATGCCGTTTCCAGTTCTTTACGGCTGTAGCATCGCTCGGTCTGTTCCTCGTCCGTTCTGGTATATCGCCCGTCCCCGTCCTCCCGGAACACGGACAGGAAAAAGCGGCACAGATGTGTTGCGGGATTGTATTCGTTCTGCCAGCCGCAGTATACGTCCCGTGTTTCTGCCGCCGTACCGCCCGAAGGGAGAGCATCTTCCAGAATGTATGCGTTTCTGCCGTAGATATTTTCGAAGGTCGCGGGGCTGTTTACATCGAAGACAAGCAGTCCGCCCGGCGCTATGTACAGATACAGGCACGAAAGGCATGCATCGAGGTCTCCGTCGCCGCACAGGTAGTTGATGCTGTCAAGGCAGCAAACGGCGGCATCCACTGTTCCGTACAGTTCGAAATTCCGCATATCCTGACACAGGAAGAGCGGCGTTGTGATGCCCGCCGGCAATTCATCCGTTCCTGCCTCGTCCATAATGCGGATTGTCCGTTCCGTGCTTTTGCGGTATGCCTCGGCAAGCATGTCCTCACTGCCGTCAATGCCGATCATATCGTATCCCCTGTCGGCCAGGGGAAAGGTCATGCGTCCGGTTCCGCAGGCAAGATCCAGCACGATACGCGGACGCGCGGGCAGAAAGCGGTCAAAGCACGATTCGAGAAATCCGCTCCACCGTTCGTAATCAATCTCCCGATTGAGGCAGTCGTAGACGCCTGCCAGTGCCTGATATCCGTGATACATATCAGTCGGAATCCTCGCCGTCTGCCGGTTCCGCAGCGTCCAGCCTGTCCAGTACCTTGCTGTAACCGTCGCTGCCGTATTTCAGGCAACGGTTTACGCGGCTGATGGTAGCGGTGCTGAGACCCGTGCGCGCGGCAATATCCGTGTATACGCAATTGTCGCGCAGCATGCGTGCCGCCTGCAGTCGTCTGGCCATTTCCTGCAGTTCGGAAACGGTGCACAAATCCTCAAAAAAGCTGTAGCAGTCCTCAACCGTTTCCAACGTCAGAATGCCGCGAAACAGGCAATCCAATTTTTCGTCTTTCAGTTTGCTTGGCATGAACCTTTTTCCTTCCTTGCGCAGACGGGCAGAACCCGCTGTGCCTTTTGCAAAGAGACGCGCGGGGACAGGTCCCCGCGGCGTTATGCGTTTTCCAAAAGACCCTGCTCCGCCAGTTTGACAAGGCCGCGGTAGGCCTCCGCAACCGCATCCGCATCGTATTTGGCGAACGAGTAGCGCAGGGACATCGGCATATTTGCGGGCAGGGGGAGCGTGAGGCACGGGAGCATTTTTCTCTGAAGCGCGGTCAGGGCCGCAGCCGCATCGGTCTGCTTAAGCTGAAGCATGGCGGATACCTCCGAATATTGAGTGGTCGGCGTCGGGACGGATCAGTCCTGAGCGTCCTCCGCTTTGACATCGACACGGCTTACCGACGACTTGAGAATGCGGATATGGGTACGGTCATGCGAGGTTTCCAGCACCAGCGTTTCGTCCTTTATGCTGACAACCTTGCCGATAATTCCGCCGATAGTGGTGATTTCATCGCCCACCTGCAGATTGTTGCGCATGGCGTTGTTTTCCTTTTCCTGCTTCTTGCTGGGTCGGATCATGACAAAATACATGACGACAAACAGAACAACCAGCATGGCGATCGTGACCCACGACCCTGTGGTCGCTGTGGTTGCCAAAAAATACATGTTCATGGTTTGAACCTCCGTACTTTACGATAGTTTGCCCACTATTATAC
>CAVDLN010000057.1:8169-10907 GCA_963609805.1 Erysipelotrichaceae bacterium | reverse complement strand
CGGATAGCTTCGTAGAGCTGAACCTTCGGGTCGGAGGGGAAGTCCTCGCCGATCTGCTTCTTGTACTCGGCCTTGAACTGCTCAGCGAGCTTCTTGAGGTCGGAAGCATCGAGCTCGAGGTCGGAGGTGACGCCCTTCTCGGCCTTCATCTTGTCGATGAGCTGCTCGAAGTACTTCTTGCCGACCTCCATGACGACGTCGGAGTACATCTGAATGAAGCGGCGGTAGCAGTCCCATGCCCAGCGGGGGTTGTTCGACATGGCTGCAATGGTGTTGACGACGGTCTCATTCAGACCCAGGTTCAGGATGGTGTCCATCATACCGGGCATGGATGCGCGCGCGCCGGAACGGACGGACACGAGCAGCGGGTTCTTTTCGTCGCCGAACTTCTTGCCGGTGATCTTCTCCATCTTCTCGATGTAGGTCATGATTTCGGCCATGATCTCGTCGTTGATCTGTCTGCCGTCCTCATAGTACTGTGTGCACGCCTCGGTGCTGATGGTAAAGCCCTGGGGAACGGGAAGACCGATGTTGGTCATCTCGGCGAGGTTTGCGCCCTTGCCGCCCAGCAGCTCGCGCATGTTGGCGTTGCCTTCGGTAAAGAGGTAGCAATACTTCTTAGCCATTGGATAGTATCCTCCATATAAAAATAAATTTTGACACACGGAAACAGCGAACTCCGTCCGCGCCGCTGCGGGCACGGAAAAAGACGGCACCCCTTGCGGGAAAACGCCTATGCCGCCGATATACGTGGTTTGCCACTGGTTATTATAGCATACTTTCTGCTTTCTTGAAAGGGGTTGCGCAAAAATAACTCGATTAAGTTGTAAATATTCTGTGAACTCCTTGACGCGGAGGGACCGCTGCGTGTATAATAGGGGCATATGCGGGGCAGGAAGCTCCGGACCCCCCTCCCGCGGGGGAGCCCGGAGGTGTCTTTCTGCCGTTGTTTTGTTGTATTGCAATTGTATTGTTCTGCTTCCGGCGGCTGCCGGAACGGGGAGGATGGCATATATTATGGCTGATATTTTCGACGCTTTCAGGCGGATTGAGGAGAAGCGGACGGCGGCGTCCGTCGCACCGATTACGCATCTTGTCGTGGGGCTCGGCAATCCGGGCAGGGAGTACGCCCGCACACGGCACAATACGGGCTTCCTGTGCATGGATGAGGTATGCCGGCACTGGAATGCCGTTACGGACCGGGCAAAATTCCGTGCGCTGGTCGGCGAGGCGGCCATAGCCGGGTCACGCTGCCTGCTCATGCGCCCGCAGACACTCATGAATGCCTCCGGACTTGCCGTTGCGGAGGCGGCACGGTTCTACCGCATCGATCCGTCCCGCATCATTGTTATCAGCGACGATATCAACCTGCCGGTCGGCGGCATGCGCGTGCGCGCCCACGGGTCGGACGGCGGGCAGCGCGGCATCCGCAGCATCATAGCCGAGCTGGGGACGGATCAGTTCCCGCGCATCCGCATCGGCGTCGGGAGCAAGCCGCACCCGGATTACGATCTGGCGGCGTGGGTGCTGTCCGACTTTACCGATGCCGAGCTGTCCGTGCTGTCCGAGCTTTTCCCCATAGCCTGCCGGGGCATTGAGTGCCTTGTGACAGGGGACGCGGACAGGGCCATGCAGATCTGCAACCGGAAGGGATAAGATAAGGAAATGAACGGGAAGAACTTTTTCGGAAAGGGGGAGGCATCATGAATCTTCTTACATCCTGCATCCGGGAGGACGGGGAATACGGACAGCTGCTGGAGGCCGTGCGCGCCGCGTTCCGGAACAAGCCCCTGCCGCTCCTGGCAAACGGACTGTGCGAGGGGGCGACCGAGGCGTTTCTCGTTTCGCTGATTGAGGACGTCTGCACCAAGGCGGCGCCGGACGGCGGTGTCGGCAGGACGGGACGGAAGCGGTGCGCGCTGATTGTCTGTCCCGAGGAAAAGGACTGCGTGCGCATGAGCCGGACGCTGGAGCGGTTCGGACTGCGGGCGGCTTTCTATATGCCGCGCGACCTGTCTTTCTATAATATTACGGCATCGCATGAGTACGAGCATGAGCGGATGAAGGTGCTGTCTGGCCTCGCGTCGGGGACGCTGGATGCTGTTATCACCACGCCGGATGCGGCGCTGAGCTACACGATTCCGCCCGAGGTGCTGCAGGCCGTATCGGTGCGGCTGGACTTCCATACGCAGGTTGACATCGGCGAGATGGCCGCCAAACTGGTGGCGGCGGGGTACAGCCGCGTAGATCTGGTTGAAGGCGCGGGACAGTTTGCCGTACGCGGCGGGATAATTGACGTGTACGCGCCGTTCGGAACCTATATTGACGATGAAGGGGAACTGCGTACCGGTTCGTACCCGCTGCGCGTTGAGCTGTTCGGAGACGAGGTTGACCGCATGGGCCTTTTTGACCCGGAAACGCAGCGCATGACCTGCGCCGTGGACGAGGCGGAGCTGCTTCCGTCCCGCGAGGTGCTGACCGATGCAGCGGGACTGGAGCGGATGGCGGCTGCCATTGCTGCCCAGCGGAGGAGCGCAAAGAACGAGGAAGCGAAGAAAGACCTTGCCGAGGAGGCGGCGGCGGTTGAGGCAGCCCGGGCGGAGCAGACACCGACCGGTTCGGGACTGCGCTTTCTGGATAAGTATATCCGGCTGATATACCCGAAGGCGGCGTGCCTGCTGGACTACTTCCCCGAGAAGACGCTGTTTCTGATCCGTTCCACCTCCGCGGTGCAGGAC
>CAVDLN010000057.1:0-8159 GCA_963609805.1 Erysipelotrichaceae bacterium | reverse complement strand
GTGCAGGACAGACTGCGGGGCGGGGAAAAGCTCATGAACGAGCAGATTTCCTCCCTCTGCGAGAGCGGACTGCTGGCGGGCAGATACGCGGAGTTTTCGAATCCGTCCACGGTTTTTGACCGCTTTCTAGAGAGCAATGTGACGGTGCATGTGGATTCGCTGTCGTACGGAATGTCCGGGCGGAGGCTGGGAGGAATTTTCGGCTTCCGCACCCGCCACATGGTGTCCTATGCCGACAATTTCCGCCTGCTCTGCGAGGATGTGAACCGGTACAGGGAGGGCGGATACCGCATTGCCGTGATCGTGGAGAACGAGCCCGCGGCGCGCAGTCTGTCCGAGCTGTTTGAGGCGGAGGGGATACCCTCCGCCGTCCCTGCCGAGGGGTCGGTGGAGCGGGCGGATCTCATGCCGCTCGGCACCGTGCTGATTCTCTGGCGCAATTTCCTGTTCGGCTATGAGCTGATGGTGCCGCGCATTGCCATCCTTTCTGCCAATCCGGACAGCAGGACGGGCTCGCTGTCCTCCTCCCCCGCTGCCCTGCGCAGCCGCAAGCGTGCGGCGGACGAGGCGCGCCGGCGCAACAGCCGCACGATTCTTTCCTTCAACGATCTGGAGCCGGGCGATCTTGTGGTGCATGAAACCTACGGCATCGGACAGTTTACGGGTATCGAGAACCTGACCACGGGCGGCGTGAGCCGGGACTATATCGGCATCCGGTACGCGGGAACGGACAAACTTTACATACCGGTCGAAAAGCTGGACATGGTGTCCAAGTATATCGGCGCGCATGCGGACGACGGGATGATCAAGCTGTCAAAGCTCGGTTCGGACAACTGGATGCATACCAAAGCCAGGGCCAAGGCCGTTGTGAAGGACATGGCGAAGGATTTAATCCGCCTGTACGCCGAGCGCATGCGCAGACCGGGACACGCTTTCTCCCCGGATGATGAGTTTCAGCTGGCGTTCGCCTCCTCCTTTGAGTACGAGGAGACGGACGGACAGCTTGCCGCCATCGAGGATATCCGGCAGGACATGCAGCGCCCCGCCCCCATGGACCGCCTGCTGTGCGGAGACGTCGGCTACGGAAAGACGGAGGTCGCCATGCGTGCGGCATTCAAGTGCGTGGCGGACGGCTATCAGGTGGCGGTTCTGGTACCGACGACCATTCTTGCGCTGCAGCATTTCCAGACCTTCTCGCGCCGCATGCGGGCCTTTTCGGTCAACGTGGACATGATTTCACGCTTCCGTACCGCCAAGGAGCAGGCCGTGACGCTGCGGCGGCTGTCGCGCGGTGACGTGGATATCATCATCGGGACGCACCGCCTTCTGGGCAAGGGCGTGGAGTTCAAAAAGCTCGGACTTCTGATCGTGGACGAGGAGCAGCGTTTCGGCGTGGCACAGAAGGAGAAACTCAAGCAGATGGCGGGAAATATCGATGTGCTGACGCTGTCCGCCACGCCGATTCCCCGTACGCTGAACATGGCGATGGGGGGGATCCGGGATATATCGATTCTGGACGAGGCACCAGTTGACCGTCTGCCGGTGCAGACCTATGTCATGGAGCAGGACGACGAAATCCTGCATGAGGCGATCCGCAGGGAGCTGCGGCGCGGCGGGCAGGTGTTCTACCTGCACAACGCGGTGGAGACCATTCAGGAAACGGCGGCGAGCCTTGCGAAGGCACTGCCGGACGCGCGCATCACGGTGGCGCACGGGCAGATGGAGAAGGAGGAACTGGAGGGAATCTGGGAGCGGATGCTGACCGGAGATATCGACATACTGGTCTGCACAACCATTATCGAAACCGGTGTGGACGTCCCCAACGCCAACACGCTGATTGTGGACAACGCAGACCGCATGGGTCTGTCCCAGCTGCATCAGCTGCGCGGGCGTGTCGGCCGTTCCTCCCGCCGCGCCTACGCCTACTTCACCTACCGACCGGGCAAGGCGCTGACGGATATCGCGCAGAAACGGCTGTCCGCAATCCGTGAGTATGCGGAGTTCGGAGCGGGCTTCCGCATTGCCATGCGCGACATGGAAATCCGCGGCACGGGGGATCTTCTGGGAGCCAGACAGCACGGGCATATGGAGTCCGTCGGATACGAGCTGTACATCAAGCTGCTCAACCAGGCAGTGCTGGAGGAGCGGGGAGAGGCCGCGGAGGAGGAGCCGGAGTGCACGGTCAGCCTGCAGGTCAGCGCGTTTCTTCCGGAAAGCTATGTGCGGTATCCCGCACAGCGGATGGCACTGTACAGGCGCATTGCGATGATCCGCTGCCGCGAGGACATGGAGGACATGGCGGACGAGCTGATCGACCGCTACGGGAATCTGCCGACGGCCGCCGAAAGCCTGCTGCGCATTGCCTACCTGCGCGCGCTTGCCGTGGCGTGCGGCATAAAGGCGGTGCGGCAGGACGGAAACAGCGTGTTTCTCGTCCCGGAAAAACTGAATCTGGATATCTGGACACGGGTTTCCGATCTTCTTCCCGGCAAGCTGCGCATAAGTATGGCGCAGGACGTCTCGGTGCGCCTGCAGATAAAGCCGGGGGAGGATGTCACGGCGGTGGTTGCCCGCCTGCTGGAGCAGTGCCGGAGACTGGGCATGAGCCGGGAGACGGCCGCAGACGAAAAAAAGACGGTTGAAGAAAAGGACGACTGAGAAAAAAGAGAGAACCGCGCCCCGACATTTCGCCGGGGCGCGGTTCTGTTTGAAAAGGACTGATTTACGTTTGGTCGTGCGCATGGCAGCAGGCGCAGTCGCCGGAGCAGAAATCCTCCGGGTTGTAGGCAATGCCGTGACGGTCGTAGTAATCCCGGACGGCGGCGCGCACCGCCTCCTCCGCCAGCACGGAGCAGTGCATCTTGACGGGCGGCAGACCGTCCAGCGCCTCGGCAACCGCCTTGTTGGACAGCTTGAGAGCCTCCTCTATCGGCTTTCCCTTTATCATTTCGGTGGCCATGGAGGAGGTCGCAATGGCGGAACCGCAGCCGAAGGTGTTGAATTTGACATCGGTGATGATGCCGTCCTTCACTTTGATATACATCTTCATGATATCGCCGCAGACGGCGTTTCCGACCTCCCCGATCCCGTCCGCATCGTCCATTTTCCCGACGTTGCGGGGATTCCGGAAATGATCCATTACTTTTTCGCTGTACAGCATAGGTTGTTTCTCCTTTCGCAATTTTCTCAGATGGTGTGCGGCAGCTTCCCGCTTTCCAGATCCTCCCACACGGGGGACATGTCCCGCAGTGCGGCGACAATACCGGGCAGCTTTTCCAGAATGAGGTCAACGTCCTCCTCCGTGTTGAATTCGGACAGCGACAGCCGCAGGGAACCGTGCGCGATTTCCGCGGGACGCCCGATGGCAAGCAGGACATGGCTCGGCTCCAGAGAGCCGGACGTACAGGCCGACCCGGAGGAGGCGCATATGCCGGCAAGATCCAGCCGCAGCAGCAGCGATTCCCCTTCGATTCCCTCCACGCAGACGTTTACGGTGCCGGGAAGCCTGTGCGCCTCGTCCCGCAGAGCCGTCCCGTTGAGCACGGTGTGCGGGATGGCGAGAATGCCGTCGATCAGACGGTCACGCAGCCGCGACACCTGCCGCATGTGTTCACGCTGTCCGCCGACCGCCTCCTCCAGCGCTGCCGCCATGGCAAGGACGGAAGGGAGATTTTCCGTTCCCGCACGGAGATTCCGCTCCTGCGCTCCGCCGCGGATGAGCGGAATCAGCGGAATGCCGCGCCGCACATACAGAACCCCCACACCCTTGGGGCCGTGAAACTTATGAGCCGACAGCGACAGCATGTCCACACAATCAGCCTGCACGTCCACGGGAATATGTCCGACGGCCTGTACCGCATCCGTATGAAAGACCACGCCTGCGGCACGGCAGACCGCCCCGATTTCCCGGATGGGCTGTACCGTTCCGATTTCGTTGTTGGCGTACATGACGGATACCAGCGCCGTGTCCGGACGGATGGCGGCCCTCACCTGTCCGGCAGTGACAAACCCGTCCGGGGAGACGGGCAGCAGCGTGACCTCAAAGCCCTCCTTTTTCAGGGCGTCCAGCGTGTGCAGAACGGCGTGGTGCTCAAAGGCGGTGGAAATCAGGTGGCGCTTTCCCTTTTTCGCGCCGAGGTACGCCGCCGAGCGGATGGCGGTATTGTCCGATTCACTCCCGCCCGAGGTAAAGATGATTTCGCGTGGATCGGCGGCGCCGAGGCAGGCCGCGACGGCGGAGCGCGCCTCCTCCAGACAGACCTTGGCTTCCTGACCGAGCGTGTGCAGGCTGGACGGATTCCCGTACATGTTTTTCAGTGCCCACACCATCTTTTCCGTTGCCGCCCCGCTCATGGCGGTTGTGGCGGCGTTGTCGGCGTACACGCGCCGCACGTTTTCCGTTCCGTTCATAGTGACGTCCTATTTCCTTCCCTGCGGTTTGAAATACCCGCACGCAGATTCTGTCCCGGTTTGCACATTGCACATACTCACTGCTCACTGTTTTCCTTGCGCCGTCATTATAGCACCAATATCCTACCTTGTCAATAGGAATTTGACGAAATCTTTTGATGCCCGGAAAAATTCCGCCGCATTCCCTCCGTGCCGCACGGACAACGCGGCGGAAATGTCCGCGGTGCCCCTTGACTTTGCCGGCGGATGGTTGTATAATTGATGTGAAATGCAGACCGGATGTGCAGTCCGGCTTTTTTCGGGTGTACGATTACCGATTACGGAGAGAGGTAGACAAGATCGCAATATGGCTAAGAAGCAGATCAACATGACCGAGGGCCCCATTCTGGGGCGGATGATTCTGTTCACCCTGCCCGTTATGGCAACGGGCATACTGCAGCTGCTGTTCAATGCCTCCGACCTGGCGGTTGTCGGGCAGTTCGGCGGAGCGGATTCCCAGATTGAGGTGGGAGCCGTCGGAAGCTGCGGTGCCCTGATAAACCTGATTGTCAATCTGTTCATGGGCCTTTCGGTCGGCGCGGGCGTTATTGCCGCGCAGGATATCGGCGCCAAACGCTATGAGGCGGTGCGCCGTCTGGCGGATACCGCCCTGACCGTGTCGCTGATCGGCGGCGTGGCGGTCGGGCTGTTCGGTTTCTTTATGGCAGAGCCGCTGCTTCGCCTGATGGGCACGACCGACGATATCCTGCCGAGCGCCATTCCCTATATGAAGGCATACTTTGTCGGCATGCCGGGTTGCCTGCTGTACAATTACCTTGCCTCCATTCAGAGATCCAACGGCGACACCCGCCATCCGCTGATTTTCCTTGCGATTTCCGGCGTCGCCAATGTCGGTCTGAATATTCTTATGGTGGCCGTGTTCCACCTGGGCGCGCTGGGCGTCGGCATCGCAACGGCGGTGTCACAGTACATAGCTGCCGCCGCCATCCTGATATTCATGCTCCGGGAGGAGAGCTGCTGCCGTGTGACAGGTCTTGCACTGGACGGGGAACGCCTGAAAAAGATGATTCTCGTCGGGCTTCCCGCCGGGCTCCAAGGCACGCTGTTCTCCCTGTCCAACGTCATCATTCAGTCTACCATAAACGGATACGGGACGTATGTCGTGGCGGGCAATGCCGCCGCCAGCAATCTGGACGGATTTCTGTACACTGCCATGAATTCCGTCTATACGGCTGCCCTGACCTTTGTCGGACAGAACGTCGGTGCGGGAACCTATGAGCGCATCAAGAAAATATCCTTTACGTGCGTGGGACTTGTGACGGCCATCGGGCTGTCGCTGGGCGCCGTTCTCGTTGTGTTCGGGGATAAGCTTTTGCTGATATTCGCAACCGGTGAGAGCAAGGACGCCGTGGTGGAGGCAGGCATGAAACGCCTCATGATCATGGGGACGACCTATTTCCTCTGCGGGCTGATGGAAGTCGGGTGCGGCATCATGCGCGGCATGGGGGAGACATTCCGGCCCATGATCGTTTCGCTGGTCGGCTCCTGCGTGTTCCGCATTGTGTGGATTGCCACCGTCTGCCCCGAGTTCCCGGGCAACATCTTTGTGCTGTACGTCAGCTACCCCATCTCCTGGTTTATCACCGCCGCCGTCCACTACAGCTGCTGCATTGTCACCTGCCGCGCGCTCATGCGGCGGAAGGCCGCATCGGCAGTCACCGAACATTGAAACGAAAGGAAGAAACATCTTATGCCGGAACTGAACCCGCAGGAACTGAGGGCCGCGGAGGACCGCCGCCGATTCACGGAAATCTATAAAAGCACGATTACGCGCGACGGCGCGGACAGACTGTTTGCCTATCTCGAGAGCACCGATTTTTTCACCGCCCCCGCGTCTACCCGCTACCACGGGAACTATGCCGGCGGCCTGTGCCGGCACAGCCTGAATGTATATGACTGCCTGTGCGATATCCTTGCCCGCCCGCGCATGAAGGAAGTGTACGGCATCAGCTATCCGGAGGAGAGCATTGCCATTGCGGCGCTGCTGCATGATCTCTGTAAGGTCAACTTTTACAAGACAAGTTTCCGCAATGCCAAGAACGAGCAGGGAAAGTGGGAGCAGGTTCCTTACTATACCATTGAAGACAATCTGCCCTACGGACACGGGGAGAAGTCGGTATATATCATATCCGCCTACATGCGGCTGACGCGGGACGAGGCGTTCGCCATCCGCTACCATATGGGATTTTCCGCAACGGACGACCCCGGCAACGTGGGCAAGGCCCTGGAGATGTTCCCGCTTGCGTACGCGCTGTGCGCCGCGGACATGGAGGCGGCGTATTTCTGCGAGGGATCGCCGAAGAAGTAAGACGCCCGCAGTCAATTCAAAAGGGGAGTTCGCGCACATATGCCTGACGATGAAAGTACGAAACAGCCGGATGCCGGAGTGTCGGCACGGAAAAGAGAATGCGGGCGGGAGATTGCGGTTGTCGTTCCCGTGTATAATGCGGGAAAGAGCAAGCTGACGAGGTGCATTAAATCCATCCTGTCGCAGACGCACCGTGAAATAGCGCTGATTCTGGTGGATGACGGCTCGACGGATGAAAGCGGCCGGGTATGCGACCGCTTTGCAAAACGGGATTCCAGAGTCAGCGTGATTCACCGGCCCAATGCGGGCTGCGTGGAAGCAAGGAAGACCGGCGTTCTGTCGCCGCGGGCGCAGGCGGCGGAATACCTGTGCTTTTGCGATTCCGATGACATACTGCCGCGCCGGGCCTTGGAGAAGCTGGCGGCGGCAGCCGAGCGGGAAAACGCGGACTGCGTGTGCGGCAAAGTCTGCCGCTATTGGCGGGGAATCCGAATTCCGAATCGGTATATTCCGCCCTGCTTTTCCTCCGGCAAGGTCAGAACCTTGTCGAACGAGGAGATTATTTCCGAGCTGTATGTGAGTTGCTTCGGCTATTCGGATTACCCGGTGTGCCTGTATGCAAAACTGTACAGAACGGAACTGATTACGCGGGCATCGGAGCATCCGCCCGTTGTCCGGTTTATGGGGGAGGATCTGAGTGTAACGCTCCGGCTGCTGCCCATGACGCAGAAGCTGGTGATTGTTCCGGAAAACGTTTACTGCTACCGGTTCGGGGGCGGAACCTCCGGATTCATGCCGTATATGCTGGAGGATTTTCTGAATCTGCTCCGCATCAAGCGGGATTTGGCGGCGCAGTACCCGATGCCGCAGAACGTGAACCGTCTCATGGCGGCCGAATTGATTCATATTTGCGCATCCTGGCTGGAAATGCTTGCCCTGAGCGGCAGGTACACCCGGGAGGCTTTGAGAGACGAAATAGAGCGGGTCTGCGGCCTGCCGGAAATGCAGGGTGCGGCGCGGCAGGAGGATCTGGTAAGGCTGAAGCCGGAAGGACTGCGCAAGGCCATAGAGGAATCCGATGTCGACGCCGTCGAGAGTATTGTAGCCGAACGGTGCAGGAAAGTGAAACGCCGCCGGCGGGTCGCGGCTCTTCTGCGGTGACACCCGGAGGGCGCAGTCGACACCCTGCGGAGAGTTCCGCACGAACTCTCTCTCCGCGTACGGCTTTCCGGAAGCTTCGGAACGGCGGGAAGATTCCATACAGCGGAGAGAAAAATCAGTAAAAAAAGAGAGCCGCCCGGCGGGACGGCTCTCTTTTTTTACTACACAGCACAACAGAGCGTTTATAAATAAACATACTGTTGTAAAGCCGGTATCATAC
>CAVDLN010000056.1:0-10923 GCA_963609805.1 Erysipelotrichaceae bacterium | reverse complement strand
GGACAAGGCTGTCGGCCGTGACGGCATCGAAGATCTCGCCGAGGCGTGCGCACTCCTCTCCCAGGCGGCCCTTGTCAATGGTGTCGTCCGCTCCCGTCGGAAAATGCGTATAGATGCCGTCCGCCGGGCTGATGCGGCAGGAGTCCGCGGGCAGGAACATGCCGAGCTGCAGCATGACCTGGCACAGGCCGACCGCACAGGTGATAACGGATTTTCCGCCGCGGTTGGGACCCGTCAGAACATAGATCATGGCGTTCTCAGGCGTCGTGTCGAAGACAATGCTGTTGGGCACGATGGTCTCCCCCTCCGGAAGCTTGAGCGCCACCGCGGGATTATACAGCCGTTCGGCGGCAAACACCCTCTCGTCCATCGGACGCACCTCCGGCTTGCAGAGCGTGCATCCCCGGGCGCGCAGGGATTCCTGCAGCTGCGTTCCCTTGACGACAAACTCTATCTCAGGCAGAAGTCCGAGCAGAAAATCCGTGTTCTCCAATACGTACCCCTGCACGATTTTCTTCCACGAGCGCAGGGAGGAGCGGTAAACGTCGTTGATGGCGGAATTGAACGCCAGCGTAAGCGCCGTTTTCTGGTTTTCCGTCTGTTTCTTCCCGAAGGGAACCAGGTTGGCGATGCAGGTATACTCGTCCCCCTTCAGGTTGAGGCGCAGAATCTTATCCAGAACGTCTCCGGATTTAAATGGCTGCGCATTGATGGAAAGCACGCCCGCCTGCGCCGGCCGCAGCTGGGCGTCCAGATTGACGCCGATGGTCACACTGCGGATTTCCCGCACGCGCCGCGTCAGCTCCGACAGCTTCCTGTTGAGCTCCGCGTAGTAATCCGACTCGGCAAGCTCCGTCACGCAGTCCGCCAGCCGACGGAAGGCAGCACCGTGCAGGTTGGGGCGCACTTCCTTCATGCCCTTGTGCAGAATGTCCACGCAGGTGATGTACAGCTCGATTTCGGTCATGCTGGCAAGGTAGGAGGCGGTATCCTCCCCGGCGATGTCATTCTCCAGGCGGCGCAGCTCGGTGATATCCTGCAGCACGGGCACCAGCCGATGCAGTGTATCGGTCAGGGCAGGGTTCTGCAGCATATCCGCGAAGGTCTGGTTGCGGTACGATATAACGGCCGGATCGGATGTGAAGAATTCCGCCAGCGGCGTGCTCTGCGGGTTGAAAATTTCCAGCATTCCCAGTTCCTGAAGTGTATACATATCAATGTCGGGAACATTGACCCCCGCCAGATGATCCCGCTGGGTCTGGCTGTCCGGGTACAGCAGACTGAAGTTTTCCAGTTTCATGCCGGTTTTCTGTTTCCTTTCATCATTCAATGGATTGGAGAACGCGCTCGCCGTTCCGCACGGTCAGCACCTCGTGCAGTCCGGCCGCGTTCAGGAGCGCATAGCCCTGCCGGATACAGCGCCCGAGATTGGTCGGGGCATGCGCATCGGAGCCTATGGTGACCAGCTTTCCCCCACAGTCACAGTAAAATTTGAGCAGCTCCAGGGTGGGCATTCCTATGCCGAGCCCCCGCCAAAGGGTGGAAACATTCAGTTCCAGCGCCATATCGCGGCTCATAAGCAGGCGGAAAATTGCCTCAATCCGGTCATAATGCGGGCGGAAATCAAGCTTCTTCCCCGCCATCGTTATGTATCTGTGGATATATGTCAGATGCCCCAGCGTCGTGAATCCCGGCGCAAAGGACAACATTTCGGCTGTCTCCTCCATGGCACGGCAGAACAGGCGTTCAATCTGCACGTCGCTCATGCACTCGAAGCGGAGCATGGAAAAATCCGGGACGTCGCGCAGGTTGTGCAGCGAACCGATTACGAATTCATAGGGATGGCGCGCCAGCACCGAGCAGGCAACCTCCGGGTACTGCATGGCGTTCCCGAGTTCCAGACCGCGCGTAAGATACAGCCGGCCGCGGTACTTCTCCTGCGCCTCGGTCATGGCATCCCATGCCGCGTCCGCGTCATAGTGTGTATAAATTCCCTCCGCCTCGCCGTTGACATCGCAGTGATCGGTTATGCAGAGGTCGGTCAGTCCCATCTCCAGCGCACGGCGGCACAGGGAATCCGGCGTGGACTCCGGGGCGCCGTCAAAGGAAAAACGGGTATGGGTATGGGTATCGCAGAATATCATAACAGAATCCTTCCTCAAATGCTGCTCGGGTTGAAATCAACGCTCAGCACCGGGCGCTGCCGCAGAGCGGAAAAAGTTTGCAGAAGCTCCGAAAACATGGCCCTGGTGCGGCGCGTCAGGCGGCATTTGATAACGGCCCGCATCCGGTATACATTGTCCACCCGATAAACCGGTGCTTCAAACGGGCCGAACATCTGTATGGGAACGTCCGAGTACCCGCCCGCCGTCAGCCTTCGGATCTCCTCCGTAAGACGCAGGCACGACTTCTGCAGTTCCTTCTCGTCGGGCGAGGTCAGCGTCAGCATGGCAATATCGCAGAACGGGGGAAAGGCCAGATTGCGCCGCAGACGCACCTCACGCGCATAGAATGTTTCGTAGTCCTGCGCGCAGGCGAGCTTCAGCACATCGCTGTCCGGGTCCATGGTCTGGATAATGGCCAGCCCCGGCTTATCCGCACGTCCCGCCCGTCCGATGACCTGCGTCAGCAGGGAAAAGGTGCGTTCCGCGGCACGGTAATCGTCCACGTACAGGGACATATCCGCCAGCAAAACCCCGACCAGTGTCACATCGGGAAAATCATGCCCCTTCGTGACCATCTGCGTTCCGAGCAGAATGTCGGCCCCGTGGCTGCGGAAGGAGGACAGCATATCATGGTAGGCGGACTTTGTGCCGGTTGTGTCCGCGTCCATGCGCATAACCCGTACTCCCGGCAGTTCCCGTTCCAGCTCCTGCTGGATGCGTTGCGTTCCGAATCCCATGCGCACAAGATGCGGAGAACCGCAGGACGGGCAGGTCTCCGGAACCGGGCGGCGTGAACCGCACCAGTGGCAGACCATCTCGCCTCTGTCATATCCGCCGCTCAGCGTATGGTAGTTCATGGCAACCGAACAGGCCGGGCAGGTCACGGCCAGTCCGCAGGACCGGCAGACCAGCTGGGTCGAGTACCCGCGCCGGTTCAAAAACAGCACGGACTGATTGCCCTCCTCACGGACGCGCCTGAGCTCGCTCAGCAGTTCCTGTCCCAGGGGGGCCGTCTGTCCGCGCTGCGCCTCGCGACGCATGTCCGCAATGCGCACCTCGGGCAGCTGTGCTTTCCCGAAGCGGCGGCGAAGCGGAACCAGCGTATATTTTCCTTCCTCCGCCTTGCGGAAGCTCTCAAGGGACGGCGTGGCGGACGACAGCAGCAGCAGTGCCTTCTCCTGCACGCACCGGAACCGCGCCACATCCCGCGCATGGTATTTGGGATTCTGATCCGATTTGTAGGTGTGCTCCTGCTCCTCATCTATGACAATCATGCCGAGATTCGGGACAGGCGCGAACACGGCCGAACGGGTTCCCACGACAACCGGTGCCTCCCCGGTTCTGATCCGGCGGTAAGCATCCAGCCGCTCTCCGCCGGACAGCCCCGAGTGAATCACCGCCACCCGATACCCGTAGCGGGCGCGGAAAATGGACAGCATCTGCGGTGTCAGCGCAATCTCCGGCAGCATCATGATGCAGCCGCGCCCGGCATCCAGCATCCTGTCTATCATGGAGAGGATGACGCAGGTCTTGCCGGATCCGGTCACCCCGAACAGCAGTGCTGCGCGGGCCTCGCCGGAATCGGCAAGACCGGACAGCACACGCACGGCATCCACCTGCTCGCTGCTGAGTGAGAAGGGAGTCCGCAGCCCCGCATCACCGAGAGAGGATTCCGCCGGGCGCTCCGCCAAAACACGGCGGGCCTCGCCGCGTACCAGTCCCTTCTGCGACAGAGCCCGCAGAACCGATGCCGTCACGCCGGAATGCTGCCGCAGATCGGTGCCGGAAACCGGCTCGGCCGCCTCCAGCAGGACATGCAGAACGGTGCGCTGCGCGGTCGACAGAATGCGCCCCGCACCCTTTTCCTGCGCCAGCGCGGCACGGATTTCCTCTGTCGGACGGGCAAGCACATAAAAGTTTTCCTGCCGCTCGTCCGGTTCCCTGACATCCAGTTCACGCTCAACCAAACCGCGGTCGGACAGCATATCCAGCGCCGCGGCGGCGCGTGCCCCGAACCGGGAACGCAGCGCCTGCGCCGACACGCTCCCCCGTGCCCGGATATACTCATAAATCAAAAGGTCTCCGGCAGACGGAAGACGCTCCGCGGGCAGAGCCGTGCCCGGAACGGGGCGGTAAAACTCCGCCAAGGTAGCCAGTGCCTGCGCGGGAACCAGCGCACGCACCGCGTCCCCGACCGTACACAGCGTCTGCTCGGTCAGAAATCCGCATATGGCAAGCTGCCCTTCCGTAAGAAACAGCCGTTCCCGGCAGACGCCGCTCACCGGCTTCAGTCTGTCCGGATCCACGCCGTCGGGAAGGACAGAAAGCCCCGCCCTGTCGCAGATGCCGACAGCCAGCGCGAGTTTTTTTCGGTTCCCCTTTCCGAAAGGAACCGTCACAAACGCGCCCGGCCGGACTGCATCCGCAAGCGGGCGGGGGATATAGTAATGGTACGGACGGTCGATGCCCAGCGGGCATTCCAGAATATGCACGGCGGCATACATAACATCGGCAGACGGTACCTCCGTCACGCGGCAGCTCTCGGGCTGGTTCATGTCGTGACTCCTTCCCGCTACCGAAGTAGCCCTGCCGCGCTCAGGTCGGCTCAGTTTTTATCTGTCGTGTCCGAATCGTCCGGCTCCTCCGCCATCATCGACTCCTCGAACGCCGCATCGCCGTCATCCGCCTGCTCCGCGTCGTCATCCGGCAGGAAATCGGAGAGCATATCCCCGATACCCGGCGTGTCGTCGGCAATCACATCGTCATCCCTCGCGGAAAACTGACGGATGGGCTCATCAACGCCTTCCAGAATGGCGCGTTCCTCACGCTCCTGCTCCTCAACGGACTTATGCGTGATGACATACTGCCCTTCATACAGGCGGCGGGCCGCAATTACAACCGCCTTCTCATCCCGCACTTCCTTGTCAATCAGCGTATTCAGCGGGCGATCGGTCTCCTTGTTTCCGGTTGCGGCACTCTCTGCCTCGGTGCGCTGCCGGACATACTCATTCGTAATCAGGCGCGCGCATCTGGCGGTAGCCAGCGCAATCTCATACCGGTTGTACTTGCCTTTGGTCAGATCATTGATGGTTGGAAAAATCATGGGTGTACTCCTTATTTTTTATGAAAACATGCCGCAGCGGGCACTCAGTCATCCTCTGTGAGGTCGGCATCGCCGGTCTCATCCGCATCGTCGGTTTCGTCGTCGCTTTCCAGTCGGTTGGCAATGGTCTCCGCCTGCAGCGCAGACAGGACAACATGCTCGGAATCGGTAATGATGACCGCACGCGTTTTGCGTCCGCAGGTCACATCGATAACGCGCCCGTCGTCCTTCGCATCCTGAATCAATCGCTTGATGGGTGCGGAATCCGGGCTGACCAGCGTGACAATACGATCAACCGCAACCATGTTGCCATAGCCGATATTGATGAATTTCATGGAATTTCTCCCCTCTCCGGGCAGGCTACTCGATATTCTGAACCTGCTCCCGGATCTTTTCCAGCTCGTTTTTGACCTCCGCCACCAGCCTTGCCATGCCGGCATCGGAACACTTGGATCCGATCGTATTGACCTCGCGGTTTGTCTCCTGAAGCATGAAGTCGATTTTCCGCCCTACGGCTTCCTCCGCATGCAAAAGGCCTTCCAGCGTGTCCAGATGCGAGGACAGACGAACCAGCTCCTCGTCCACCGAAATGCGGTCGGCAAAAACCGCGCACTCCGTAATCACGCGCGACTCGTCCGGCTGCACGCCTGCCTGTCCGATCAGCGTCCGGAGCCTCTCCTCGTAGCGGGTGCGCAGTGTACGCACATCCTCCTCGGATGCGGCGGAAAGTGCGCCGGCCAATTCACGGATGCGGGCAATCTTGCCCAGCATATCCGCGCCCAGCCGTTCGCCCTCACGTGCCCGTGCCGTCAGGAACTGCTCCGTGGCATCCGCAAGAACCGGCCCGAGAAAGCTCCACGCATCCTCATCGGACTCGTCCCTGTCCGGCTGAACCGGCACCAGGACACCCGGCACCGCCATCAGACGGCTGACTGTCAGGTCGTCCGGAATTCCAAGCTCCTCGGACAGAACCCGTGCGGCCTCCGCTATGCGTCGTGCAAACGCCATATCCGGTTCCAGCGGCACGGCACCGCTCTCCTCCTCGGATGCACCCCGGACCGTCACCGTCACGGTCACATCCAGCTTGCCGCGGACAATGCCCGCCCCGGTCAGCGTGCGCTTTACCCGTTCCTCCAGCCCCGTCAGACTGCGGGGCATGCGGACGGACAGATCCAGGTAGCGGTTGTTGACCGAGCGCATCTCCACGCATACCTCGCGGACATCCTGCCCGCCGCCCGCCACGGGAACCACAGCGGCCGCACGGGCGTAGCCTGTCATACTTTTCATCAGGGCGCCTCCCGGAAACAGTGTACTCATACATAGCAGTATTGTACTACAAAGTGCCTGCCTTGTCAATAACTTCGGAGGATTTTTGGGAAAATCGCCCGGAGCGGGGATGTTCGTTTCCGGAGCATTTGGAAAATCGGTGAATATGCACGCAAGTTTTTGCAGGGGTACGCGAAATCAATCCGTGCCCGCGGCTGCCTCCAGTTTCCGGATGAGCACGGGCAGGACAGGCTCGAACTTCGCGCCGTACCAATGTCCCGGCTCCTCCGCCGTGGCACGGATGCAGGCAACCGTGTAGTCGGCGGCAATTACGGCTGCCTCAAACGGGGTCACGCCGCGCAGGATCGCGCCGGCGAAAGCCGATGCGTATACATCGCCGGTACCGTGGCAGCTGTTCGGCAGCAGCACATGCTCGTAGTACTCCGTTCCGGACGCGCTGTGCACCATCACGCCGGTCATGCCGGGGCGCAGCGAAACGCCGGTGAGAACCGTGCATTTCGCGCCCAGCCCGTCCAGCCGTGCCAGCAGCGTATCGATATAGGCACGGTCATAGGTTTCCTGCCACGGGGTATCCGTCAGCAGGCAGGCCTCGGTAATATTGGGCAGCAGGTAGTCTGCGTCGGCGCACAGCGTGCGCATTCCCGCGACATACACATCGTCAAAGCCGGCATACAGCTTTCCGTTGTCCGCCATGGCGGGGTCGATAACGGCAGGCGCTCCGGGACGGCGGACGGCGGCAAGAATGTCCCGGACATACCCGATCTGCCTGGTGCTGCCGAGATAGCCGGTGTAAACTCCGTCAAACAGAATGCCCTCCTTCTGCCAATGCGCCAGAATGGACGGCATATCGTCGGTCAGATCACGGAACGTGTAGCCTTTAAACCCGCCGGTGTGCGTAGACAGCACGGCAGACGGCAGGACACAGGTCTCCACTCCGCAGGCGGACAGGATGGGAAGGGCTACGGTCAGAGAGCACTGACCGACGCAGGAAATATCCTGAATTGTCAGGATGCGCGGATACGACATGACAGAACACCTCATTTCCAGTATTTTGCCGCCGGATACGCAACGCGTATACCCGCAGCCGCATGTAAAATTATGCATCGCAGCCCGCGCCTGTGCGGCGGGAGCCGATGCGGATTACAGATTATTCGTTACACGTTATGCGCAAGAAAATACCGACCCCGCCCCCGGATGGCTCTTTCCGGAGACGGATGCCGGCAGAATTTCGGACTTTCTTTAACCGCCGAGATATGCGCGGCGCACGTTGTCGTCATTGGTCAGCGTAGCTGCATCGCCGCTCATCGCAATACGGCCGGTCTCCAGCACATAGGCGCGGTTTGCAATCTTCAGCGCCATCTCCGCATTCTGCTCAACCAGCAGAATGGTGGTTCCCGTGCGGTGCAGTTCCCGCACGATATCAAAAATCTGCTGAACCAGAATGGGAGCAAGACCCATGGAAGGCTCATCCAGCATAAGAAGGTGGGGCTGACTCATCAGGGCACGGCCCATTGCCAGCATTTGCTGCTCGCCGCCGGACAGCGTTCCCGCCACCTGACTCTTCCGGTGCTTCAGGCGCGGAAACAGGCTGTACACCTTGGCAAGTCCCTCTTTGGTATAGGAAGGATTCGTGTAGGCGCCCATCTCCAGGTTTTCCTGGACGGTCATCTGCAGAAAGCAGCGCCGTCCCTCCGGAACATGCGCCATTCCGCGTGACACGAGCCGGAAGGATTCCGTATGCGTGGTATCCGTATCCAGGAAACGAATGCTGCCGGAACGCGGATGGAGCATGCCGGATATGGTCTTAAGCGTTGTTGACTTTCCCGCGCCGTTCGCACCGATCAGTGCGACGATCTCACCTTCGGCAACCTCCAGAGACACATCCTTGAGTGCGTGAATTTTGCCGTAGTACACATTGATTTTGTCAACCTGCAGCATCATGCCGGATCGCCCCCTTCCTTCTTTTTGCCAAGATATGCCTCAACAACCTTTTGGTTGGACAGGATCTCATCCGGAGACCCTTTGGCGATAATCCGCCCGTGATCCAGCACGCAGATACCCTCGCAGATACTCATGACCAGCTTCATGTCATGCTCAATCAGCATGATGGCAATCTGGAACGTATCCCGGATGCGCCGGATATTCGTCATCAGCTCCGCCGTTTCCGACGGGTTCATGCCGGCAGCCGGCTCGTCCAGCAGGATGATCTTCGGCCCAGTGGCCAGGGCTCGCACGATTTCCAGCCGGCGCTGTGCGCCGTACGGAAGGCTTCCTGCAGGCGCATCGGCAAGATCCGCCATGCTGAAGAAATCCAGCAGTTCAAGCGCCTTTTCATGCGCCTCGCGCTCCTGCTTCGCATACCCGAAGGTGTGCGTGACCGCGGACAGCAGGCTCTCCTTGGTCTTGTTGTGCAGTCCCACCTTGATATTGTCCTCAACGCTCATGTTGCCGAACAGGCGGATATTCTGGAAGGTGCGCGCCACGCCCATGCTGTTCAGCTGCGCGGTGGTTTTCCCCGCCGTGCTGTATCCGTCCAGCATGATGTTCCCGCGCGTAGGCTGATAAATATTGGTCAGCAGGTTGAACACGGTTGTTTTTCCCGCTCCGTTGGGGCCTATCAGACCTGCGATTTCGGTCTTGCCGACCACAAGCGAGAAGTCATCCACGGCGGTCAGGCCGCCGAAGTCGATGCCGAGGTGCAGAGCCTCCAGCACAGGCGTCTTCCCGAGATCGCGCTCAGGGATAACCGCACCGGAAGGATACGGAACCAGATTGGATCCCTCAGAATGATACGCTCCCTTTTTTCCTCCGGAGGTATCGGAGTGAACGGCGTTTTTCTTGTTACCGAACAGGTTCATGATGCA
Source organism: Erysipelotrichaceae bacterium (assembly GCA_963609805.1). Classification (GTDB taxonomy): domain Bacteria; phylum Bacillota; class Clostridia; order Oscillospirales; family CAG-272; genus CAMEON01. The sequence goes on along the minus strand of CAVDLN010000056.1, from coordinate 1,504 downwards.
TCCGCCTCCTTTCCGTCAGAGCCGGACTTTCCGCGGCGCAGACCGCGCAGCCAGCCGAGCAGAGAAAACTGACTCTTCCATGCCTTGAACCGCTTGTTTTCGTTCAGCAGCATGATGGCAATCAGCAGCACCGAGTAGGCAAGCATACGGTAATCCGAGAAGCTGCGCAGTGCCTCCGGCAGAGCACGCAGAACAATGGCAGCCAGAATGGATCCGCCTATGTTGCCCATGCCGCCCAGCACCACAATGACAAGAATCTCAATGGACATATTGTATCCGAAAGCGTCCGCCTTCACAACCGGCAGACTGTAGCCGTACAGCACACCGGCGGCACCGGCAAAGAACGCAGCCAGCATGAACACCATCAGCTTATAGTACACAACGTTGACGCCGGTTGCCTCGGCGGCAATACGGTTGTCGCGGATTGCCATGATGGCACGGCCGTGCTTCGAACGCTTGAAGTTCATGATGACCAGCATGGTCAGCAGAACAAGTGCAATGGCATAGGGAAGCAGCTGTTTGGAGGAACGCTGAACGGAGGATGTATCGATACCCAGCGCGCCGCGCAGCGCAGTCCCGCTGATCTCCAGATTTGTCATAACGTTTTTGATTATCTCGCCGCAGCCCAGCGTCACGATGGCAAGGTAGTCGCCGCCCAGCCGCAGAGCGGGCAGTCCGACCGCCAGTCCCACCAGCGCAGCCGCAAGACCGCCTATCACCATGCACAGCGGCAGGCAGATCACGGTCGGAAGCTTGTCATGCAGCAGAACCGCCACGGTACAGCCGGTAAAAAGTCCGACGGACATAAATCCCGCATGCCCCAGCGACAGCTCGCCCAGCAGTCCGACAACCAGGTTAAGCGACACTGCCAGAACAATGTAGCAGGCCACCGAGGTCAGCATGTTCTGAATCTGCCGCCCGACATTGCCCGTGTACACCAGCACGGCCATAACGGCAAACAGCACCGCCACCGTCATGAACGTGATACGGTCGGCACTGAAGAAATCTTTTCGGAGAAAATTCTTTTTTTCCATGCTTGCTCACACCTTCTCCCTTACGCGCTTTCCGAGCAGTCCCGCCGGCTTGAATACCAGCACCAGCACCAGCATGCCGAACACCACGGCATCCGACCACAGGGTGGAGATATAGACCTTGGCCATCTGTTCAATAAGGCCCAGCAGGATACCGCCGAGCATGGCGCCGGGAATCGACCCGATGCCGCCGAACACGGCAGCCGTAAACGCCTTGATGCCGGGCATGGATCCGGTCGTGGGCTTGACGTACACATACGTCGCTCCGAAGAACACGCTTGCCACCGCTGCCAGCGCGGATCCGATGGCAAAGGTGATGGTAATGGTCTTGTTGACGCTGATGCCCATCAGCTCCGCGGCCTCGCGGTCCTCGGAAACCGCGCGCATCGCCTTGCCCATGCGGGTCAGGTTGATGAACAGCGTCAGTCCGATCATGATAACGGCGGTTACGCCCAGTGTCAGCAGCGTAATGC
>CAVDLN010000055.1:939-10931 GCA_963609805.1 Erysipelotrichaceae bacterium | reverse complement strand
TATCTGACTGTCCTGTACCTGAAGCCTGTCGGAACCTTTCCCATTCTGCAGGACGCGCTGCATCTGACTTATGTGGAGAACCGGGGAGCGGCGTTCGGAATGCTGGCGAACAACCGCTGGGTATTTATGATTGTGTCGTCGGTTGCCATTGCGGCGCTGTCTGTGTACCTGATTTGGAAAAAACCACGCAGCCGCCTGCTCTGCCTGTCGCTGGCGTTTGTGATCGGCGGCGGAATCGGCAACATGATTGACCGTGTGGCGCTGGGATATGTTGTGGATATGATTGATTTTCGCCTGATCCATTTTGCCGTATTCAATGTGGCGGATTCCTTTGTCTGCATCGGAGCCGGCATGCTGATGCTGTACCTGATTCTTTCCATGCGCCGGGAGGTACTGGCGGAACGAGCCGCCGCTCTGCAGGAAGCCGGGCAGACGCCGGCGCAGGAGTCGGACGGAGATCCCGTCCCGGATAAATCAAAGGACGCACCGGCGGCCGATTCCGATACGGGCCATCCGACGGAAACCCCGCCGGACGGCGGAGCGCCGACCGCATGAGGGACATTCACGAGCCGGACGAGGCAGTCCTTCCGGAAGAAACGGGGAATGGGGCCTGCGGCAGTGTGGTTGTTCCGCCGGAGGCAGCCGGTGAGCGTCTGGATCGGTTTCTGCCTGCCGCAGCGGGGATCAGCCGCGCAGCCGCGGTACGCCTGATTGAGGATGGTTCCGTTTGGCTCAAAGGGCAGGACGGACAGGACCGCACGATTTCCGATAAAAACATGCGCCTTATGGGCGGCAGCACAATCGCATGGCAGATTCCCCTGCCGGAGCCGTCCGAGGCACTGCCGCAGAACATCCCGCTGTCCGTGGTGTACGAGGACAGCGATATCTTAGTGGTAGACAAGCCGGTCGGCATGGTGGTGCATCCTGCTCCCGGGAATCCGGACGGGACGCTGGTCAATGCGCTGCTGTACCGCTGCGGGGACAGCCTGTCCGGAATCGGCGGCGTCCTTCGTCCCGGTATTGTGCACCGCATCGACCGGGATACCAGCGGACTGCTGGTTGTCGCGAAAAACGATATGTCCCACCGAGCCCTGACCGAGCAGCTGAAAACGCATGCCGTCAGCCGCGTGTATACTGCGCTGTGCATCGGCGGATTCCGGGAGGAGTCGGGGACTGTGACGCTGTCGGTCGGACGCAGCCGCACAGACCGCAAGAAAATGGCGGTATTCCCGACGGATGCGTGGCGCACCGAGTCCGGCGTCCGTTCCGCCGTAACGCATTATGCCGTGTTGGAGAGGTTCCCGGTCGGAGTGCGCTGGGGACAGTCCTTCTCACTGGTGCGATGCAGGCTTGAAACGGGACGCACACACCAGATTCGGGTTCATATGGCGGCGCTGGGGCACCCCCTGCTGGGCGACCCGCTGTACGGCGGGGACGGCACGCGCTTCGGACGCGCGCATGCGGAGCTTATACGGGGGCAGTGTCTGCATGCCGGGGAGCTGGAGCTGATCCATCCCCGCACGGGACAGAAAATGCGTTTTTCCTGCCCGCTGCCGGATGACTTTTCCGTATTGACGGATATTCTGCGTCGGGAGTCCGACGAACAATAAAAGAAAAAAGATATGAAACAAGGAGATTGGCCATGAGCAACACACCCGGCGGCAAGAAACCATCCCTCCGTTACCCGATCGGCTTTTGGAATTATCCGTCCGTTGAGAGTACGCCGCTCTCGCAGGTCGAAAGCTGGAAACGCGCGGGTATTACCTGCAACCAGACGCCCTTTTTTTCCTATGAGAAAGGGAACAACCCCGCCGATATGACGGCTATGCTGGATGAAATGCAAAAGGCGGGCATGCGGGCGTTTGTCTGCGTGCATGATCTGGATTTTCACCGGTTCCTGCAGGACCCGGAAGCATTCCGGCCGGTGTTTGAGCGTGCGTATGCCGACTTCGGACACCATCCGGCGACGTACGGCTTTTATGTCGGCGATGAGCCGATAAGCGGGCAGGAGTTTGCGGCTTGTGTCCGTACGTATCAGATTATGCGGGAGACGGCGCCGGAGCTGACGCCCCTGCTCAACTTCAATCCCTACTGGGAGGGCATGGAGAACGACCTGCTGGGCGGAGAGTCATTTGACACATGGATTGACCGCTTTGTCCGGGAATCCGGCTGTCCGCTCATTTGCTATGACTGCTACTGCCAGATGAATCCCGGGGATGAGGGAATCAATATGTACTTCCGCAACCTGAACCGCTATGTGGGCGCAGCCGACCGGAACGGCGTGATGGTGTGGAATACCCTGCTGTCCTGCGGGCATTTCCGTTACCGCGTCCCGAGCGAGGACGATATCCGCTGGCAGCTGTCCACGACGGTGGCAAGCGGATGCGACGGTATCCTGTGGTTCCTCTGGTACGGGATGAATGCCTCCAACAATTACCGCGGCGCACCGATTGATGAGCTGGGTGAGGAGTCTGCCACCTATTCGGCTATACGGCGCGTTCAGATTCTGTTTCACCGCCGCTACGGCGCATTGATGAATCGGCTGCACCACGAGAAAACCTACCATTTCTGCAAGGCATACGGCGGATACCCGCTCTATTCCACCTATGACCTGCCCCACCTGCGCAAGACGGTCAGTGATCACGGACTGCCGGGCATTATCAGCAGCTTTACGGACGATGAAGGAAACCGGTATCTCGTGCTTGTAAACAACAGCCAGAGTGAGTCGGGGCTGTTCTGGATGATTTTTGACGGCGGCGTGAAGCAGATTCACCGTTACTGGAACAGGGGCGACGAGATGCGCGATGTGGACTTTATTGCGTCCCATCATGACGCGCACTACGGAGACGACGGCCATACGGCACGGATAGGCCTGTGGCTGGCACCGGGACAGATGGAGGTTTTCAGAGTTTCGTATGACTGATTTTTCGCGTATCCTGCTTGCGACCGACCTGGACGGCACTTTTCTCGGCGAGGGCGGCAGGCTGCTGGACAGGAATCTCCGTGCCGCGGAGGAGTTCAAAGCGGCAGGCGGACATTTTACCATAGCGACCGGGCGCATCCGGAAGCATATATACCGTGTCCTGCCGGAAATCGAAAAGCTGATCAACGCGCCCGCCATCCTGTGCAACGGAGCCTGCCTGTATGACTATACAGCCGGCCGTGTTCTGTCCGAGGCACCGATTGACCCGTCGTTGGTGCTGGAGGTCATGAATTTCGTGAGGGGGTATGCAAGGGAGCACGACGAGGAGGTCGGAATCCGTCTGTCCACGTCGGAAGGCTTTATGGGAGACCCACAGAGCAGGAATCCGCGAATCCTCAGCGATATGAAAAGCGCCGAAAAGGCAGGTGCGGCCGTGAGCGTTCTGCCGGACTGTTCGGATATGGATCGCGTGCAGCTGTACAAGATCGTTGTCCGCGGCAGTGCGGAGGCGGTGGCCCGTGTCCGTCCGCTGATCGAGGCGGAGTTCGGGGACAGGCTGGTTTATGCGGAATCGGACCCGGAGTTCTTTGAGATCAATACGGCCGGCTGCGACAAGGGAAGCGGTCTGCGCCGTCTGGCGGATCTGTTCCGTGACGCGCACGGACAGCAGCTCCTGACGGTTGCCGCCGGAAACTATGAGAACGACCTGCCCATGCTGCGCGCCGCGGACATTTCGGCGTGCCCTGCCGATGCGCAGGATCTGGTTAAGCCGAGCTGCCGTCTGATTCTGTGCCCGTACCGCGAGGGGTGCATTGCCGACCTGGTCGGGCGGCTGAAGGAAAATTTCCGATGCGCGGAGTGAGAGCCGCTGCCACATATATACCAACAGAAAAAGGAAGGGATACCTCTATGACAAAACCCGCATTCTATATGACTACCGCCATTGCCTATGCATCCGGCAAGCCGCATTTCGGCAATACCTATGAGGCTATCATGTCGGACTCCATTGCCCGTTTCAGACGAGAGATGGGTTACGATGTGTTTCTCTGCACCGGAACCGATGAGCACGGGCAGAAGATTGAAAACAAGGCGGCTGCCGCCGGCAAGACTCCGCAGGAATTTGTGGACAGCACCTCCGGCGTGATAAAGAATCTGTGGGACGAGATGAACGTTTCCTATAATCACTTTATCCGCACGACCGACGACTACCATGTCGCGGCTGTGCAGAAGCTGTTCAAACGCTTCTATGATCAGGGTGATATCTATAAGTCACGCTACGAGGGCTGGTACTGCGAGCCGTGCGAGTCTTTCTTTACCGATACGCAGGCCGCGGGCGGCAAGTGCCCGGACTGCGGCAGACCGGTTCAGCGCGCCAGCGAGGAGGCTTACTTTTTCCGCATGAGCAAGTATGCGGACAGGCTTATGGCGTATTTTGACGAGCATCCGGATTTCATTGAGCCGGAGAGCCGCAAGAAGGAAATGGTCAACAATTTCCTCAAGGCGGGCCTGCAGGATCTGTGCGTGTCCCGCACGTCCTTCTCATGGGGAATTCCCGTAACATTTGACCCGCGCCATGTGACATACGTTTGGTTGGACGCGTTGGTCAACTATATCACCGCCATCGGGTACGATCCCGATAAGAGCTATGAGGAGCAGAGCGAGAACTTCCGCAGACTGTGGCCTGCCGATGTGCATATTATCGGCAAGGATATCCTCCGGTTCCATTCCATCTATTGGCCCATTTTCCTTATGGCATTGGATATGCCGCTGCCCAAGAAGATTTTCGCACACCCGTGGTTCAATTTCGGAACGGATAAAATGTCCAAGTCGCGCGGGAATGTCATTTACGCCGATGAGCTGGCGGAAAAGTTTACCGTGGACGGCGTGCGTTACTACGCGCTGTCCGAGATGCCCTACAGCTCGGACGGTTCCATTACTTATGAATCGGTTATCAGCCGCTTCAATACCGATCTTGTGAACAATCTCGGGAACCTCGTGAAGCGCACGCTGGATATGCAGAAGAAGTATTTTGACCGCGTGGTTGCTGAACCGGTTCCGGCAGATACGGAGGAGGAGCGCGCGCTGGATGCCGAACTTCCTGCCGCATGTGCCGCCGCTTACGACGGCGTGGTGGCAAACATGGAGAACTACCATGTGGCGGATGCGACAGCCTGCGTGTTTGCGCTGCTCAGCCGTGCGAATAAGTATATTGACGAAACCACGCCTTGGTCGCTGGCAAAGGACGAAAGCCGCCGCGATCGGCTGGGGACTGTTCTGTACAACCTGCTGGAGGTTATCCGGCAGGGAGCGGTCCTGCTCAAGCCCTTTATTCCCGCCACGGCAGAGGAAATTCTGAACCGGCTGAACACCGATGCGCGCGGCTTTGACACGATCGGCCACGTATTCGGCGGTCTGAAGCCCGGCGTGCAGGTGGAGGAGTCCAGAGTGCTGTTTGCCCGTGTGGACGAAAAGGCAATGCTGGCGCAGCTGGAAGCGGAGCGTGCCGCCAAAATGGCAGCCGCAGCCCCGGCAGAGGAGAAAACCGATGCTGCGGAGGCCGCAGAGAAGCCTGCCGGCGGAGCGGAACGCCCGGAGGGCATTGCGCAGATCGGCTATGATGATTTCATGAGGGTCGAACTGCGTACCGCTGCCGTGATTGCCTGCGAGCCGGTAAAAAGAGCCAAGAAACTGCTGAAACTCCGGCTTGATCTGGGGTATGAGCAGCGTCAGGTCGTTTCCGGCATTGCCAAATGGTATAAGCCGGAGGATCTTGTGGGGAAAAAGATTATCGTAGTTGCAAACCTTGCTCCCGCCACGCTGTGCGGCGTGGAGTCCAACGGGATGCTCCTGGCATCCGGCGAGGATACGGTACGTGTCATTTTCCTTGATCCGGAAACTCCGCTCGGCGAGCGTGTCAGGTAACAGACAGCAGACAGCAGATAGAAGACAGAAGATAAGATAAACGAGCCAAACACAAAAGGAGGGCAAGCCCTCCTTTTGTGTTTGGCTCATTGTTCCGGAACTTCCGGCAGTCCCGCAACCGAGGTTAAAAGGGACAGAATCCCCGCCAGCGCGGCGGCCGACAGGCACACGCGCCAGTCTACGTCGGACAGAATTGCCGATGTCCCGATGGTTGCCGCCGCGGTTTGGGCAACGGTTTTGACGGCACGCACAATCGCCGCCTTCAACCACGCTTTTGAAAAAATCCGATTTCCGATACTGCTTTTCATACTTTGCCCCGATCCTTTCCGATTTCACTTTTCAGGAGATCAACCTCTCCCTCCAGACGGTACGTCCGCTCTACCAGTGAATTGTGTTTTTCCACTTTCTTTTCCAGCTGTTCCAGACGGTAGGTAGTCAGGCGGGATCCTGTCAGGATACCGCCGAATGTCCCGGCCAATGTGCCTATCAGTGCGAACAGAGAAGGAAGAAAACTTTCTGTGTGCACCGTTTATACCCCTCTTCCGTACAATCCGCGCAAAAATCCCTCAATCATGGGTGCGAGGAAATCCTTTTGATACGCCTCATTGGGATGCACACCGTCCGGGTCGGTGTAGCCGCTCGGTATCAGCGTCCACTTGCTGCGGAACGCTTCGGTGAACGGGCAGAAGCCGCTTTCCTCCGTGAGATTCAGAACGGGCAGGCAGTGCGCCTTCGCCGCCGTGCGGATGTACTCGGCGTAGTCGGTCTGGTAATACCCTGCCGTGTTCTTGCCCGTGTTCTGCGTCATCAGCGGGGAGAGAACAACGATGCGCGCCTGCGTGAAATTATCAAGCAGATAGGTGAAGAAGTAATCCACGGCAGGCTTGAAGTAGGTGTCCGTGTCCGTCTCGCCCGTGCCGCCGCCCATGGGGATGCTCCGAATGAAATCATTGATGCCGCCGAACACAACCACAAGGTCGTAGGTGTCCTTGTCGGATACCTCCTTGACGCGGTCGATGAAGTCGTTTTTCGCGTTCGCGTCGTCCCCTGTGTACCGCGCGACAAATCCCGTCGCGTGCCGGCTGCTGTTCACGGTGTCGGACGGGAGAAATCCGCTGTTCATGAGAACCGTGACCCATTTGGTGTACCGCCCGTATACATCCGTGGAAATCGAATCCCCGAGGACAAGCACCTTTTTTCCCGTAAGCGGCGATGTGCTGCCGATTAGCTCGGCTATCATCTGTCTGTCCGTGTCCGTCAGGGCGTAGTTGGCGTACTGTATGCCCGTGCTCGCCCATTTGGGCGCGGTTGAGTAGGTGATTTCCTCGTCAACGGTAATGATGATGTCGGCGATGTCCGCGCTCGTGATTGCCGTTCCCTCCTCGCCCTTTACAAAGCCGGAGAAGGAGAAATACTTGTAGTTTGCGTCGCAGTTGGATACGGGCTCTGTCGTTGACCACCCCGCATATATCACGATGTCGCCGTTCTCGTCGGTTTCGTACTTGCCCGCCCGGATGGGGCAGTACCATTTCTGCGTTCCGTCCTCGCCGTAGTAGGTGATTCTGTCCTGGTCGTGCTGGTAGGACAGCAGCGACACGCCCCGGATGCGGATCTTGGTCGGGTTGGATTTGTCCGTCCGGCAGGAAATCGGTATCAGCGCGGAGGACACAAGACCGTTCGAGTCGGTCAGCGTCGCCCCGTTCGTGCCCTCCCGCAGCTTGTTTATGACAGCCGTGTCGGGGTCGAACAGGTTGGTGAAGGCGAAGGCGTTTCCCGCTTTCACGGCGTACAGATACCCGTCCGGCAGCAGATAAATCTTTGTCCGGTCGCCGTTTGCCGCCAGCCAATCGGTGCTTTCGGCATAGGCGGGGGAACCGGCAGACGGTTTGGCAAGCCACTCCGCAAGGCTCAGTTTCCCGCCGCTCCGGACATACAGATCGTAGGCGGAAAGTCCGGCCGGCCCGCGGCCGGATGCTGTCCCCGTACCGGCTGCCCGTGCAGCCAAAAGGGCCGTCATCATATCTATCATTCGCTTTCCTCCGACAATAATGCGCCTGTTGATGTGTTGTACCAGTTTCCGCCGTCCGTGTCCAGCATATACAGTCCGCCGGAACGGATGACGAACAGCATGGTTCCCTGTACCAGCCGCTCGGTGGACAGCACCAATGCCTCGGCGCGATCGGTTACGAGGATTACACCGTCCTCCATGCAGGTCGGTATGCCGTTTCTGGTAACATACATTGTGCTGGTTTGCTTTTTTACGCTCATGATTTTCCTCCTTGCTCCTTTGTCTGTCACGGTATGCCCCCCGTGCGGTATCAGTATAGCACGGGAGGCCCGCATTTGTTAGCCCCATTTCGCGCATTCTGCCAATTCGCGCACAGGGAAGAAGAACAAACCAAGCGGAAACAGATCGGACAGAAGACAAAACCTTGCGAAAACGGCAATTATTTTTGCAAAACCTCTTGACAAACAGTGCGAAAGCTGGTATAATACGCAATGTTTGATGCGACACCGAAACAGAGCGCCGAATCACGAAATTTCATATGCGGGCATGGCGGAATTGGCAGACGCGCTAGATTCAGGTTCTAGTGAAAGCAATTTCATGGAGGTTCAAGTCCTCTTGCCCGCACCAGAGAAGCCTTGAAAGCAGATGCTTTCAAGGTTTTTTTGCTGTCGGCACGGCTGTCTGCGGCTTAAGAGTGCGCCCGGCAGCAGGCGGGAAAAGATGTGCCGGAGATGCACCGCCTCCTTTCGGCGTTTCCTTATATCACAGAAAAACCGCAGGGGGACTTTGCGGAAAAAATTTTTGTTCCCCCTTGTCAGCCGGGTACAAATGTGATATACTAAAAGGGTGAAATATTTGCAGAATACTTTGTGAGGTACTTGTTTTGATCGTTGAGTTAGAGGAAGCCAAGCGCGAATTGACAGGATTGCGTCCCGACGTTGAGGAACTGAGTCAGGCACTGCATATCCGGGCGCTGACCGCCAAGGTTGAGGAGCTGGAGCAAACCACGCTTGCACCGGATTTCTGGGGGGATCAGGCGCGCTCCTCCCGCGTACTGCAGACCATTAAGCAGTCCAAGGATACCATTGAGGAGTACAACGGGCTGAAGAGCCGGCTGGAGGATGCCATTGCTCTGGCGGAAATGGCCCTTGAGGAAAATGACGAGGACAGCCTGCCCGAGGTTAAATCCGAGCTGGCGGAGCTGAAGGCACAGGCGGAGCGGATGCGTATTGAGGCGCTGATGGTCGGTGAATACGACAACAGCACCGCCATTATATCCTTCCACCCCGGCGCTGGCGGAACGGAGGCACAGGACTGGTGCCAGATGCTGTACCGCATGATTACGCGCTGGGCGGAAAACAACAAATTCAAGGTAAAGCTGCTGGATTGGCTGGACGGCGATGCCGCCGGGCTGAAATCCGCCACCATTACCGTGGAAGGCCCGCATGCGTACGGATTCCTGAAAAGCGAAAACGGCGTTCATCGGCTTGTGCGTGTGTCCCCTTTTGACGCGCAGGGCAGACGCCAGACCTCCTTTGCCTCCATTGAGGTCATGCCGGAATTCCCCGATCTGGATGAAATACAGATCCGGGATGAGGATTACGAATTCGTTCCGTTCCATTCCAGCGGTGCCGGCGGACAGAATATCAACAAGGTGTCCTCCGCCGTCCGCATTACGCACAAGGCAACCGGCATTGTCGTGACCTGCCAGACCGAGCGCTCTCAGCTCCAAAACAAGGAAACTGCGCTGCGTATGCTGAAGGCAAAGCTGATGGACATCAAAATCCGCGAAAGATTGGACACGATCGAGCAGATTCAGGGCAACAAAAACAACATTGAGTGGGGGTCGCAGATCCGTTCCTATGTTTTCATGCCCTACACACTGGTCAAGGATACGCGTACAGGCTACGAGGAGGCAGATGTAGAGGCGGTCATGAACGGACGGCTGGACGGCTTTATCAACGCCTACCTCAAGTACATTACCGCGGAAAAGACGAAGTAAAAGTAATCGAACCATTCCGAAAAAAATCCCGCCGGACTGCAGCGCAGCCCGGCGGGATTTTTTTCGGAGACGTATCAGTCGATCTGCTCCTTGACCTTGGAAGCCTTACCGACGCGGTCGCGCAGGTAGTACAGCTT
>CAVDLN010000055.1:0-929 GCA_963609805.1 Erysipelotrichaceae bacterium | reverse complement strand
CGGCGAACCTTACCGACACGGACGACGGTAATGCCCGCAACATTCGGAGAGTGCAGGGGGAAGGTCTTCTCCACACCGCAGCCATAGGTGATGCGGCGAACCGTGAAGGTTTCGGAAATGCCGCCGCCGTGACGGGCGATGACAGTGCCCTCGTAAACCTGAATTCTCTCTCTGTTGCCCTCTTTGATCTTGTTCTCGACGCGAACGGTGTCGCCGATGCTGAAGGAAGGCACCTCAGCCTTAAGTTGCTCATTCGTAAAAGTCTTGATTAAGTCCATCTTGACCCTCCTGATATCGGATGTTCATGCAGAGCTCGGCAGCGGACCATCCGTGATACGTGACCGCGCAGGCAAACGCACCTGCACACACGCATTTTATTATAGCACAACGGTCGGGAAAAAGCAATACTTTTTTTGAATTTTTCACGGCTGCCCCGGAATTTTTCCCGCAAAATTCGGAAAAAACTATTGCATTTCCGGCGGGAGTATGCTATAATAAGTCGACTTGCGTACCCGATGTCAAAGCACATCGGGAATTTCAAAGTGAGGTATTGTGAAATGAAGAACGGAATTCATCCCGAATACGTTGAGTGTACGGTTCGCTGCGCCTGCGGTGAGACTTTTGTCACCCGCTCCACAAAGGGCAGTGAGCTGCGTGTGGACATTTGCTCCAAGTGCCATCCTTTCTACACTGGCAAGCAGAAGTTTGTCGATGTGGGCGGACGTGTTGACCGTTTCAGACAGAGACTGGCTGCTGTCAAGAAGTAAGCGGAGAGGCAGGCATTTGGAAATCCATAGGGCAGGGAATGCACTCATGTACGAAGAGCGCGCCCTGCCCTTTTGCTGTCCGGCTGCCGACGCAGTCGGTATTTCCCGCACAAAACAGGAGGAGGTTTGCGTATGGCTGTTATTTTAGATAATGATTCCCTC
>CAVDLN010000054.1:0-11046 GCA_963609805.1 Erysipelotrichaceae bacterium | reverse complement strand
AGGTACAGGACAGTCAGATATTTGCTGAGCTGGTCAAGAAACACAACCACAGCAGCCACGCAAAACCAGATAAAAGTCGCCATGGCAAATCGTCTCCTTTCTCGAAACCGCTGCCGTGGGGACAGGGGAGATGTCCTCACCTGTATCCACGGCAGCGATCATAGAATACGCAGCTCAGCAGGAACCGACTACGCGGCGGCAGCGCGGGCAGAGATACCCGTCGCCGACCTCTGTGCCGTCCGTAACAAATGTCCAGCAGCGGTCGCACTTGCGTCCGTCGGCAGCCTCAACCAGCACCGACACACCGGTATCCGGATCCGCAAAGGCTCCCTCCGGTGCCTCGCCCCGCACGACTTTCGCCTGTGAGGTGATGAAAATCAGATTCAACGTATCGGCAAAGGACTCCAGCAGAGCCGCACGCTCCCCGTCGGTCGTATACACCGTAACCTTGGCATCCAGCGACTTTCCGATCATCTTGTCCGCGCGGGCCAGCTCCAGTGCCTTCATAACTCCGTCACGCAGTGCAAACAGCTGATTCCAGCGGTCCGTCAGTTCCGTGAACGCGTAAGTCTCATTTACCTCCGGCAGCGCATTGAGGAACACGCTCTCCGTCTTCTCCTCCGCAAGATGCGGCATATGCTGCCAGATTTCCTCCGCGGTAAAGGCAAGGATCGGCGCAATCAGTCGGGTCAGTGCGGAAACAACGGTATACATGGCAGTCTGTGCGCAGCGGCGCTCCTCGGACGTTTTGCCCTCGGTATACAGCCTGTCCTTGGTAATATCAACATACAGCTTGGACAGCTCGTTCGTGCAGAAGTTGCTGACGGCATGGGTGACCGTATGGAACTCATAGGCGTCATATCCCGCACGGCAGGTACGGATAAGCTCGTTCAGACGGGACAGAATCCACTTGTCGATCTCGTGCAGACGCTCGACAGGAATGATGTCGGTATTCGGATTGAAATCGCCCAGGTTGGCAAGCAGAATGCGCGCGGTATTGCGGATTTTGCGGTAGGTCTCGGACAGCTGGCGGAAAATTGCGTCCGAGCAGCGGACATCGGCGTGGTAATCGCTGGACGCTGCCCACAGACGGACAATGTCTGCCCCGTACTTCTTGATCACATCGTCCGGGTCAACACCGTTGCCGAGGGATTTGTGCATGGTGCGTCCCTCGCCGTCCACGACCCAGCCGTGCGTCAGCACGGAGCGGTAAGGCGCGCCCTGTCCCTTGGCGCCGACCGCCGTCAGAAGGGACGACTGGAACCATCCGCGGAACTGGTCTCCACCCTCCAGATACATGTCGGCAGGCCAGAACAGTCCATCGTCCTCGTGGTTCTCCAGCACGGAAAAATGCGTGGAGCCGGAGTCAAACCAACCGTCCAGCGTGTTTGTCTCCTTGGTAAAGCCGTGACCGCCGCAGTACGGGCAGGCGAATCCATCCGGCAGCAGCTCGGATGCATCCATCTCAAACCAGCAGTTGGAACCGTTCTGCGCGAACAGCTTCGATACGCTGTCCACCGTTTCGTCTGTGCAGACCGGCTTCCCGCAGGAATCGCAGTAGAATACGGGAATCGGAAGTCCCCAATGGCGCTGACGCGAGATGCACCAGTCGGCGCGTTCCCGCACCATCTGGATCATGCGCTCCTCGCCCCATGCGGGCATCCAGTTGACCTTGTGGCACGCCTCAACCGCCTCATCCTTGAAGGCTTCAACCGAGCAGAACCACTGCGGTGTGGCGCGGAAAATAATCGGACTCTTGCAGCGCCAGCAGTGCGGATACTCATGCGTCATTTCCTCGGACGCAAACAGCGCTCCGGACTGCTTCATATCCTCCAGAATGACGGCATTTGAATCGGCATAGAACATGCCGGCATACTTTCCGGCGTCCTCTGTCTGTCTGCCGCGGTCATCCACCGGAACGATGGTGTCAATCCCGTAGCGCTTGCAGGTCAGGAAGTCGTCCGCTCCGAATCCGGGCGCGGTATGCACGCAGCCGGTACCGGAATCCATGGTTACATAGTCCGCCAGCACAACCACGCTGTCACGGTCCAGGAACGGGTGCGATGTCCGGACAAACTCCAGCTCGCTTCCCTTCCAGCTTGCCAGCCTCTCGCAGACCTCTCTGCCGCCGGCCCGCATCGTCTTCTCGCACAGAGCCTCGGCAACGATATAGTTGCATCCGTCGGACGCGCGCACCAGCACATAGGTCTCGTCCGGGTTGAGAGCGATGGCAAGGTTGCCGGGCAGAGTCCATGTCGTTGTCGTCCAGATGATAAAGTACGTGTCGGAGAGCGGCGCGTACTTTGCGATTCGTCCGTCTATGTCATCGCGGACGCGGAACCGGACGTAAATCGACGTGCATGCATCCGTCTTGTATTCGATTTCCGCCTCTGCCAGCGCCGTTTCGCACTTGGGGCACCAGTAAACGGGCTTCATTCCCTTGTAAATGGTTCCCTTGCGGAACATCTCGCCGAACACCCTGACCTCCCTTGCCTCGAACCCGGGATTCATGGTCAGATAGGGGTGCTCCCAGTCACCGCTGACGCCCAACCGGACAAACTGTGCCTTCTGCACATCCACATACTTCTGCGCAAACTTATGGCAGGCGGAACGGAACTCGGGAACCGACATCTTGCGGCGGTCCAGCTTGTTCTGCTTGATAATAGCCGATTCGATAGGCATACCGTGGTTGTCCCAGCCCGGAATATAGGGGACACGGTAACCCTCCATCGTTTTGGATTTGTTGATGAAATCCTTGAGAACCTTGTTGAGAGCCGTCCCCATATGGATATTGCCGTTGGAGAAGGGCGGGCCGTCATGCAGCTCGAAGGTGGGCTTTCCGGCAGCGTTCTCCAGCATGAGCCGGTACAATCCTATCTGCTGCCAGTAGGCAAGCGTTTCCGGCTCACGTGCGGGCAGGTTTGCCCGCATGGAAAAATCGGTTGCGGGCAGGTTCAGCGTGTTTGTAAAATCGGTAGCCATCGTATCTCGGATACTCCTTTGCTGTTTGTGAATTATTTCAAAGCTATACATGCGATAGCGGAAGGAAAGCGCCGTCTTCCCGTCCTTTCCGTTATCCTGTGAATTTTTCGGCTGCAAGTCTTATGCGTCCGCGACGATTTTCACCGCCGAAGCTCAGAATGCGGAATTTCCCGTATCCGCGCACGGACAGTACGGCAGGCGGTTCAATCATCCGGTCGCAATCCCGGACACACTCGTAGTCCAGCTCGCACAGTCCCTCCCGGACGGCGGCCTGCGCGCGCTCGCGCGGCAGATTGCACAGAGCTGCCACAACGCAGTCAAGGCGTCCGGATGCCACCGTATCCCGCACGGGGACAACGGCACGCGGCGGAATACACAGGCTCTCCGGCGTCTCCGGCCGCAGCCGCACGGCGTCGGAACCCACCCTTTCCATGTTGGCGCACAGGAATCCCGCCACACGACGGTCGCAGAACAGCAGTGCATTCCTGCCGTCCGCGCTGAGGATGTCTCCGACGGCATCCCGCTCCAGCCCCGTGCCCAGCACTGAGCCCATATAGTCTCTGTGCGTCAGCGTCCGAAAGCCGGAACCGTGAATCGAAAGCGCGGCGGTCATCCCCGCCGCGTCCTCTGCAAGGTCATCAAAGCCGGCTGCACGCAGCCGTTCGGCCGGAGGCGTGTTTCCGGCGCTTGTGTTATCCGCGGGCAGCAGACCCTCCGTATAATCCGGGAACAGGAAAGCACGAACCCGCTCGGCCTCCGCGTACCCGCCCCACAGCACGGCAAGCCCCGCGTGCAGCCGATCCGAAAGGTACCGGCGCGCATATTTGGCTTCCCGCGGGGTCAGGAAGGACGTCACCGCCATGCTGCCCTGTCCCGCCTGCGCACATAAATCGTCCAGACGGGCATACAATGCCCGAATATCCTCATCCGGGACGGCCGCTCTCGTACTGCACGGTTCCGTCATGCGGCTGCCCTCAGGATAACCGTCGCGAAGTTCACAAGCAGGGCGGTCAGCAGAAACGGCACATCCAGCGGAACTCCTTCAAACCATCCGAACCTGTCGCACAGCCACCGGATCGGGAAAATCAGCGGTTCGGTTATCAGGGAAAGCAGGGAGGAAAACGGGGTATCCCCCTCACGCACAAACCAGCTGAGAATCGCACGCGCAAGCAGGGCGACAGACGCAACCGTGAAAAAAAGAACCAGCAGCCGCGCGAAAAACCAGGTTACACCGTACACAGCCGACGTATCCTCTCTACGGCAGCATGCGGCAGATCAGCGGTCATCGGCAGAAGCCGTCGTCTCGTCGTCATCCGCCTGCGGCAGGCTGTCCTTGTACTCGTTCATGGCGGCAATCAGATAGTCCTTATCCGTATCCATGCCCTCCGGAACCATAGCCAGCACCGTCTCGTCAAGCAGGAAGAGATCCGCGTTCAGAGCAAGTTTGACACCGATAAGGAAATCCGTCAGGCGGGAAACCTCACTGTCATCCATACGGCTGACATCCACCACGGCAATCTGTCTGCCGCGCGCGCATGCCGCGATATCTCCCCGCTGATCATGATAATTTGCGGGGACAAAGAAATTCGGCTCCGCGGTCTCCGTCTCCGTGGGAGGCACGTCCCGATACGTGTTCTGACTGAATGTAGGAGGATAGTACGTCGACTCATCTGCATCATTTTCCCCATATCCGTACTGTTCGTAACCGCCGCTGCCGCCAGAGGAACGCCGACCGTACCTGTTCCCGTATGCCTCATCGTCGTCCTGACGGCGCGATCCGCGTCCTGCCGTGCGCTGTCCGTCACCGTACCCGTCATCGTATACGTCATCCCTGCCGCTGCGTCTGTCATCCCGTCCGCGGTACCCGTGGTAGCTGGCATCCGCATTTCTGTCCTCCTCGTCGTACGAGTCGTACTGATCCTCGTTGTCGTCGATGTTCTCCGGTTCGCCCAGTTTCTTAAAAAAATTCTTGACTGACATAGTGTTTTCCTCTCCTGTACAGTATTCTTATATATTGCTTCTCTTCTCTGTTTCTTTCTCTGTTTTTGTTTCCGTTTTCTCTTTTTCGTTGCCGTCCGCCCGCGCGAACAGGGCTCTGCCTACGCGCACCATCGTTGCGCCCTCCGCTACCGCATATCGGTAGCTTTCGGACATGCCCATTGACAGCACCATCGGTGTATCCGCCATCGGCGTCGATGCCCACAGGGACTCCGCCAGACGGCGCATTTCGCCGAACAGTCTGCGGTAGGATGCCTCGTCCCCCTTGGGCGCCATGGTCATAAAACCGCGCAGCCTCAGCCGATCGTACCCGGTGCACACCGCATGGACGAATTGCTCCGCCTCCTCCGGCAGAACACCGCTCTTGGCCTGCTCCCGTCCGATGTTGATTTCAATCAGCACGTCAACCGTCCGATCGTGCTTCTCCGCCTGCCGCTGCAGTTCCGCGGCAAGTCCCGGCGAGTCCAGGGACTCCACCATATCCACCTTATCTATGATATACTTGACCTTGTTTGTCTGCAATGTTCCGATAAAGTGCAGGTGCAGTCCGTCGCGGTCCAGCCTGTCGTACCGCTCCGTCAGCTGCTGCACGCGGTTCTCTCCCATGAAGTCCACACCGCAGCACCTGTGCAGGTAATTTATTTCCCCGATATCGGCACTTTTGACCGCAGCCAGCAGCGTCACCCCGGACGGATCCCGCCCGGTCTCCCGGCAGGCCGCCTCTATTTCCGCCCTCACATGCGCAAGGTTACAGTCGATATATTCATACCCGACCGTCTTGCCGAACTCATCCGGCATAGCACCGCCCCCTTTGCTGTTTACGCAATAACTTTTCCCTCATACAGATTCCGTCCGTCGGTTATAATCCTATCGTTCAGCTGCAGGAATGACCAGCCGTCCGCCGCAACCGCACTCTGCACCTCCGGGTCAG
Source organism: Erysipelotrichaceae bacterium (assembly GCA_963609805.1). GTDB lineage: Bacteria > Bacillota > Clostridia > Oscillospirales > CAG-272 > CAMEON01. The sequence goes on along the minus strand of CAVDLN010000054.1, from coordinate 5,135 downwards.
CCGTCTCATCTTCCAGAGCCGCCTGAGCCTGTGCGGATGTCATCGCAATGACATATCCGTCGCGCTCCGCCAGTATGCTCACTCTGCGGAACACGACTCTGTTGCCGCTGAGGATATATACTCCCGTTACGTCCTCTCCCGTGGTTGGTGACGGCAGGGTGATCAGCGCCCCCGTCGGAATACGGTAGCCCGACACGGTTTCCAGCACCGCCTGCACCGTCATCTTCCGCCGGACGGACACGCCGCCCGACATATCGGACGAGCTGAACACAAGCAGCACCCGGCTCTCCTCCTGCACGCTCCGCACGCAGGTCAGCGTCAGTACGCTCCCGTCGGCGTCGCCGCAGAGAACCCGATAGGTTTTTCCGACCCGGAACTGCTCCGCCGTATCGGCGGACACAAGCGCCGCGGCATACCACAGCGATCCGTATACCAGCTTGCCCGCCGTGCCGTAGGACACAGTCTCCCCGTCCCCGTCCGCCTGCGCGGCAATGGTGCGGAATTCATCGGCGGTCATGCTCTCGGCACGTGCGGGCGTAAAGACGGATTCCAAACCGTCGGCGGTATAGCAGAACCACCCCGCACGCGATGCGCTGAACTCCCCGACATGGGTCAGGCTCGAAACCAGTGAGCTTCGCTCCTGCCGGAGTTCCGATGCCCCTGATGATGTGCCGCCGCCCCCCGTCTGTGTGCGGTAGGCATCCAGTGCCGCCAGCAGCCCGTCTCCGTTCTCCGCCATATCAGACAGATTTCCGGCCGCAGCCGCGGCAAGTGCCGCCCGGTACTGCTGCTCCGCCTTGCTGAGGGCAGCCGTCGCGCCGCGGAGATCGGCAGTTCCTTCCTCCACACGCCGGATGCGTTCATTCAAAAGGTTCAGCCTTGCCTGCACGGAGGCGGCAGTATCCCCGTCTGCGGCAGCATACGCGCTGCCGAGCGTTTTGCCCGCCGCGACCTTCTCGCCGTCCTGTACTCCGTACAGAAACACGTTTCCGCCCCCGGCGGACACGGTCTCCTCATCGCGGAACAGGTACAGCTCAAGGTCGGCATAAGCCGTATCCGTAATTTCCTGCGTGCGCAGCGTGTTGATATCCGCCGTCAGATGCCGGGCGCACTGATACACCGCAAAAGCGACAAGACCCAGCATCAGCAGGATAAAGCCCGCGGCAAGCAGCGAGTTTTTCCGGTTGCCTCCGTGTGTGGAGTTTCCCGGCTGCCGGGAGGGCATCCTCCTCCCTTCGGGCTGCGGTGCGGCCGAGGTTTTCTGTATATCCGGCACGGTCACAGCCCCCTTTCGGCAGTCGGAAAAGGATACAATCCCCCCATCCCCACTCTGTTACAGTATAGCACATTTTCCCCTTCAGGGAAATAGCGAATCTGCAATGTTTACAATATTTTTAAAATTTTTTTCACCGTCCCCGCCGTCGGCATCTATCCATGTCACATAAGGCCGCGCCGAAAACCATGTAATCTGCCGCTTGGCATACCGGCGGGTCGCAGCCTTCAGCGATTCAACCGCTTCCGCATAGGACGCCTGTCCGTCCAGCCACGGGAACAGCTCCTTGTATCCGATGGCCTGTGCCGCCGTCCTGCATATATCGAACACGCCCGCCTCCCGCAGACGGCGCGTTTCCTCGGGCAGTCCTGCCGCCATCATAGCATCCACGCGCCGATTGATACGATCGTACAGAACGTTTCTGTCCCGGTACCGCAGGCCTATCACCAGCGCGCGATAGGGGCAGTCCTCCGCGCGGGATTCCCTGTCCAGCTCGCTTTTGCGTCTGCCGGTCATGCGATATATCTCCAGGGCCCTTATAACGCGCTTTACGTTGTGGGGATGGATGGCTGCCGCGCTCTCGGGGTCAGCCTTCTCCAGTTCCCTGTGCAGTGCCTCCTCCCCGTTCCGCTCTGCGTACTCCGCAAGAGAGGTGCGCAGCGCCGGATCGCTGTCCGTCACCTCGAACGTTCCTCCCCGCAGGAAGGCGTCAAGGTACAACCCCGTTCCCCCGCAGAGAATCGGCACTTTCCCGCGCGCCAGAATATCCGACACCGCCGCGCGGGCATCTCGCACATAATCCGCGCAGGAATAGCCATGCGGATCGGTCGGATCGGCAATATCAATCAGCCAATGCGGTATGCCCGCCCGCTCTGCCATATCTGGCTTGGCCGTTCCGATATCCATGCCCCGATATATCTGCATGGAATCGCAGGATACGATTTCCCCTCCGTGCCGGCGCGCCAGTTCTATGGCGAGAGCGGTCTTTCCGCTCGCCGTACAGCCGGCAACGGCTGCCAGAAAAGGCTTCTCCTCCTGCGTCACAGATCCAGCTCCTGCACGCCGTCCATCATAACATAATTTTCGCGAACGCCCAGTTCCTCCATCCAGCCGCGGACGATGATTGTCTTCCAGCAGTGAGTGTTGTAGCCTCTGCCCGCGTCATTCTCCCACAGCCAGCGCGGCGTACACCAGAAGCAGCCCATCGGTGCTATCGCCTCGTATACGTCTCTTTCCACGCCGTTCTGCCCGTGGTGCGCCATCTGCACATAGTCCGCCTTCAGCCGATCCGTACCGCCGTACATGGCAAGCAGTTTTCTGCCTTCCTCAACGCCGGCATCCCCCAGAAAAACAGTTTTCTTGCCGCCCAGTGTCAGGAGCAGCACGCAGGAGGCATTGTTGTACACGTTGCTGCAGTGCTCGCGGTTGTATTCCGGGCTCGGAGAGCAGAGGCACTCCACCCGTGCCGCGCCGAACTCATACACGTCCCCCGCCCAGAGTATCACCGACTTGGTGGGAAATCCGGGCAGAAGGCGCACGAAGGTATCGGTACTGCGTTCGCTCGGCTCCCCTGCATGGAGATACTGGAGCGACGGGAAATTGTAGTACAGGGCATCAACGGTCAAATCCCGCGGCCTTGTCTCCATGATATGATTCAGGCAGGTGATATGGTCCAGATGGGGATGACTGAGAAACCAGCCGTCCACATGCGGGACTCCCTCCCCCGTGACGCGCTTCAGCCATCCGATCAGATTGTCGGCATCCTTGGCGAATCCGCCGTCCATGACCAATACCTTTCCGTCCCGGGTTGTGATAATAAAACTGTTCATCTGGGTTCCGGTTACGCTGTCAAGCATGATAATACTGTCCTTGCAGTATGCGGGATTCATAACATTGCTCCTCCTTTTTTATGTGCGGCGGCACCGCCGCCGTCGGTTATATCAGGTTATATAAGCAGCATCGCATCCCCGAAAGAGAAAAACCTGTACCGCTCCGCAACGGCCGTGCGGTAGGCGGCGAGTATCTTTTCCCGATCGTAGAAGGCGGACACCAGCATAAGCAGGGTGGATTCCGGCAGGTGGAAATTCGTAATGAGCGCATCCGTTGCCTTGAAGCGGTAGCCGGGGTAGATAAAAATACCGGTTTCGCCGGACATGGCGTGCACGGTTCCGTCGGCGTCCGACGCGGACTCCAGGGTGCGGCAGGATGTTGTGCCCACGCAGACAACCCGTCCCCCTGCCGCGCGGCGGCTGTTGATCAGCTCCGCGGAGGATGCGGGCACCGAAAAATACTCGGTATGCATGATGTGATCCGTAATCTCCGCCTCCTTGACTGGTCGGAAGGTGCCGAGCCCCACATGCAGCATAACGGGGGCTATCGCGACGCCTTTATCCTGCAGTCGCGCCAGCAGCTCCTCGGTAAAATGCAGGCCCGCCGTGGGTGCGGCGGCGGAACCTTCGGTTTTGGCGTAAACCGTTTGATATCTGTCGTTGTCCCGCAGCTGCTCCGTGATGTAGGGCGGCAGCGGCATCAGCCCGATTTCATGCAGGATATTGTATATGTTCTCGTATTTCCCGTGATCAAAAGAAAACCGTATGAGGCGGTTTCCCTCCTCCAAAATATCCGTTACCTCGCCGGCGAGAATACCGCCGCCGAACACGCAGCGGGACCCGACGCGCGCGCGTTTTCCGGGCTTAACCAGACACTCCCACGTATCCAGCTCATGCTGACGCAGAAGCAAAAGCTCCAGCCGCGCCTCCTCCCTGCCCTCGGCATGTCCGTACAGGCGGGCGGGAATCACCTTGGAGTTATTGATGACCAACACATCTCCGGGATTCAAATAGTCCGTGATATCGTAAAAATGCCTGTGCGTCACGGAACCGTCCGCGCGGTTGATCACCATGAGCCGTGAGGCGTCCCGACGGTCGGCGGGGTGCTGGGCAATCAGCTCCTGCGGCAGATCATAGGCAAAATCCGAGGTTTTCAGGTCGGTTTCAATCCGCTCGTTGACAATTACATCCTGCTTAGAGATATCCATATATGCGGTACTTCCTTGCTTCTGATTTCCGTCTTATTATACTCTATACGGAATTGAAAAGCAAGTGCTTTCACGGATGTTTCCCAAAGGTTTTCCGAGCCGTGACCGAAAAAAAGGGTGGTGAAAACTCAAAATGAGTTTTCACCACCCGACGACGGCGGTCTGTCCTATCCCCTGCTTTTCCTTCCCGGAAGTACGCCCCGCAGCAGTACGGCCTCCGCCATCAGCTTTACATTGGGGCGGAAAGGACGGATAAGAAGCGGAAACAGGGTCATCGCGGATACCTGCACAATCAGCGAGGCTGCCGCCGCGCCGACAGCTCCCCGGTACGGAATAAGCAGGAAATTCAATACCACATTCAGCAAGGCGGAGCCAAAATACAGAAATTTCAGGTACTTCTGCTGATTTTCGCAAACTACCCATGCATTCCGCGCCACGCCCAGATACGAGAAGGCCGTATACCATACGGTTACGCGCAGCGGCTGCACAGCCGGCAGGTATTCCTCCCCGTAGATCAGCGGCACGAGCGGCCCCGCAAGCACGCAGATCAGGGTTGAGACAAGCATGGATGCGTAGAAAATAATCGCATACAACTGTCGGTTTCTTCTCTCATAAAGTGCCCGATCCCGCGGGAAGCTCTGCACGATTCCCGGATACATCGAGTCAATGACGGCGGAAAGCACGAACGCCCAGGAAACGCTGACCGAGGAGGCGAGAGAATAGTAGCCGACCGCGGTCTCTCCCAGCATCCTTTTGAGCATGAGCTTATCCGTTCCCGCATACACGGACACCATCAGTCCCGCGGCGATGTAACCGCCGCCGCTC
>CAVDLN010000053.1:0-11064 GCA_963609805.1 Erysipelotrichaceae bacterium | reverse complement strand
GCGAATATTACTGCGACATGATTGCGGAACTGATAATCAACGCGCTTGACAAGGTTGTGAAAAATATAGACGGCGTTCAAAGCCGCGACAAAGAGGCGATCGGCGCTGTCATGGAAGGCATGGTGCTTTCCGGTATTGCAGCCAATTATGCGGGCATTTCACGCCCCGTTTCCGGGATGGAGCACTATTTTTCCCACGTCTGGGATATGCGTGGCGTGGAGTTCGGAACTCCCTTTGATTTCCATGGAATTCAGTGCGGCATAACCACAATAGACACTCTGCGGATTTACGAAGAAATCAAGAAAATCAAGCCGGACAGAGAAAAGGCTATTGCTTACGTTCGGAAATTCGATTACGAGGAGTGGAAGAAATTTCTTCGTGCAAATCTCGGCAGAAGTGCCGAAGCCATGATAGCCATTGAGTCCAGGGAGCACAAATACGATGTCAAGGCTCATGCGAAGAGACTTGATGTTATTATAAGCAAATGGGACGAAATCCTTGCGGTTATAGATACCCTGCCGTCTTCCGAAGAAGTTGTCGCCATGCTGAAGCGGGCGGGCGCACCGACAACCGTCGAGGAAATACATGTGACACGGGAAGCGGAAAGGAATGCATTCCTCATCACAAAGGATATACGGGACAAGTATGTAGGATCAAGGCTGCTTTGGGATCTCGGTGAGCTGGACAATGTATGCGACAAGCTCTTTCCGGCAGACTGACATAAAAGGTCGGCAGCTTTCGGTATTGCTTCAATTCAAATGACAATTCAAATCACATAGGAGGATTTTTCGTATGGAATCCAACATCCAGGAGTTCAAATGCCCTTGCTGCGGCGGATCAATTGAATTTGACACAAGCCTGCAGAAAATGAAATGCCCCTATTGCGACACGGAATTCGAGTTGGACACGCTTCGTCAGTTTGATGAAACAGTCCGCGAAGAGCAGCCGGATCGTATTGACTGGAAGGCGGAAAGCCGGTCGTGGGACGCATCGGAAGCGCAGAACATGGTTAGCTATGTGTGCAAATCCTGCGGAGGCGAAATTATCGCCGAGGCATCGTCTGCCTCCACATTCTGCCCGTTCTGCGGGAACCCTGTTATCTTGAAAGGAAACCTGGAAGGGGATCTTCGCCCCGATTTGGTTATCCCTTTCAAGGTAGACAAAGAGGCCGCCATAAAGGCAATGGCCGCTCATCTCTCCGGGAAGCGGCTTCTCCCCAAGGTGTTCAAGGATGAAAATCACCTGCAGGAAGTCAAGGGAATATATGTTCCGTTTTGGCTTTACGATGCCGACTGCGATACCGGCATACGTTTTCGGGCAACCAAGGCACGCACATGGAGTGACAAAGACTATATCTATACCGAGACGTCCCATTTCACGGTTTTCCGCCGCGGCTCACTGTCCTTTGAACACGTACCGGTTGACGGTTCCACCCAGATGCCGAATGATTTGATGGAATCCATCGAACCGTTTGACTACCGGGAGGCCGTCGATTTCAAAACAGCCTATCTGTCCGGATTTTTCGCCGACCGCTACAACGAGTCGGCAGCCGACTGTGAGGAACGGGCAAACGAACGAATCAAAAACAGCACGCAGGAAGCCGTTATGTCCACGGTTCATGGGTATTCCACCATAACGCCGGAGCATGTTTCCGTGCAGATGCATGCCGGACGGACGCTATACGCTCTGCTGCCGGTCTGGCTTCTGACAACCACCTGGGAAGGAAACACGTATACATTTGCCATGAACGGGCAAACCGGTAAGTTTGTGGGCAATCTTCCGCTTGACAAAGCCGCCTATCACAAGTGGCTCTGGGGACTGACCGCGGCCGTCAGCGCCGGTATCATTGGATTGACCTATCTGATTCATGTACTGCCTTGAGAGGGGTGACAGCAATGAAAAAAAGTATATATACTTTCCGGCGGTTTATCTCCAAAGCGGTGGTCTCTGTTTCTATATGTCTGTGTCTCTTGCTGACGGTAGGACTGCTGACTGTCGGCGCATCGGATGAACATCCCCCACGGCTGGTCGACAATGCCGGACTGCTGACTCAATCGGAAGCGGATTCCCTGCGTGCCACATTGGACTCATACAGCGAGGAGCTGTCGTTTGATATTGTTGTGGTCACAACAAACACATTGGACGGAAAAACTCCGCAGGACTATGCGGATGACTACTATGACTACAACGGGTACGGCTACGGAGAGGGCAAAGACGGCGCCCTGTTTTTGCGTTACATTAACGGAAATGAAAAGGAAGTCTGGATTTCCACAGCGGGCGAAGGCATATACGCCATCAGTGATGATGACATTAATTGTATCTTCGACGAAATGGAGGAGGATATTGGTAAAGGCCGGTACGCCGATGCATTTCAGACTTTTGCGGATTATGTTCACACGGATGTCAAGAGTTTCAGATCCTACAATCCTATCTGGATTCTCATCGGGTTGGGGATCGGTCTCTTTGCCGGTTTTGCCGTAACGGGCAAAATGAAAGCCTCCCTGAAATCCGTTCGGCAACAGCGCTATGCCGGCAACTATGTCAAGGACGGAAGCCTGAATATCACGGAAGCAAGGGATATCTTCCTTTACAAGACGGTAACACGGGTAGCCAAGCCGAAGGAATCCTCCGGATCCTCCACACACTACAGTTCCTCGGGTTCATCGCACGGCGGCGGCGGCAGATCCATGTAATTGCAATACAATACCGGAAAAGACCTGCCGCACGGCTGCTTGAACGCAGCCGTGCGGCAGGTCTCTAATTTCTAAACGGTGCCTTCCCTTAAATCAATCCTGCTGCGCAGGCTGCTCTTTGCTGAAACCTACGACCTCGTCCACAGGAAGAGAAAAGGCTATTCCCTGTCCCGGGGTTTTCAAACCGACCTTTTGATAAATCGTGTGCAGGATATCATTGCGCAGCTCGGTTTTCACGACAATCATGACAATCTCTTTTTCCGGCTGCACGGTAATGCCGAACAGCTTCTCGGCCTCACCGTTCGCGGTTCCGCGCGCGTGAATAACCGTTCCGCCGCGCGCTCCGTATTCACGGGCGGCATCCATAACCGCATCCGCAAAGCCGGCGTTGACTATGGCGTATATCATCTCGTATTCAAATGAGTGACTCATGGCATATCTCCTTTTCTGAGTGGAAGGTAATCAGCTCTGTATATTGCCAAGAAAGCGGTAAATGGCAACCCCGATGGTACCTGTCAGGGGAATTGTGCACGCGACACCCTTGCCGTTCTTGATTGATCCGAATTTTTCTTCGAGTCCAATCAGCGCAGCGTGGGACTGATCCTCCCTCACCACACTGAAAATGACATTCTTTGATGTGTCGGCGAGCCCCAAAAGGCGCAGGGTCTCGCTGTCGGCGGTTCCTTCCGCAGCAAGAATCGTCTGGAAGTTAATCTTAAAATTCGACTGCAGGTAGTCCGCGTAAAATTCGGCTTTTTCACGGTTGATAACCGTCACCAGCAGTTTGAGCCTTACCGGTGCCTCGCTCGATACAGCGGGTACGGACGGAGCTGCCGCCTTTTGCGGCGAATCATTTGCTTGAAGTGTGTTTTTGCTTTTCTTTTTCATACTTCAATCCATCCTTCACATGAAATCGATAATCTGCTCGTCATCCGACTGAAGAATGCGCCGCATGGCAATCCCTGCCCGCACACGTCTGGTGATAACAGAACGGAATCCCAGCAGCTGAATGGTGATGAGCGGCGTCATAGCAACCATAGCCACCACACCGAACGCATCGCTCAGTATACTTGCCTGCCCCTGCGTGACCATGCAGGCACCGACGGCAAAAGGCAGGATAAAGCTGGACGTCAGCGGACCGCTGGCAACTCCGCCGGAATCAAAAGCAATAGCCGTATACAGACCGGGAACAAAGAAGGACAGCCCCAGCGAAATAAGGTATCCAGGAATAACATAATACATGATGCTGAAATCGTACAGGATGCGCAGCATGGACAGACCGATGGAAATTCCGACGCCGACGCTCAATGCAACCATCATGGAGCTTTTGCTGACATGACCGGCCGTAATATCTTCAACCTGCTTGTTCAGCACATGAACGGCAGGCTCAGCCAATACCACAACCATGCCCAAAATAAAGCTGAACACAACCAGCGCAACCGGGTGACTCGACGCCAATTCGGTTCCCAATTTGTAGCCAATCGGCATATATCCGACATTGACAACCGAAAGGAACAAAACAAGTCCCGCGAAGGTATACAGGATGCCGACGCCTATCTGCCCTACTTTGCGGGCGGGCAGCTTCAGGCAGGTCACCTGGAGGACGAGGAAAAACAGGGCAATGAGGCCCAGAGCAAGCAGCACCTCACCCGCGGTTGACAGAAGAGACTGTCCCAGCGCCGCGGCAAAATTGTCGGCCAGTTCATAGGACGGCTGTATGTTCACCTTGCTGCTGTCTGCCGTGATGCCAAGCAGCATGACGGCAAGAATCGGTCCTATGGAGCAGAGAGAAACAAGACCGAAGCTGTTCTCTCCGACATCACGTCCGCCAAGCGTCGCCGCAATACCGACACCCAATGCCATAATAAAGGGAACCGTAATGGGGCCCGTCGTCACACCGCCGGAGTCAAACGCCATGGGAAGAAAATCGACATTGCCGTTTACAACAACCAGAGCTGTCAGGGCAAACAGTACCATGTAAAAGAACATGAGCAGAGCGGACAGTGACTTGTGAAACAGCATTTTCAGCACTGCCATCAGCAGGAACAATCCTACGCCGATGCCGACTGTCACGATCAGCACGGTGCCGTTCACAACTCCTGAAATCTGCGACGCAAGAACCTGCAGATCCGGCTCCGCGACCGTGATGAATACTCCCATAAGAAAACATACACCCAGCAGCAGCGGAATCTTGCGTGAGCGGGTCAGTCCCGCACCGATATGCTCTCCCATCGGAGTCATGGCCATATCGGCACCCAAATTGAACAGCGTCATTCCGATGATTAAAACAACGGAGGACAGCAGAAATACAGTCAGTTCCCGCGATGTCAAACTCACAAGCGGAGTAATATACAGGATGCACACCAGCGCTACGACCGGTGCGACGGAAAAGACGGATTCTTTAAGTTTTGTCAGAATGATTCTGCGTAACGTTACTTTTGCCGGCAAAACAGTTTTTCCTCACTTTTTTAGATTGAAATCGAAAAGGCAGGTGCGGGCAGGTTGTTTCCGCCGCGCAGGGTTGCGTTATCTGGCGTAACTGTCCGAATGAACGCATAGTTAACGTGTGAAACATCGGCGGCGTCCTCCGGGATCTCAACGGAAACGGCGCATCGGCTTGCCACAACCGCCCGTGCGGGTACACGGTGATCATAGTCTCCTACGGAAAATCCGGCTACCTCCATACCGAGGCTGTCGGCTGGATCATGACCGCTAACGGTCAACCCTTTTCCGGTGTTTTCAAACTCTACCGTGATGCTCTTTCCGTTGGTTTCCCGGTAGGCAGCCACCGGGGTTGGCGATACAACTCCCCGTTCATTGCCGATGCCGTACTGCCGTGCCAGCACCAGCGCTGCCAGACGTTCCGCAAGCTCCAGCTTGCGCGGGGAATGTGCCCAGTCGGGATACCCTTCCGGAGCACCCAAATCCATATCCACGGTCAGTGCGGAATCGGGAATAATGTGCCGGGCATCAAACTGCTGCATGCGGATAATGTCCAGCCATGGGAAGAACTTCTCTCCTTCTTCGCCATAGGAAGACAACTGCACATTATAAAACGGAAATTCGAAGCCGAATCGCTGCCGCTCATCCGCAACAAGCAAGGCAAGCTCATATGCGTACTTTTCCGCAAGTTCCCGAGATCCGCCTTCGCTCTCACCCTGAAAGAAAAGCTGCCCTGTAAACGCCAGACCTTCCAACGGATGAATAAGCGTGTTATAGTAGCCGGCTTCCCTGACATTTGCCCCGTAATTGTAACCTTGCGTGTGCGCCAGTGCCTCGGGGAGTAATTCCCGAATGCAGGCACCACCCGCGCACATCATTACCAGTCCAAGCGGTACGTCGATCTGCTTGATCATCTCACGGGCAAAATACCATCCCATTGCTGAAAACTCCAGGGAAGCCTCCTTGCCCGGGCGCTTCCATTGCCATGCGGGATTGACAATATCGGGCTGCGGGCGCTCGCAATATGCTTGGTGACCATACACATAAGCCTGCGTTTGCGTAAACAGGCGGAAGTTGTCCTCTTCGGAAAACTCTATGCTGGGCGTCAGTGCCATGCAAGGTGCCAACGTCAGTTCCGCATTGGATTGTCCGCCGATAAGCCAGACATCCCCAATAAGAATGTCCTCCAGGATTATCTTGTGTTCTGCATTGTCCCGTATGACCATGCATTGCGGCTCCCGCGCGTATGCGTGCGGGGAAAAAGTAAGCGTCCATCTGCCATCGTCAGGGGCAACCATGATAACCGGTGCACTCACGGATTCCCCCATGAATTCCCCGATTATAGTTGAATCCGGTCGGCGGGAAAACCCCCAAACCCGAATTGCCTTTCCGCGTTGGAGCACCATATGCGACGAAAAAACTCCGGACACTTTGAATTCCGGGCATGTCCACCCGTCGGCGATATCTGAAGAAACCTTTCTCTCCGCAGTCGGAAGCGCGGGAGTTTGCTGTGTTTCGTCCATTGCTTGCCATCCGCCTTTCCGCTGTATTATGCCTGTCAATTATACCACACGCAGAAAAGTTCTGTCAAGGGAGAGTGCGACATTTTTAGAAATCTGTCTATTTGGACGTGGAAACACAGTTCGGATACAGGAAGGGAAGCCGAAATATTCCGTCTTTTCTCTTGACTTTTTCCGAAAAAAGTATAAAATATAGAATGGGTGTGTGTATTATCCACCCGATATTTGCGTGCCGCATCTTCGGTGGTGCACATACATAGGAGGAAGTATGCCGATTTGGCTGTCTGTTATTCTCTGCGGCCTGCTGGGATACATGCTGGGCTGCATCAATCCGGCTTACATAATCGCACGTATCCGCGGATTTGATATTCGAAGCCGCGGCTCGGGAAATGCCGGTGCATCCAACGCCGTCATTACGATGGGCAAGGCAGTCGGAGTTTTTTCCGCCCTGTTTGATATCTTTAAAGCATGGCTTGCGGTCTGCATCGCGGTGCACTGCTTTAAGGGATTGTCGGTTGGGGACACTCTTGTCGCCGGCGAAATTGCAGGCGTTGCCTGCGTGCTGGGGCATATGTTTCCCGTGTTTTTAGCCTTTCGCGGAGGAAAAGGTCTTGCATGCATGGGGGGGATGATCCTGTACATGAATTGGAAGGCATTCCTCTTCCTGCTCGGCGGCGAGTTGCTTCTCGTTCTCGTTACCGACTATATATGCGTAGCACCTTTGTCTCTTTCCGCTGTTTTCCCCATAATACGAGGAATTCAGACAGGGAGCTGGACGCCTGCCGTGATTCTTTGCGTTGTAATACCGGCTATTTGGTATAAACATGCTGTCAATATCCGCCGCATTGCAGACGGGACAGAAGTGCATTTCAGCTACCTCTGGAACAAGGAAAGCGAAACGGATCGGATAAACAAAAAAGAGGAAGGCTCACCGTCAGACTCGGATACTGAACAGCAAAACCGGGACTGCGACGGAAATGCATGAGAAACAGACGGTTTACCCGGCAACATGCCATTAAATATACTTAACTGTCGAAAGGAATCTGCAATCCAAATGAGTACGACTGAAATTATCCTTCTTGCCGCAGCGGCATTCATAAGCTACCTCGTTTCGGGGCTTAACCCCGCAATTATTCTTTCACGGGCGGTCTACCAAAAAGACATCCGAACCTGCGGAAGCGGAAATCCCGGATTTACAAACTTTAAAAGGACCTTTGGCGGAAAGTATGCATGGTTCGTATTCTTTTTGGATATTGCAAAAGGGGCGGTGCTGTTCCTTACCTTTGGTCTGCTGTTCCGCAGCCTGCTTGGAAAATGGGCAATCGGAGTTGCCGTTTCCGCCGTGTTCGCCATGCTCGGCCATGCCTTCCCGGTCTGGTACGGATTCAAAGGGGGAAAAGGCTTTCTCGTCTGCCTGACCGCATCGTGGTTTCTGGATTGGCGTGCCGGATTGACGGGTACTGTTGTCATGACGGCGCTTCTTTTGACCGTACGGTTTATGTCTTTGGCAACCATGTGCGGAATGGTGCTGTCTGCCGGAATTCTGTGGATTTTGACAACTATGTCAGATTTCGGATGGCTGCCCGCGACGATGTTTTCACTCTGCGTACTGTTCATGGTACTGCGCCATCATGAAAACATCGTGCGTCTGTTCCGGGGAACCGAGAAAAAAACATACATTTTCGGAAAGCCGAAAAAATCCGATTAAAAGGGTCTGTACAATGCGACTGATGATTGCCTCCGACATACACGGATCAGCCTGTTGGTGCAGGCGTATGTTGGCTGCCTTTAAGAGTGAACACGCCGATCGTCTCCTGCTGCTCGGGGATATTCTGTACCACGGGCCGCGCAATGATCTTCCGGATGAATATTCGCCGAAAGAGGTAATTGCACAGCTGAATCCCTATGCGGGCAGGCTGTTCTGCGTCCGCGGAAATTGTGACGCCGAGGTGGATCAGATGGTTCTGCCCTTCCCCATACTGGCAGATTACGCCGTGCTTCCGATCGGAGGCAGGCTGATATATGCCACCCACGGGCATGTGTACAATACTTCGAATTTGCCTCCTCTTTGCTCCGGAGATATCCTTCTTCACGGACACACGCATGTCCCCGCTTGGGATACATTCGGAAAGGATAACCGGAATCTATACCTGAATCCCGGTTCTGTCAGCATTCCGAAATCCGGCAGTGCTCATTCCTATATGCTGCTTGACACGGAAAACTGCAGTCTGAGCTGGAAAAATATGGACGGTGGTGAATTTCACAGTCTGATTTATTCCGATATCCGATAACACTTTTGCTCCTTTATTTGTATTTGCTTGTACGGAAAGGACTCGGCAAATGTTTGAAAATCATATGTGTCCCCTTTATCGGAACACGATAAACCGGATAGGTGTATGCCTGTGCATTATGCTGGTACTTATGCAGGGAGTAACTTTTTCATGGCAGCCCCTGCGAAAACTGCTTACGTATGCTCTTCCGGAATATCTTTCGTATTTTGTCGAGGTGCTGACGGAAGCAATCGCCTACCTTTCCTGCTTCCTGATTCCTGCAATTCTGTTCCTGCCGCTTTCAAAAGGATGTGTGCGTGAGCCGATTTGGTTCAGAACGCAAATGTCTGCTTTTTCCCCACTTCTCATTCTGACCGGTTTGGCTGCCGTTTCGGCGGCATCCCAGGTAAATGCGTGGTTCACGGCCATAATCGGATACGGAACGAACTCTGCAGCGACATACAGCGGAAGCACAGATCCACAGGCCGCCGGGTTGTTTATCACGGTTGCCCTGGTGCCTGCTTTTTGTGAGGAGCTTTTGTTCCGCGGGGTGATATACGGTAATCTACGCAGGTTCGGCATACCGCTGGCGGCTACGGTCAGTGCCCTGCTGTTCTCACTGATGCACGCAAATCTTGCACAGACTTTTTATACGTTTGTTGCCGGCGTTGTCCTGGCGCTGTGCTATGAGTTCGGCGGGTCAATCTGGTGCAGCACTCTTCTCCATCTGCTGAACAACCTGTACTCGTGCGTATCGCAGATTCTGCTTGCAAGATTGGGAGAGGAAGCCGAGCCGATTCTATACCTTGTCAACCTCGTGATCATGGCAGTGGGAGCTATAGCGGCGCTGGCGCTGATACTTCTTGCAAGCCGGCGAAAGTCCTCCGAACAGCCGTCGGAACGGAAAAACTTTTTCGGAAGTCTTCCGGGATCTCTCCCCTCTGCACCTCCCGTCAGGCTTGATTTCCGTACGGCGGTTCGCGGGTTCTTTTCACCTGGAATGTCAGTGTTCCTTGTCCTCCATTTGTTATGTCTGTTATGTACTGCTGTAAACACACTGGCTATGTACTTCATGCAGATAATAAAAACGCTGATGGAATCTGTGCAATGATTGAAAAAAACAACTTTTTTTCAGCCGATGATCACCTGTATATGGAAATGGCGCTGGATGAGGCCCGCCGTGCTGCCGAGACAGGAGACGTTCCGATTGGCGCGGTGCTTGTGCGTTTAACCTCCGCCGGACAGGAAGTGGTCTCTGTCGGCCGAAACACGCGCGAGCTGAACCGTAATGCGCTCGGTCACGCCGAAATCAACGCCATTGACGCAGGGTGCCGTATATGCGGAACATGGCGCCTGGCCGACTGCACACTATACGTAACACTGGAACCATGCCCCATGTGCGCCGGAGCGATTATTGCCGCCAGAATCGGCCGTGTTGTCTGCGGAACGAAAAACCCGGCGGCGGGTGCCATGGGAAGCATATGGTCCATTCACAATAATCCCGTATCAGCTAACACAACGTCAGTCGAATACGGGTGTCTTGAGGAGGAATGCAGAACGCTGCTGCGTGATTTCTTCCGCGCGCAACGCAAAGCAAAGGCGGACGCAGAAATCCGTTCCGATACGCAGAATTAATTGAGGAAATCTTCATGTACAAAGCAAACGAAAATCCGATAAAGGGCAATGATAAGCAATACAGCAGCATGATGCTGGAACCAATCCCGCAGCTCGTTGCGCGGCTGGCTCTGCCGACGGTTCTGACCATGCTCATAACGGTAATTTATAATACTGCAGATACCTATTTTGTTTCTCAGATAGACAAATCCGCCTCCGCAGCCGTGGGGGCGGTTTACGCGGTTATGGCAATCATTCAAACGGTCGGATACGGATGCGGCATGGGAGCAGGCAGTCTCATCAGCCGGAAGCTCGGTGCGCAGGATATGGAGTCATCGGAACGGTACGCCGTCAGTGCTTTTTTTGCTGCCCTGTCTTTGGGAACGGTAATCGGTGGTGCGGGGCTCATTTTCATTAATCCTCTTATGCAGGCAATCGGCTGCTCGGACACCATGCTGCCTCATGCAATACCGTATGCAAGGTACATTCTCGCGGCGGCGCCGCTGTCCTGCTCTTCCTTCGTAC
>CAVDLN010000052.1:0-11200 GCA_963609805.1 Erysipelotrichaceae bacterium | reverse complement strand
TACGGGAAATAAAACCCCGAAAGCCGCCACGGCATTCTTTCCATCCCGCCCCGCGCAGCCGATTCATACAATATTGTAAATAATTTCTGTATAAAATGTAACTTTTCTGTTTCGCTTTTTCAAAGTTTCGGAAATCCCTTTACTTTTCGGAAGTTTTGTGCTATGATAAACGGTGCGAAACTCTAAAGCAACGTCACTTCCATAAAAAAAGAGGAGGATTTACCACGAATGGCTGTTATCAACAGAAAAAAAGTGTCGATGGACGGTAACCAGGCAGCCGCGACCGTGAGCTACGCGTTTACGGAAGTCGCCGGCATTTACCCGATTACCCCCTCCAGCCCTATGGCTGACTATGTGGATCAGTGGTCCGCACAGGGACTCAAGAACATCTTCGGCTCCACCGTCAAGGTGATGGAAATGGAGTCCGAGGCAGGTGCCGCCGGTACCGTACACGGCTCGCTGGGCGCGGGCGCGCTGACCACCACCTACACCGCCTCCCAGGGTCTGCTCCTTATGATCCCCAACATGTACAAGATCGCCGGTGAGCTGCTTCCCTGCGTCTTCCATGTATCCGCCCGCTGCGTCGCCACGCAGGCTCTGAACATCTTCGGAGACCACTCCGACGTCTACGCCTGTCGGCAGACCGGTTTCGCCATGCTGGCGGAAACCAACCCGCAGGAGGTCATGGATCTCGGCGCCGTCGCTCACCTCTCCACCATCAAGGGCCGCGTTCCCTTCATCAACTTCTTTGACGGCTTCCGCACCTCTCACGAGATCCAGAAGATCGAGGTCTGGGACTACGCGGATCTCGCCGAAATGGTGGATATGGACGCCGTTGAGGCCTTCCGCAAGCGCGCTCTGAATCCGGAGCACCCCGTTCTGCGCGGTTCCAACGAAAACGGCGATATCTTCTTCCAGCACCGCGAGGCCTGCAACCGCTACTATGACGCTCTGCCCGCCATCGTTGAGGAGTACATGGGCAAGGTCAACGCCAAGCTGGGCACCGATTACAAGCTGTTCAACTACTACGGCGCTCCCGATGCGGACCGCATCATCATCGCCATGGGTTCTGTCTGCGATGTCACCGAGGAGGTCATCGACTACATGAACGCGCACGGCGAGAAGGTCGGCCTTGTCAAGGTCCGCCTGTACCGCCCGTTCGTGGCTTCCAAGCTCATCGAGGCCATTCCGAAGACGGTAAAGAAGATTGCCGTTCTGGACCGCACCAAGGAGCCCGGCTCGCTGGGTGAGCCTCTGTACCTGGATGTCGTCACGGCACTGGCAACCTCCGGCGTAACCGGCATCCGCGTCGTCGGCGGCCGCTACGGTCTGGGTTCCAAGGATACGCCTCCCGCATCCATTTTCGCCGTGTACGAGAACCTCGCCAAGGACGAGCCTCAGGCACAGTTCACCATCGGCATCGTGGATGACGTCACCAACCACTCTCTGGAGGAGAAGCCCGCTCCCGATACCGCTCCCGCCGGCACCATCGCCTGCAAGTTCTGGGGTCTGGGCGGAGACGGAACCGTCGGCGCCAACAAGAACTCCATCAAGATCATCGGCGACCACACCGACAAGTACATTCAGGCATACTTCCAGTATGACTCCAAGAAGACGGGCGGCATCACCATTTCCCACCTGCGCTTCGGCGATGCTCCCATCAAGTCCCCCTACTACATCAACAAGGCCGACTTCGTCGCCTGCCACAACCAGGCTTACCTGACCAAGTACGACATGGTCAGCGACGTCAAGCCGGGCGGCACATTCCTGCTTGACTGCGCATGGACGCCCGAGGAGCTGGATGCCCATCTGCCCTCCAAGGTCAAGAAGTACATTGCCAACAACAATATCAGCTTCTACATCATCGACGCTACCGACATCGCCGCCAAGAAGATCGGAAACGCCAAGGTCAAGAACACCGTCCTGCAGTCCGCCTTCTTCGCGCTTGCCAACATTCTGCCCGCCGCAGAGGCTGTCGAGTACATGAAGAAGATGGCATATAAGTCCTACATCAAGAAGGGCCAGGCCATGGTTGACCTCAACTACGCCGCCATTGATGCCGGCGCCGACGCGTTCGTCAAGGTGGACGTGCCCGAGGCATGGAAGACCTGCGCCGATGACGCGCCCAAGGCCGCCGCTACCGGCACCCGTGCCGATCTTGTGGATGCCGTCAACAACCTGCTGGATCCTATCGGCTCCATGGCAGGCGACAAGCTGCCGGTTTCCGCCTTCGCCAAGAACCCCGACGGTACCTTCGTGCAGGGCGCTGCCGCCTATGAGAAGCGCGGCGTCGCCGTGACGGTTCCCCAGTGGTTCCCCGAGAACTGCATTCAGTGCAACACCTGTGCCTTCGTCTGCCCGCACGCCGCCATCCGTCCGTTCGCCATGGACGAGAAGGAAGCTGCCGGTGCACCCGCCGACACGCTGTTCACCGCAAAGCCGGTTATCAAGACGACCTACAAGTACACCATGGCTGTTTCCGCTCTGGACTGCATGGGATGCACGCTGTGCGTCAAGGCATGCCCCGTGACCAAGAAGGCACTGGACAACGCCGCCAAGCAGGTCACGGCAGAGCATCCGGAGTACGACGCCAAGACGGCTGCCAAGGAAGCCGCCAAGCTGGCAGCTCCCAAGTCGGCTCTGACCATGGTTCCGCAGGCAAAGGGTCTGTTCCAGCAGGCTGCCTTCGACTATGCGGTCGCCAATGTCTCCGAGAAGCCCGAGCTTATCAACACCACCATCAAGGGCTCGCAGTTCAAGCAGCCCCTGCTGGAATTCTCCGGCTCCTGCGCAGGCTGCGCCGAGACCTCCTATGCGCGTCTCGTCACCCAGCTGTTCGGCGAGCGGATGTACATCTCCAACGCTACCGGATGCTCCTCCATCTGGGGCGGCGCCGCTCCCTCCACGCCTTACACGGTCAACAAGGAATCCGGCCGCGGTCCCGCATGGTGCAACTCGCTGTTTGAGGACAACGCAGAGCACGGTCTGGGTCTGTACCTGGGTCAGAAGGTTATCCGCGAGCGTCTTATCGGCTATGTCAAGGAGCTGAACGACATGGTCGAGAATGCCGAAATGAAGGCTGTCATTGAGAATTATCTCAATACGCTGGAGGACGGCAAGGCAAACGAGCCCGCCGCAAAGGCACTCGTCGCCGCCCTGGAGAGCTGCGGCTGCGAGAAGTGCGCAGACCTGCGCTCCAGGATTCTCGCCGAGAAGGAGTACCTGTCCAAGAAGTCCGTCTGGATCTTCGGCGGCGACGGATGGGCCTATGATATCGGCTTCGGCGGTCTTGACCACGTGCTGGCTTCCGGCGAGGATGTCAACGTGTTCGTCTTCGACACCGAGGTGTACTCCAACACCGGCGGACAGGCTTCCAAGGCCTCCAATATCGGTCAGGTGGCACAGTTTGCCGCAGCCGGCAAGGCAATCGGCAAGAAGAGCCTGGCGGAGATCGCCATGTCCTACGGCTACGTCTATGTGGCACAGGTCGCCATGGGCGCGGATATGAACCAGCTCCTGAAGGCACTCACCGAGGCTGAGGCCTATCACGGTCCTTCCCTGATTATCGGCTACGCTCCCTGCGAGATGCACGGAATCAAGGGCGGCATGCAGAACTGCCAGCTTGAGATGAAGCGTGCCGTTGACGCCGGCTACTGGCTGATGTTCCGCTACAACCCGACGCTCGAGACCGGCAAGCTGATTGTAGACTCCAAGGAGCCCACAACCGACTACACCAAGTTCATCGAGTCCGAGAACCGTTACGCGCGGCTGGAGGCCTCCAACCCCGCCCGTGCGGCTGTCCTGTTCGAGAAGGCAAAGGAGAACGCGGCTGCCCACTATCAGCGCCTGCTGAAGATGCGCGAGCTGTACGAGTAATTCCCGACGCCCGAGACATACTTTCAAAAGAGAGAGAGGGGAATCCCGCAGGGGATTCCCCTCTTTTCCGTCCGCTCTTTTCCCCTGCCGAATAAATCGGCGGTTCCTGAAAATATGGCTTGATTTTCCGCCTGACTTATGCTATACTATAATTATATAAATATACTTATAAGACTGCCCTGCGCCGAGGCCCGTTCCGCAGGACAGGAAAGAAAGGATACCTCTCATGCCCCAGTCTTTCCTTGACGAACTGAACAACATATGGGAAATGGTGCGCGACAGCTTCCGCAAGGAGATTTCCGCCGCCAGCACGAATCTTTTTCTGGGCAACCTGACCGTGACCGGGATAGAGGAGGACACCACCATCATCATGACGGGCAACTCTGCCATCCTGACGCGCACGGTGGAAGTCAAGTACAAGAAGGAAATCGAAAGACGGTTTTCCGACATTCTCGGCTACCCCGTGCAGGTCCGGCTGGTCAGTGAGGCCGCCTGCAACGAGATAGCGCGCCGGAGAGGCTTTACGCAGAACGAGCGCATGATCGTTCTGGAGCCGGACGGAAAGACGGATACGGCGGGCGGAGAAGGGGACGGCTGCGTCTGCGGCGGCGCCCCCGATCCGAACGGAAGCCTGCCGAACCGGAGTACTTCCGGCACGGCCGCTGCCGATTCGCCCGCAAACGCCCAAAATTCGCCCGCAGCGCCCGGTTGGGCGGATAGACCGTCAACAGCCCCCGCCCGTTCAAAGCCGTCCGCAGAGCCGTCAAACAGCCCTTATCCGACGCGGTACACATCGGAGCATCAGCCTCCCTCCACGCTGCCCCCCTTCAATTTCGAGTACACCTTCGACAACTTCATCGTCGGTTCCTCCAACAAGTTCGCCCATGCCGCCTGCATTGCCGTTGCCGACCATCCCGCGCAGAACTACAACCCGCTGTTTATCTACGGGCCGTCCGGACTGGGAAAAACCCACCTGCTCTACGCCATTACCAACCAGCTCCGCCAGAAGAACGAGAACGTGCGCGTCATTTACATCAAGGGCGAAAACTTCACCAACCACATGATCGAGAGCCTGTCGCGGCAGGCCATGAAGGAATTCCGGGACACCTACCGCTCCTGCGACGTGCTGCTGATAGACGATATCCAGTTCATCGCCGGCAAAACCTCCACGCAGGAGGAGTTCTTCCACACCTTCAACGCCCTGTACGAGGAGGGAAAACAGATTATCCTCACCTCCGACCGTCCGCCCCGCGAAATCAAAACGCTGGAGGACCGCCTCAAAACCCGCTTTGAATGGGGACTGATTGCGGACATCCAGCCGCCGGATCTGGAGCTGCGCACCGCCATTCTCAAGAAAAAGGCGTCCCAGGCAAACCTTGTCATTCCGGACGACGTTCTGTCCTTTCTGGCGGAAAACCTGCGCTCCAATATACGGCAGATCGAGGGCGCCGTCAAGAAGCTGGGCGCCATGACGCAGCTGTCCGGCCAGCAGATCGACATGAAGCTGGCAAGGAGCTGCATATCCGTCCTGCTGGACGGCGCCGAGCCCGTCAACGTAACCATAGACAAGGTTTTCGCTGCGGTCTACCGCCACTACAATATCAAGCGCGAGGATCTTGTCTCCTCCCGCCGCACAAAGGAAATCGCGTCGGCGCGCCATGTGACGATCTACCTGATCCGCACGATAACGGAAATGTCCCAGCCGAACATAGGCAAGCTGTTCAACCGCGACCACTCCACCGTGCTGGCGTCGCTTGACGCCGTGGAAAAGAGAATGGCGCAGGACGACGTTTTCCGCATTGAGGTGGAGGAAATGGAAAAAGAGGTGCGCGGCGGCTGACACGTCCCCGCCGGAACTCTCAACAGCCTTCCGACAGGACGCATCCGAAAGTTTTCCGCCCTTTTCCACAGGATGTGGGAAACGCTGTGGAATCTTTTGACTTTTCCACAGGGTGTTGGAAATCCTGTGGAAAATGTGCTTTATCCGCTTTTTTATTCACACGCAATCCACCCGCTTTTCCTTGCTTTTCACGGACTTTTCGGGAAATGTCGCGCCATCCGCTCCCTGTGGATATGCGGAATTTTTTCTCACCGTCCCCGGTTTCGTTTTCCGCCCGTTTCCCTCCGCCGTTTCCACAGACGACGGTGCGGACACCTCCGTTTTTCCGCAGAAATACGCCGTTTTTTATCCGCAGCGACTCGTCTGTCGCGGCAATTCAATCAGAATAATCCGATTTTTGCACGAAATCCGGCGCGCTTTCCCGGTTTTCCCCATTTTTCCGGATCCGAATCCGTGCATTCCGAACACGGAGAATAAAAATTTACGGCGAAATACGCTTTGTCGTACCTGCATTTTCCGGTATTCCACAGTTTCCGCCCCACTACGGCTGCTGCTTCTGGATAGACGGATAGAAAGATAGACAGGTAGACTGACCGCGCGCGAACCCGTCCCGTTCCGATAAAAACGGTCGGACATTCCGCCCGTTCCCACCGATACGTTCCAGAAAGGAGACACAAACCTATGAAAATTGTTTTCTCAAAATCCGATATGTGCACCGCTGTCGCTCCCCTGATGAGCGGCGCGTCCGGTAAAACCACGCTGTCCGCGACAGAGGGCATTCTGTTTGAAGTGGAAGCCCCCGACATCTGCCGCATGACCACCTTTGATCTTGAGAAGGGCGTCCGCGTCGTCCTGCCCGTCACCGTAATCGAGGAAGGCTCCGCCGTAATCAGCGCGTCCAAGTTCAGCCAGACCGTCCGCGCCATGGAGGACGGCGACGTCACCCTGTCCGTTGACGCGAAAAGCATCGCAACCATCGTGTGCGGCAGCTCCTCCCAGACCATGAACGCGCTGCCGGCATCCGAATTTCCGGATCTGCCGCGTCTCAGCTCCGCAAACGGATTCAGCCTGCCGCGGCAGACCCTGCGCGCCATGATCGGCAAGTGCATGCACGCCATGGGAATCAATGACCAGCGCCCCTTCCTGAACGGTATGTATATGTGCGTCCGGGACGGCCGTCTGGATACCGTCGCCTGCGATTCCTACCGGATGGCGGTATGCGGCGCCGACGTCGAAACGGAGAACAGGAACGAGAGCGGAGAGACGCTGAACTACCGCTTTATCCTGCCGACAAAATCCGTCGGGGAACTGTTCAAGCTGCTGGACGTGAAGGCGGACAGGACGGAGGAGGACGGCGGCGGCGCGGACCGCCCCGGCTTGTCCGTGCGGGTGCATATGTTCCGCAAGAACATTGTGTTTGAAATGGACGGCATCGTGTTTTTCTCCCGCCTGATTGACGCCGAATACATGGATTACAACCGCGTCATAATCCGGAATCATCCGATTTCCGCCGTCGTGAACCGGGAGGCGCTGCTGGGCGCGCTGGAGAGAGCCGCCCTGATTACCGAGGAGCGGGTGCCGGGCGTTGTGAGATCCGGCGTCCGCCTGAATTTCAGCGGGGATTTTCTGGAGGTATCCGCCGTGTCCGGCATGGGAAGCGCCTTTGATAGAATCCCGATCCGCCATGAGGGGGCGGATCTGACCATCGGATTCAACAACCGCTACCTGATGGACAGCCTGCGCGCCTGCCGTGCCGAGGAGGTCAGGCTGTCCGTGACCAACCCGCTGACCAGCATGAATATAGAACCCGCCGTGAGCGAGGAGGAGGCCTCCGGGGAGGGAGAGCTGTTCTTCCTGCTCCCGGTGCGCATGAAGGAGTAAGAAAATGCAGTGCAGACGGATCCGCCTGCTGGATTTCCGCAATGCCGGGGAGGCGGAGGTGCGCTTTTCCTCCGGCGTCAATCTGCTGCACGGGGACAACGCGCAGGGAAAAACAAACCTGCTGGAGGCGCTGTACTATACGGCGCTGGGAAAAACCTTCCGCACGGGACACGACGAGGAGCTTATCCGGTTCGGCGCGGACGGCGCCACGGTCGAGAACCTCTATTCGTCGGAGGGGCAGGCGGACTGCACGCTGCGGTTCCGGCTTGTGCGGGGGTCCCGCGCAAGGGCGGTTGACCGCAACGGCGTGCGGGTGAGGAGCATGAGCGAGATCGTCGGCGGGTTCCGCGTGGTGCTGTTCTGTCCGGCGCATCTGTCGGTCGTGCAGGGATCGCCGGAGGACCGGCGGGATTTTCTGAACGTGGCGATATCCCAGCTGCGCCCCGTGTACGTCCGTGCGCTGAAACGGTTAAACCGCGCGCTGAAGGAGAGAAACGCTCTGCTGCGGCAGGCGCAGGAATCCGGCGGCAGACCGGACGAGACAATCGAGCAGTGGTCGGCGCAGCTGGCGGGTGCGTGCGCGGAAATAGCCGCCCGCCGGGCGGAATACATCCTGCGGCTGGAAGCCCTTATGAAGGAGTGCTTCGCCGACATGACGGGCAACCGGGAGGTTCCCGGCATCGGGTATGTCAATTCGCTGGGACTGCCGGCGCGGGAAATGCTGTCCGCCGAGGCAACCGAGCCGGAATATTTCCGGCTGCTGACCGAGCGGACCGCGCGGGAAGTCGGCGCCGGCAGCACGCTGTACGGCGTGCATCGGGATGACCTTTTGCTGACGCTCAACGGACGCCCCGCGCGTCTCTACGCGTCGCAGGGGCAGCAGCGCTCCATCGCGCTTGCCATGAAGCTGGCGGAGGGAACCGTCAGCGGGCAGGAGGCGGGCGGGGATCTGCCGGTGTTCCTGTTTGACGACGTGCTGTCCGAGCTGGACGGCAGCCGCCGCGCCTATCTGCTCCGCGAGCTGTCCGGCAGGCAGGTGATCATGACCTGCTGCGAGGATATATCCCGTGCGTTTTCCGCGGATTCCTTCCGTTCGGTACGCGTGGAAAACGGCCGGTATTTCGAGGAGTAAGTAAAAGAAAGCGAGAAAAGCCATGTATCTCCATATCGGAAGCAGGCGGAATATCCGCATACGGGACATTATAGGCATATTCGACGCCGACCGCACAACCACGTCATGGATTACGCGGAAATACCTTTCGGAGGCGCAGAAGCGCGATATGGTAAAGGCGGCTACGGAGGAAATCCCGAAATCCTTCGTGCTGTACCGCGACGGAAGCGGCGGGGGCTGCGGCGTGTACTTCTCCCAGCTCTCCACGGCTGCCTTAATCGGCAGAATCCGCGGGCAGAGCGGGGACAGATAAAAAGAAAAAATCATTTACAAATAAAGACTTTTCGAGAAACAGACAGACCAGAAGGAAAGGAAAAGAAATCGCAAAATGGCAGAGAACAGCATGGAAGAAGCAAAGCTCCCCGAGGGAGTCAACACCGCCACGGAGGAGGTATACGACGAGAACCAGATACAGGTGCTGGAGGGACTGGAGGCAGTCCGCAAGCGTCCGGGTATGTATATCGGCACAACGTCCATCCGCGGGCTGCACCATCTGGTGTACGAAATCGTGGACAACTCCATCGACGAGGCGCTGGCGGGACACTGCGACAGGATAACGGTTGTCATCAATCCCGACAACAGCGTCACGGTGGAGGACAACGGACGGGGCATTCCCGCCGGCATTCACCCCAAGGAGGGGATTCCCACACCCGAGGTGGTCTATACCATCCTGCACGCGGGAGGAAAATTCGGCGGCGGCGGATACAAGATCGCCGGCGGTCTGCACGGCGTCGGCGCGTCGGTTGTCAACGCGCTGTCCGAGTGGCTGGAGCTGGAGGACACCGTGGACGGCGTGAAGTATACGGAGCGGTTTGAGCGCGGGCATGTGGCGCGCGCCTTCCGCAACGAGGGAGCGTCGGAGCCGGGCCGCACGCACGGCGTGAAGGTCACCTTCAAGCCGGATGCCGACATATTCGAGGACACGGTATTCGACTACAAGATGCTGCTGAACCGCATGCGGGAGCAGGCCTTCCTGAACGGAGGCGTGCGGATCTGCCTGCGGGACGACCGTCCCCGCACCGACAGCGAGGGGAACGCGCTGCCGCCGCTGGAGGAGGATCTCTGCTACGAGGGCGGAATCCGGCATTTCGTGGAGTATCTGGCGGAGCACCAGAAGCACGCCACGCCCTGCCACGAAAAGGTTATTTTCATGCGCGGGGAGAAGGGCACGAGCGTTGCCGAGATCGCCCTGCAGTATACGGACAGCTATGACGAATGCGTCATGACCTTCGCCAACAACATGAACACCGTCGAGGGCGGCACCCATGAGACCGGATTCCGCTCCGGTCTTACGCGCGCCATCAACGATTACGGACACAAAGCGGGCATTCTGAAGGACAGCGACAAGAATCTGTCCGGCGAGGATGTCCGCGAGGGTCTGTGCGCCGTCGTGTCGGTCAAGCTGGAGAACGCGCAGTTCGAGAGCCAGACAAAGGCAAAGCTGGGCAATTCCGATATCCGGACGCTGGTGGAGAGCACCGTGACATCCAAACTGGCGGAGTTCTTTGAGGAGAATCCCGCCGTCGCGCGCGTCATTCTGGACAAGGCCATGACGGCGTCCCGCGCGCGGGAGGCTGCCAGAAAGGCACGGGAGGCGACCCGCCGCAGCGCGCTGTCCGAGGGTTCGTCGCTGCCGGGTAAGCTCAAGGACTGCCAGGAGAAGAGCGCGGAGCTGACCGAGCTGTACCTTGTGGAGGGAGATTCCGCAGGCGGTACGGCGGGGCAGGGAAGAAACCCGCGCTATCAGGCTATCCTTCCGCTGCGCGGCAAGGTGCTGAACGTGGAAAAAACCAGACTGGACAAGGTGTACGGAAACCCGTCGCTGCTGCCCATCATTCAGGCGATCGGATGCGGAATCGGCGAGGAATTCGACATCACCAAGCTGCGCTACGGGAAAATCATCATTATGGCGGATGCCGATGTGGACGGTTCGCATATCCGCATACTGATTCTTACCTTTCTGTTCCGGCACATGCGGCAGCTTGTCGAGGAGGGGCATGTCTACTTTGCCATGCCGCCTCTGTACCGCATTTACAAAAAGAACCACAAGGGCGAAAACGACCGCTTTGCCTTTTCGGATGAGGAACGCGACAGAATCATCGCGGAAATCGGAGGCAATGTCGAGGCCGACCGCTACAAGGGACTCGGTGAGATGGACGACCACGAGCTGCGCGAGACGACTATGGATCCCGCCAACCGCACGCTGCAGCGCGTGACCATCGAGGATGCCATGGTATGTGACGAAATATTCTCCCTTCTCATGGGGGACAAAGTGGAGCCGCGCCGCGCTTTCATAGAGGAAAACGCCAAATTTGCGGAAAATCTGGATATTTGAGAAAGTTTGAGAAAGGAGAGAAAGGGAGCGATGAAAGAAGAAATGAAATAATTACCGTGAAAAGTAATTTTTTATGAAAGAGGTGAGTGAAAGGAAA
>CAVDLN010000051.1:2878-11251 GCA_963609805.1 Erysipelotrichaceae bacterium | reverse complement strand
CAATCGGCCTGCTGGAAAACGCCTACTTTGCCGCAGGTCCGGAACCGGGTGCGGTTATCACGCGGGAGCATGCCGCCGCGTTTGATTCCGGCATCGGAAACTTCAGCGACGACGTGCATTACGATCTGCTGGGCTGCCTTCAGAAATCCATCCGCGGCTCGGATCCCGACGCAACAGCCTTTTACGTGGCAAAAATGCTGGCGCTCGGGGAAATTTTCCCGCTCTGCCGCCGCCTGCAGGTTATTGCCAGCGAGGACATAGGCCTTGCCTACCCGCAGGCAGCATCCATTGTGCGCGCCTGCTGCGAGTCGGCACGCGAGCTGGGAATGCCGGAGGCGCAGATACCGCTGATCCACGCCGCCCTGCTGCTGGCGACCGCGCCGAAATCCAATTCGGCATACATGGCGCTTCATGCCGCCTCGGAGGATGTGTCCGCCGGACGCGGTGTCCGCATTCCCGTTCATCTGCAAAGTCCTCTGTTCAAGGGATACATGTACCCGCACGATTACGAGAATCACTATGTGAAGCAGCAGTACCTGCCGGACGACCTGACAGGACGCCGCTACTATGTACCTGGCCCGAACAAAACCGAGCAGGCAGCAGCCGCATACTGGAAGGCAATCAAAGGAGAGTCGTAATCCGTACCCCATCCGGAAATACAACCGGCAGGCATCCCCACGGAGCGCCTGCCGATTTTCCTTTTTCAGCTCAGCGATTCTGACGCATGATTTCAAACGCGAGCACGGCTGCCGATGCCGCCGAGGGAAGTGAGCCGCGGAATCCGGTCTTGCCGCTGTAGCCGATGCGCACCGTCAGGTCTGCCTGTTCCAGAACACCCCGGCTGATGCCGCGCTTTTCTCCGCCGATAACCAGCAGAATCGGCAAATGCATGTCCGATTCATAAAGATCCACCGAGTCGCGGATACCCGCGCAGACAACACGGAACCCCCACGACCGGAACAGCTCCGCAGCACGGGACGGGTCGCAGGAAAAAAGCGGCATTTTTTCCGATGTTCCTGCCGAGGATTTGGCAACCAGCCCTGCCGCACTCATCCAATTTCGCGGCGGGAGGACGGCGCCGTCCGCCCCGGCCGCATACAGGGAACGCAGCGTATACGCAAAGTTGTAGGGATCCTCAATGCCCTCCGGCAGAACATAAAATCCGTTCCGCCGTATCGCACTTTCAGCCGATTCCAAATCCGGGATGTGCCGCTCTGTACAGCGGGCGGCGAATCCTCCGTGCGTTTTTCCTTCCGTCATGGCATCCAGTTCTTCCGCTCCGACCAACGTTACCGGGAAATGCAGCTCACGTCCCCTCGCACGCAGGAACGCTGTTTCACGGGGCTTTCGGGCGGCACGTTCACGGTCGGCATATACTTCCAGTACACGACGGTCATTGAAGCTGCCGACAGCGGGGTCAAGTACGGCGGAAATTGCGGTCATCCCTTCAAGCAGGACGGTTTCGGATACAGAGTCGTTCATGTTTTTTCCCTTTCGGCGGTTTATCTTTCGCTGTCACAGAGCGGCGTTCGGTTCTCATGACCCGCCCAGCGCATCCAGCTTTTCCCTTATATGTTCCATATCAAGCAGCATGTCCTCCCGCTTGGAGGCATCGCGCAGCAGCGCCGCGGGATGATACACCGCGGTCATGCTGAACCTTCCGCGCTGAACAAAGACGCCGTGCTCCCTCGTGATGCGGAAATCCGGGCGTATCAGACGCATGGCGGCGATTCTCCCCAGACATACGATCATGGCGGGGGAAATCGCCCTGACCTGCTCACGGAGGTATCCGATGCAGGCATCCTCCTCCGCAGGCAGCGGATCCCGATTGTGCGGCGGGCGGCATTTCAGGATGTTGGCGATGTACACCGAATCCCGGTCGATACCGACGGCATACAGGTATCTGTCAAGCAGTTTGCCCGCAGCCCCGACGAATGGAATGCCTGTTTTATCCTCCTCGCCGCCCGGTGCTTCCCCGACAAACATAAGCCTTGCACGGGGATTGCCGACGCCGAATACCGACTGTGTCCGGGTCTCTCCCAGGGGACATGCGCGGCATTCCACGCATCGCTCCCGCAGGGCATTCAGCCGTTCCTCAACCGAAACGGATTCTCCCGCGTTTTCCTGTGTAAGCGCCATATGCGTCACTCCTTTCCGTCCGGCTCGGCAGGCGTGTCGGCCTTTTCCTCGTTGTTCTCCTGCTCCGCCGCCGTCTGTCCGGCCGCTGCCGGGGCCAGTTCCGCCAGCGGATTGTGCCGCATGGCTTCCTCCATGCTCCGGCTTGTCAAATGGGTATATATCTGCGTTGTGTTCAGCTGCTCGTGCCCCAAAATATCCTTGAGTACCCGGATATCCACCTCTCCCGACTGGTACATGAGCGTGGCCGCGGTGTGACGGAGCTTGTGTACGGACAGCCTCCGCGCACCCAGTCCGGCAGCGGTAAGATACTTGTAAACCATGTGCTGCACGCCCTTGTCGCTGAAGCGCGTCCCCCGGTTGCTGAGAAACAGCGCCTTGTCCGCGACCTGTTCGTTCTCCGGCCCCAGCCGTTCGGCAAGGTACGCCTTCAACGCCGCCACGCAGGCATCGTTCAGGTAGATAACGCGCTCCTTCCTGCCTTTTCCCAGCACGCGCAGGGAGCGGAGCTGCGGATCGATATCCTGCAGGTTAATGCCGACCAGCTCTCCGACCCGCATGCCGCAGTTCAGAAACAGCGTCAGGATCGCATAGTCGCGCGTTCTGTGGCGGGAGTCGGAATCCCTTGCGACGGTGTCAAGCAGCGCGACGGATTCCTCCAGCGTCAGGTGTTTGGGAAGGGATTTCTTTTTCCGGGGCGAATCTATGTTTGCCGCAGGGTTCACGCTTAAATATCCGCGCTTATTTACCAGATACTTGTACAGGGCCCGGATGGCAGACAGCTTCCGCGCCTTGGCTGAGGAACGGTTCTCCCGCACCGAGTCTGCGTAAATCAGAAAGGCGTAAATCTGGTCCGTCGTGATCGCGCGCAGAAAATCGAGATCTGCGGAGCGGACGCCGACTGCGGAAAATTTTTCGGGATCATGAAGGACTTCCTCGTCGTCCCGGCAGAGCAGATAGCGGAAAAAAGTGCGCAGATCCAGCAGATACTCCTCCACAGTACGGGACGAGCAACCCTGAATGGCCGACTTATAGGCGGCGAACTCCTGGACAACGGCAGAAAATTCGCTCACATCAATCTCGTGGCGCAAGTTAGATTCCCTCTTTCCGCACTCGTATTTTCCCCACCATTATACCTGACCGCCCTCAAAAAAGCAAGTGTTTTTCCCAAAAAGGCAACAGTTTGTGCATTTTCGGTGGCTAAACTGTAAACATTATCCGCTGTTATTGATTTGGTCACAATTTCACGCTATAATGGTTATTAGGTTTTAATCCAACGGAGGCACACATACCCATGAAGCAGTTTTTTTCACGCTACTCCTATGACAGCATGCGGATGTTTCTCGACCAGTTTGCCATATCGCTGTTCGGCTTCTGCCTGGCGCTGACGGCAGTTCAGATGAATAACGACACGCTCCTGATGGTTTTCAGCATCGCGTCGATTCTTTTCTATCTTGCCCTGATTTACGGTGCGGCTCAACGGGTCGGCGCAAAGGACAAAACCTCCTATGAGCTCGGAAAACTCCCCCTGCGTCCCCTCACCGGTACATTGATTTCCCTGCTTGCCAACAGCCTGAACCTTGTGCTGGCGGCAGTTGTGACACTGATTTCCTTCCTGCCCGGTCACAACGCCTCGATGGTGCGCTTCGTGGCCATGTTCTTCAACGGAATGTACCAGGGTGTATACACGCTGATTCAAATCGGCGATGTCTCGCTGAACAACTGCTGGTGGGCATACTTCCTTTTGCCGATTCCCGCTCTGCTGGTATCCACGGTTGGGTATATAGCCGGCGTGATGGACTGGCATCTGACAGGTCTGTCCACACCGGAACTGCCCGCCTCCGACCGGCCAACGCGGAAAGAAATCCGGGAACGGAAGCAGGAGGCGGTGCGCAAAGCCGAAAAGCAAGCCGCTCGCGACCGCAGGGACAAGGACGGCGGAAACTGAGTATACGCGCCCCCTGTTCCCGTATCCTTCCCTGTACCCCATAGAGCCCGCCGTACATCGCGCAGACTGTACGGCGGGCTTTGCGGCGCGTCCCTTAGGGAACCGCTGATTTATTCGGCATTCCCTTAAAAAAATCACGTACGGCCGCGTTTGTTCATAATTGCAACACAATTTCCTGCTATACTGTTGGAAATGCCCGATTTGAAAAGAGGAAGTACACAGCCATGAGCTCAGCGAAAAAAAGCAAAGGCCCCCTGCGCCTGCTCAATCCCATGCGGGATGGACGCGGCGTTGAAAAAGGGGAGGATACCACCCCCACCTTAGGATATTTTTTCAAGCTGCTGGGTCGGAAATTCTGGAAACTGGTTTCCGTCAACCTCGTGCTGCTGGTGCAATTCCTGCCTCCGCTGCTGTGCTTTTTCGCGTACTTCACCGGGCCGAAAGCGGACAGCCAGTACTTTGCGCTGTACCCTGCCCTGCTGGGCGCACAGACTGCCGCACCGACGGCGACAGGAAGTACCCTGCTGAGTCTGTTCTCCGGCCTTTATCGTGTGCACGCCTACAACACGCCCATATGGTGGATTATCGCCGGACTGGCAGTGTTTCAGGTGGTCACCTACGGTTGGCAGAAAGTCGGAGCGGCCTACATTCTGAGAAATCTTGTCAAGGGTGACGGCGTGTTCATCCTGTCGGACTTCTTCTATGCGATCCGCCGCAACCTGAAGCAGGGCTTCTTCCTTGGCCTTTGGGACTGCCTCATTCTCTTTGCCCTCTTTTTTGATTTCCAGTACTTCTACTATGCCACGCCGACAGGGTTTACCAACTTCATGTACGTCATGATTATCGCGCTGTTCATTATCTGGAGCATCATGCGCTTTTACATCTATATCATGCTGGTAACATTCGACATGAAAATACGCAAGGTACTCAAAAATGCGCTGATTTTTACGGCCCTGGGCATCAAGCGCAACCTGATGGCCATTCTGGGAATAGCCGTCCTGCTGGGTATCTGCGTCGGTCTTATCGCAGTCTGCGTGCCTATTCGGATATACGGAATCGTTGCGGTTCCCTTCTTCATCGTCCCGGCCCTGTCGGCATTTATATATACTTACGCGGCCTGGCCCGTTATCAAAAAATACATGATTGATCCCGTAGAAAAGAAGCCGGCCGAATCCGCCCCGGACACAGAGACGCCTGAAACATCGCAGTGACAGCCGTCACCGCTCCGCAGCACCCATTACAATTGAAAGCAGGAAAGCGAAAACAGAAAATATGAGAATTGTCATTAAAATCGGAACATCCACCCTGACACACTCCACCGGCAGGACCAATATCCGCCGCGCGGAGGATCTGTGCCGAGTCATCAGCGATCTGAAAAACAACGGTCATGAGATTATCCTCGTATCCTCCGGCGCCATCGCCATGGGCGTCGGGAAGCTAAACCTCAGCGCGCGCCCGACGGATTCCCCGACCAAGCAGGCGGCAGCTGCCGTCGGCCAGTGCGAACTGATGTATATTTACGACAAATTGTTTGCCGAGTATAATCATATTGTTGCGCAGATACTGATTACAGGGCCGGACATCAACGATCCTGTCCGCAAGGAGAATTTCCACAATACGCTGAATCGGCTGCTGGAACTGCATGTCCTTCCCATTATCAATGAAAACGATACCGTCTCCACCGAGGAACTCGGCATCGGAGACAACGACACGCTGTCCGCTACGGTTGCCGCCAGCGTATCCGCCGATCTGCTGGTGCTGCTCTCGGATATCGACGGTCTGTATGACGCCGACCCGCATGTCAATCCGAACGCAAAGCTGATTCCCGTCGTGAATCATCTGGACGAGCACATCCTGTCGCTTGCCGGCGGGAAGGGTTCCGCACTGGGGACCGGCGGTATGGTTACAAAGCTGAAGGCGGCGCAGATCGCCGGAGACGCAGGCGTGGACATGGTGATAGCCAACGGAAAAAATCCGGAGCTGCTGTACGACATTGCGGAGCAGCGCCCGGTCGGAACAAAATTTCTCTCCGAGAAAAAAAACTGAGGTGCAATCATGCAGACCACTCATGAAATACTGGTAAAGACAAAAGCCGCAGCGGCATCCCTTGCCGCAGTCGGATCGGCCGATAAGGCACGTATTCTGCACTGCATGGCGGACAGCCTGCTTGCACACGGGAGCGACATCCTTACCGCCAACGCGCGCGACATGGACGCCTCCGCCGGAGTAATCTCGCCCGTCATGGCCGACAGACTGCGGCTGACGGATAAACGCATTGCCGGCATGGCGCAGGGTATGCGGGATGTGGCGGCTCTGCCGGATCCTGTCGGAGAGGTGCTCTCCGAGATGACGCGTCCGAACGGGATGGTCATCCGCAAGGTTCGGGTACCGTTCGGCCTTATCGCCATCATTTACGAAAGCCGCCCCAATGTAACCTCGGACGCAGTCGCATTGGCACTCCGCAGCGGGAACGCCTGCGTCCTGCGGTGCGGCAAGGAAGCGCACGCCACCTGCTCCGCTGTCATGGAAGCGCTCAAGGCCGGCATTGCGAATGCTGCCGCCGGCGTGTCGCCGGACTGCATTAACCTGCTGGAGGACACAAGCCGGGCCAGTGCTGCCGAACTGATGACAGCCGACGGACTGGTTGACCTGCTGATTCCGCGCGGCGGCGCGGGTCTTATCCGCTCCTGCGTGGAAAACGCGACCGTCCCCTGCATTCAGACAGGAACAGGCATTTGCCATGTATATGTGGACGAATCCGCAGACCTCGATATGGCGGTGCGCATTCTGGTAAACGCAAAAGCCTCCCGCCCGTCCGTCTGCAATGCGGCAGAGGTGTGTTTGGTTCACCGCGGGGTTGCCGCGGACTTCCTTCCCCTTCTTAAGGCTGCCATCGTCGATGACCGTGCGGCGCGGGGAGAGGTGCCGGTCGAGTTGCGTCTGGATCCCGCCGCAGCGGAAATCATTCCCGGAACACCCGCGGGAGAGCGGGATTTTGACACGGAATTTTTGAATTATATTCTGGCCGTGCATGTCGTTGACTCTCTTGACGATGCCATATCACATATTGCCCGCCATTCCACCGGACACAGCGAATGCATCGTAACCTCAGACGGGAAAGCCGCCGAGCGGTTTACCGCCGCCGTGGACAGTGCCGCCGTGTATGTCAATGTCTCCACCCGCTTTACGGACGGCGGAGAATTCGGACTCGGCTGCGAAATGGGCATTTCCACGCAGAAGCTCCATGCCCGCGGGCCTATGGGACTGTGTGAACTGACCACCTACAAGTACATCATCACAGGAAACGGACAGATTCGTTCTTAATTCACGGAGGGATACATACATGTCTGACTTCGCATTCACCGCCGGCTTCATCGGCGCCGGAAACATGGGGGGCGCACTGGCGCAGGCTGCGCTGAACGCCGTCCCTGCCGACCGTATTTCCGTCATATGCCATACGCCGGAGCATACCCGTGCAGCCGCCGAGCGGCTTGGCTGCCCCGCCGGGAGCGACAGCCCCTCGCTGGCCGCTTCCAGCCGCTTCCTGTTTTTGGGTGTCAAACCCGGTATGATTGCCGACCTTGCGTCGGAGATTGCGCCCTCTGTAGCTCCGGGCACGGTTCTCGTGTCCATGCTGGCCGGAGTAAGCATTGCCCGGCTGGAGGAGCTGTTCGGCGCGGACAAGCCGATCCTCCGCATCATGCCCAATACGCCCTGCGCCATCGGGCAGGGGGTTATTCTGTGCGCGCCCAACGCTCGCGTAACAGAGGAAAATATGGCCGATTTCAAACTTCTTATGGCAGGCGCGGGGCTGATTGACGAGCTGCCCGAAAAGCTGATTGATGCCGCCGGAACGCTGACCGGCTGCGGTCCTGCCTTTGCCTACCTCTTTGTTGAAGCGCTGGCAGACGGCGGGGTGGCCTGTGGGCTTCCCCGCGCAAAGGCGCAGACCTATGCCGCCGCCATGCTTCGCGGCAGCGCTGCCATGGTATTGGAGACCGGAAAGCACCCCGGTGTGCTGAAGGATGCGGTATGCAGCCCCGGCGGAACTACCATCGAGGGCGTGGCATCGCTTGAAAGAAACGGATTCCGCAGCGCTGCCGTTGAGGCAGTGCGTGCCTCTTTCGAAAAGACGGCCAAGCTGGGCTGACAGTACGGCATTCGGACTTAAGGCGTCACTGCGCAATTGCACCATCGGAATTACGCGGTGATGCCTTAAAAAAGGCACTGCATCGAAATGCAGTGCCTTTTTGCCTTTTTATATTAAGGAACCGCGTACAGTTCAATAT
>CAVDLN010000051.1:0-2868 GCA_963609805.1 Erysipelotrichaceae bacterium | reverse complement strand
GCCGGGACCCCGTCCATCCGGCGCAGGTACAGGCGGGCCTCCGGGTATATCTCGTGCACAAGCAGCGGCAACTCCCACAGATCGGTGCTTCGGTGATAGATCGAAACCAGAAGAGCAGGGTGATCCCTTTGAATCAGATGCTTTGATCCGAGCAGTGCATCCCGCTCGGCGCCCTCCACATCGTACTTGATGAAATCAATCCTGCGGTATGACCCGGCAGGCATCCCCTCGCACACCGACTCCCATGCGCCGTCCGGCGCTGCGGCATCAACCGTGCGCAGATGTTCCCTGCTCTGCGGAGAAGGCAGGACCGACGCATTGCGGTTCCCCGTATCATGGAAGGTCAGCGTGGTTTCCTCAGACCACGCCGCCTCCTGCAGCGGGTAAATCATCCGCCGCCTGCCCTCGCGCTCTCCGCTCAGCTCCTGCGCGCAGGCCACCAGTTTGCGGAAGGAACGTGCATCCGGCTCCATGCAAACCGCCGTCTCCAGATCCGGCGCATACCCGATCAGCTCGCGCAGACTGTCTCCCGTATATGCCCCGCAATCCACTGCCGTGCGAAATTTGCCGGCTCCCAGCAGGTCCCATACCTCCGCCCTTTCCGTGACGGTCTCTGCCAGCGAATCCGGCCTTCCGTCAAGGCGTGCCCGTATGATGCCGTCAAATGTTCCGCGTGACACCCCGTCTGCGAGCAGCTCACGCACGCGGTCTATATCCCGTATGTGCGCATGCACAAGCTCCGACGTAAACAGCTCCCCGCCGCTGACCGGGACATCCGGAATGTACAGCTCGTATTCCGCGGCCCTGCCGCGGATGCTGTCCAGCACCTCCGGACGGCGGGTTCCGAACGCCAGCAGGATTATCAGACCCTTTCCGTGGGCCGCCAGTGCTTCCCCGAAGGAAAGCACACGCCGCCCGTGAAAGCTCTGTCCGCGCACAAAACCGTCGCTGGCGAACACATCCGCCACGGGAATTCCGTAGTCGGCGCAGACGGACAGCAACTTGTCCGCCCCGTCCCCCATGCCCCATAACACAACCGGTCGGCCCGCCTGCCCGCGCAGATAGTGCCACAGGTCGGGCGTGTGCTCGTCCGGCGAAAAGTATTGCATTGGGCTGCCTCCCTTTTTTGCTGTTTTCTCGCTTGACAGAACCCCTTTTTGCGTGTACAATGTAGGGACATACATACAATACAAGAGGAGGTTTCTCTCTGCTATGAATGACTGCCTGTTCTGCCGCATTATTGCCGGCGAAATTCCCTCATCTAAGGTGTATGAGGATGATACCGTATATGCCTTCCGGGACATCAACCCCATGGCGCCCGTCCATATCCTGATCGTTCCGAAGGCTCACATCGCGTCCGCCGCCGACATCACGGACGAAAATGCCGCGCTGATTGCCCACATTTTTTCCGTCATTCCCCGGATCGCCGCATCCGAAGGACTGACCGGCGGTTTCCGGGTCGTAACCAACAGTGGCTCCGACGCCTGCCAGTCTGTCCCGCACCTGCACTTCCACCTGCTGGGCGGCGCAAAAATGACGGACCGGATGGCCTGATCCATCCGAGGCGAGGAAAGTTGTGCGGACAGACTGCCTGTCCGCACAACACCCTTACCGTATGCGCCGTGCCTCCGTGTAGAATCGCTTGTCCTCCGCGTGACCCATTGAAAACGTCTTGCGGGGAAGTGCACCGTCCGAAATAACCGTAGAAAACAGCTCCTCCTTGCGCATTCCGTCAAAGAGAATAGCCACAGCGCCGGGTTCTGCCGCAAGCGAACGGGCTGTCTCCTCGCCGTGAATATAATCCACAGACACTCCGGCAGGAGCTTTTTTCATGTATTCGTCCAGAAACGCCTGTACCGTACCGACAGCCAATGCCGCCTCCGGTTCCGCAACCGTTATCTCGCCCTGCCGCGCCCCGGTCTGCCAATGCAGCGTCTGAGCAGGCATACCTCCCCGCCGGGATTCCGCATAGACGGCAAGATCCCGCAGGAAGGCTTCCGGTTCGACACCGAATATTACCCGATAGATCGGCTCAAACTCCAGCGATGCATCATACAGATTCACCACCTCGCACAGCGCATACCGTGCTGGATGCTGCAGGGCGGCATCTCCAAGCCGGGATTTGAGCTTTTCATAGCATGCCTTCGCCGCTGCCAGGGAATGGTTGCCGTCGCCGACCGCGAAAAGCAGCGGGGCAAGATCGGCGCGTCCGTAGCGGCTCTTCATGGCCTCCGGTGACACCAGGGCGGACAGTGCCTCCGCAACCCGCGATTTTTGCCCGTCGGTCAGGAAATAGCCGCACAGATGTCCCCCGCCCTGCATCAGGTCATAGTCGTACGCCGGGCTCATGGAGTCCGTCTCGCACGACAGCGGCTCCAGCACGGTCTGATCGCGGTCATCTATCAGCAGCATAACATGCGGAATTTCCAGAAGAGCTCCCTCACGGATGGTCATGCGCGGCGGAATCCGTTCCGGAACGGTTGCCTCCGTGGCACGGATAAGACTCTGCGCCCCCCGCCTGTAGTCATACTTTTCGAGATCGATGCAACCGACCAGTCCGCGCCGCAGCTTTCCGTCCTTCAGGCGCCGTTCCACAAGAATCATGCTTTCGGGATGACTGTGCAGAACGCTGCGGGAATACTCCTCCATGGCGGCCTGTATATGCGGCGTACGTTCCCCGGCCTCGCTCAGCCATACCTCCGGCAGAATCAGGCGCAGCGTAGACGGCGCATCCCCGACCAGCCGTTCGACAGACTGCCAGTATTCCGGCTGACTGGTATACTGATCGCAGGCGACAACCGACCAGCGCGTACCGGACACGGAAGAAAAATCCGGCAGCAGGATGTCTGCCGGGCAAAGGCCTGCCAC
>CAVDLN010000050.1:2716-11452 GCA_963609805.1 Erysipelotrichaceae bacterium | reverse complement strand
GTTGATGTCTGTGGCCTCCTCAAACAGCATGCGGCAAATAAGGGAAGCACCGTCGTGACCGAAACTCCATTTTTCGTACTGCTTGTTTTCGCCCAATGCGTCCTTGGCATATTCTACCACTCGGTTGATGGTGATGACGCCCTCGGTAACCAGATCCACACCCTCGATTTCCGCAATGGGCGGGATGTCGCTTGCGGCAAACGTGAGCTGAGCACGTACCGGTTTACCCAAGTATTTTCCGGCCAGTGTGGAGGTTGTGCCGCCGCAGACGATGTGCTTCCCTTCCTTGGAGAAGAACAGCGCCATCATACGGTTGACATCATCCCGATCCCGCGGGGGACCGAACAGCAGATTCATCGGCACCCGTTTCCGTATTTTGACCACGCAGGCGGTTGCGTCATCGCCGGGCTTTTTCGCATACAGACGGTTTACCTCGTCAATCAGGATGGTTGACAGTGTTTTTGCGGTGTACCCGACCTGCGCGACATTTTCCATGAAGGAAATAATGTCCTCGCGCTTCCAACCGAAGTTGTAGGCCATTCCGATTCCGGCATGTGGGCAGCCATCGCTCATGGCGATGAACAGATCCCCTTCCCGGAGCTTGATTTCCGATTTGAATATTCTCTTTCCGTCGATATTCATCTCGGTACGCGGGTAGTCGAAATTAACGCCGTCCCGCAGGAGTATGACCATCGGGTTGTCGTACTGAATCAGCTCTATCTCACTGTTGTTTACAAGGTGCAGAATGGTGAAGGTTGAGTAGGCCACACCGCGGACAGAACAGATCGGAAGTGTTTCGGCGATCGTCTGCACGCAGTCCTCAAGGGACAGACCCTGCGCCATCATGGTGGAAATAATTTTGCTTGTCAGCGTGGACAGAATGCTGGCTTTTACACCGCTTCCCAACCCGTCCGCAAGCACAATAACGGTGGAATCCTCACCCTGCTCTACGATGTCCACATGGTCACCGCAGAGTTGTTCTCCCGCGTGGTTGATGCTCTTGTAGCCGATTTCGGCACACAGATCATTCATCGGAAATGCTCTCCTTCAGCTTGGTCAGCGCAATCTTGGTTTCGGCAGCCGTCTCGCCCAGCAGGGAGGCGATTTCCTGCACGATGCGCATCTGTTTATCCACAACACGGTCCGCAATTTCCACGGTCTGCCGACTGATGTTTTCCTTTTTTTCGCGCTCGGTTTCCTCGTCGGTCACATCACGCAGAATGCACACCAGCAGGTGGCTGGCTGAGTCAGCAACGATGGTCTGCTCAACGTACCGCTTGTATTCCGCCAGATAGGCGCGCCCCTCGCGCAGGTTCTGGTGTGTTTCCAGTACCTTCAGGAACGGAGTCGGATCCAGAATGCGGATAACAGGGTCTCCCAGGACATCGGCCTGCGAGCGCAGGTTGAGCATACGGCAGGCGGAGGTATTCACCTGCTGTACCTCCAGCGATTCGTTGAGAACAATCAATCCGTTGGGGGTGTTGTTTACAATGCAGTCGGAAAAACTTTCCGCCTTGTCCTTCAGGAAGGGCAGGCACATGGAAACCTCCGCCTTGCCGTGGCAAATGGCAATCGCTTTCTCGCGGCAGGTGTTGTATCCGCATGAACCGCAGTTCAGCTCGTCCTCCGGCTTTGTTTTTCCCATGCGGCGCAGTGCGTCGCGTATTTCCGCTTCACTGGGGGTTATGTTGCGCCGTTCGATCGGCTCAAAGACTTTGCGGATGGCCAGCGGATCCGGCTGCTCGACAGGGAAGTCCTTGGTGCCGGCGTAATGCGCGACGGCAACGTAATCCGATACCGGCGACGGGTGGTATTTCTCCATCACGGGTCCGCCGATACAGCTTCCCACACAGGCGGACATTTCAATGAAGCAATGATGGATTTTTCCGCTTTCGATGTCCCGCAGTGCGGATATGCAGTTATCCACTCCGTCAATTGCCATGCGCGTGTAGTTCTCGGCGCCGGGAATGTCTTTCCGCATGGTTTTGAGAATACCGCCCGGCGTCGGGAAGAAGCGGGCACGGCTCTCCTCCGTACTGTCCATGTCCGGTTCCAGCTGTATGTGCTCGGATTCCAGCCAGCGTGACAGTTCCTCATAGGTCAAAACAGCGTCTACCAATCCGGCATAGTGCTGCGCTTCGTCTTTTTTCGCGACGCAGGGGCCGATGAAAACCGTTTTGGCATCCGGATGCCTGCGGTGAATGTCGGCACAATGCGCCTGCATGGGGGACAGAATATCCGCAAGGCAGGGCAGTTCCGCCGGGAAATATTTCTGAATCAGCAGGTTGATCGAGTGGCAGCAGGAGGTGATGATGACATCGCGGTTATCCTCCGCCAGCATCCGCTCATACTCGTTTTTGACTATGGTCGCACCGACGGCGGTTTCCTCCACATCGGCAAAGCCGAGCTTTTTCAGGGCTTTCCGCATGCCGCCGATACCGATTCCGTCGTAGTTGGCGATGAAGGACGGTGCAAGGCTGACATATACCGGCGCGCCGGACTGGATCAGAACCCGTGCCTTTTCGGTTTCATCCACAATCTCCTTGGCGTTCTGGGGACATACTACGAAGCAGTGACCGCACAGGATGCACTCGTTGCCGATGATATGCGCCTGGTTGCCGGAGAAACGGATAGATTTGACCGGACAGTGACGGATGCATTTATAGCAGTTTTTGCAGTTGGATTTTTTCAGCGTGAGGCATTCGGCCATGTTTATCCCTCCCTGTCTTTCCGAACGGCAGGCAGAACCGCATCCTGCCAGAAGTCACGGAAAGATTCTTTTGTGATGCCGGTATAGGGCGCATCATTCACCGTAATGGTTACACCGACCCGGTTGCAGCGCCCCGCGCAGAATGCGCCTGTCAGAATGATGTCATCCTCCAGTTTCGCATCGGCTATGTACTGCTGCATCAGTTCGACGATATCGGGCG
The DNA here is from genome assembly GCA_963609805.1 of Erysipelotrichaceae bacterium. Lineage (GTDB taxonomy): Bacteria > Bacillota > Clostridia > Oscillospirales > CAG-272 > CAMEON01. The sequence continues at coordinate 8,522 of CAVDLN010000050.1, read as the reverse complement.
CGCCTTTGAGATGGCAGGAACTGCCTACGCACACTTCTATATATACCATACCTGAAACTCCTTTTCCGTTAGAATAGCGGATAGCCGGAAGGTCGGTGATCAAACGGCTTTTGCTTTGATTTCGTTTTCAAAGAAGTCGTCAACGGTTTCGGGGGAGACCGAGAAGAAACGGTCATCTACCGATACGCAGACGCCGTCCTGACATCTGCCCATGCAGAAGGTTCCTCCCAATTCCACGCTGTCGCCGAGCTTTTCCTGCGCAATCAGGTGTTGGAGACGTTCTACCACTTGACGGGAGCCTTTGATATGACATGCCGATCCGATACAGACTGTGACTTTCATGACGGTTTTTCCTTTCCTTCCGCGTGTTTATGTTATGTTGTTATGTTGATAGCTCCACCCCGGGGAGGAGCGGTTATTCGTAATCTGTTTCGTTGACCCAGTGTGCGAGCAGGGCACGCTCCTTTGCGTTTCCCTCAACGGACTGAGCGGCCGCCACGATCGGCATCCATTTTCTCACATAGGACAGGGGTGTGCCGCTCTCTTCGCAGAATAGCTGCAGGTAACGCTCCGCTAAGTCGTTTCTGCCGTCCAGCAGGAACAGCAGGTAGGTGCGGGCGGCATCGGCCGAGGCATTCCCCAATGTTGCGTGTGACCAATCCAGTATGTACAGCTGCCCGTCCTCGCAGGCGATGATGTTGGACGGGTTGAAATCTCCGTGGCACAGTCTCGTGTGGCGCGGCATGGACTCAAGACGGGTGAGCAGGTCGGAGCGTGTGGTGGCGTCGAAATCCGCCTGCCAGATTTTACGGTTCAGTTTGTCCCGCTGCTTGATCAAGAGGGGGCAGGGACGTGACTGTACTTCCAGCTGCAGCGAAACGAACCGCTGCATGTATTTTTCCGTATTTTCCGTGTCTTCCTGCATGATGCGATCCAGGGTTTTTCCCTTGATTTAGTCCGACACGATAATCCATTTTCCGTCCTGTACCGTTACCTCCCGTATTTTGGGAATGCAGAGTCCGGTTTCCTCCACGCGTGCCTGATTGAGTGCTTCGTTCAGAACCTCCGCTTTGGAGTAGCTTTCGTCAAAAACCTTCAGGCAGATGTCTCCGTCACGATATACGGTTTTGCTGTTTCGGACTGCGATAACGCGATCCAGATTCATGAGTTGTATCTCCTTTCACTTATCCGCCGTTTCCGCCTGCCTGTTTGGGTGTTCTCCGCGGATTCGCTCTTCCTCGCCGGCAGTGTCTTTCCCCGACGTACGGTTCACCTTTTGGCAGAGATGGGCAAGAGAGAGCGCAAGATTCTCATACTGCACGGTTACATCGGCCGGGACGCGCAGCCGCAGCGGGGAGAAGCACCACAGTGTCCGTATGCCGAGGCCGACAAGCCGATCGGCAACTTGCTGTGCGGCTTCCGTCGGAACGGCGATGATGCCGATTTCAACATGGTGCTGCCGGCAGTATGACGACAGGCTCTCCATGGGCAGCACACGCGGGTCACCGGACGGTTCTCTGTCAAAGGCAAGGGGAATGCGGATGCCGTACTCCGCAAAGCCGCCGAAATCCAGAAGAGCCAATCCAAGCCGGCCGGCCCCGACCAGAACGGCCTCACATCCCGCGGCGGATTCCAATGCGGACTCCAGACAGGCGTACAGCTCTGCCCGTTCGTATCCGATGCGGGGCTTCCCGGCACCGCAGACGGCGGACAGGTCTTTTCGGACCTGAACCTCTCCCAGAGAAAGTCCCCGCGCGATGGCCGCGGCGGATATGCAGGTCACATCTGCCGGCAGTCCGCGCAGGAAACGCAGATAGGAGGGCAGGCGGCCGATGGTAGCACGGTGCAGCTCCGTTTTTGCCATGGCGTTCCCCCTCCTCTTTTGTTCTTCCGTCCGATTATATCACATATCGGCGTTTTTTGCAATAGAAAAACGCAAATCGATACAGCATATATCGATAGGACGCATACCAAATGGGGCGTGCTCTTCTCGGTGTTGCAGTTGTTTCGGAAAATTCAGCCCTGCGGGATCACGGCTTGCATGTGCCGCACGGCTCATAGCCGTCGTTCAGCAGGTCATCCCGTGAGCCGGTATAGGTTTGTTTTTTGTTATCCGACAGCTTTTGAGCGTAGGAGCAGTCCGGCTTGTGGAACTTTTTTGTGGCGGTGTTCAGAATGTAGGTTTCCGACGCGCTCCCGCCCGTAACGGCCGCATCCGCTGTTCCCGATGTGCCGTCCGCCGCACGGCTGCTGCCGTCGGCGTAGGAAATTTCAACACCGGGCTGTACATTGTAGCAGTAGACATTGAATCGGATTCCGTCGCCGCCGTCCTCGACAGACTGCGCTTCCATCAGCACGCCGGATGCCACAAGGTTGTTTCCTTCAAACATCGGTGTGACGCGGTACATGACATGATAGCCGGTTTCCTTTACGAAGTCCGCCACCATATTCTCAAAGGGAAGCATTCCCTTTATGTTGAGGTATCTTGTACCCGTTATGAGATTCTTTTCATTGGCGTTTTCTCCGGTGAGCTGGTAGCCGATGAGATGGCAGCGGTTGTAGAGGTACTTTCCGTCAATAAAATCGTATTTGACCGTCACCCAGCCGGAGGGCTTTACGGAGCCGATGCTGCCCCGTTCGGTATCCGGCATCAGATCCTGTCCGACGGACGCCACGGCCACCCCGCAGCGCCCGAGTCCGTCCAGATCGCTGTAGCGTTCGAAGGACACATCCGTCAGCTCGTTTGTCGTGAAGAAGGGGACGTTGCCGTTGATTTCGACATACGGATTTCCGGAAAAGTCCGGAATGGAATTCAGGGACACTGTCTCTGCCGCCGCAGTTTCGGTTTCCTGCCCGAAGGAAAGGGAAAGATAGCCGCAGGAGGAAAGCAGTCCGCCGAGAAGGCAGAGGACGAGCAGCAGGGCAGGCAGAGCGGCACGCAGGCGGACACTGCTGCGGATGTACCCGGATTGGATGGTATTCATACGGTTGTTCCTTTCACTTGGCGGGCGGCAGATACCGCTCCAGCGTTATTCTGTCATGGGACGAGCCGGGAAACTCTTCCGCAACAGACAGGTCCCAGTCGGATAAATCGATATCAAGCCGCCGGTCGGCGGGATAGTCGCGGTTCCAGCGGAAAGCATACAGACCGCGGATGCGGTCGGCATACGGTGCCAATGCCGCGTCCTCGACGAAACACACGTCCCCCTCTGCGGCCTTGGCGAGAAAATCATCGGATGAGGCGGAAAATTCAGGCAGTCCTCCCGGAAACAAACCGGCCGTATAGGGGCTCATGAGCAGCCGTCCCCGCCCGCCCGATGTCAGGCTTTCGGCGAGCGCGAGCATATGACGCAGCAGAACACGGTCACGACTTTGGCGGCGGTGGTTGAACATCATGCCGCCTGCATTGTCCAGTGTCAGTATTACGTACATGGTGCTCCCTTACTCTGCATGGAACACGCGGCCCTCACGGCGGGGTTTGGCGTCCGGCAGGACGCCGTCGGGATAGCCGACAATCAGGTGCCCGATGCCCTCATAGTCACCCGCAATACCGAGAGAGCGCAGGATTTCCTTTCCCTCGTCGGAATCGAATTCCTCACGGGCACGGTGAATCCAGCAGCTGCCGAGCCCCAGGGCATGTGCCGCGTTCATCATATTTCCCATGACAAGACTTCCGTCATACAGGTAAGTGGGACACCCTCGGTCGGACAAAACGATCAGCAGGGCGGGCGCACCGTAAAAGGGATCGGTACCTTCCCGCCCCATGATGGCGGCATTCATACGCATGAGGCGGTCGCGCAGGGCCTTGTCCGTTACCTGCAGGATTACGGCTCCCTGCCGTCCCATACCGCTGGCGGCATACAGTCCTGCCTCGGTGATTTGATCCAGCAGCTCCTGCGGGACGGGATCGGACTTGTAGCTGCGGACGCTCCGACGGGTAACAAGCGAATGCAAAACGGCGTTTTCCATGGCATCTCCTCCTGATTTTTCAAATCAAAATTTGGGGGATGCCGTAGGCATCCCCCGAAAACGGTGTATCAGTGTACCTCGATAAGGGATTCGTCCCACATGGCGGGCGCTTCATAGCCCATCAGATTGACCATGGTAGCCGCTACATCGGACAGGCCGAACTTGCCGTTGTCACGCTTTACGGTATAGTGCTCCTTTGCGTCGGTGTTGTCGTAGATGATGCAGGGAACGGGGTTGAGCGTATGACTGGTCTTTGCCTTGAAATGTCCTGCCTTGTCTGTTTTGGGCTGACCGGTCTTTTTGTCGATCTCATACATCTCGTCGGCATTGCCGTGGTCGGCCGTAATCAATGCGACGCCGCCCAGCTTATCGATAACCTCAATGATGCGGGCAATCTGGAGATCCAGCGCCTCCATGGCGCACCGGGTTGCCAGCAGGGAACCGGTGTGTCCCACCATATCCCCGTTGGGGAAGTTAACACGGTAATACTTATAGGCACCGCTCTCCAGTTCCGTAATCAGGCGGTCGGTAATTTCCGCACATTTCATCCACGGACGCTGCTCAAAAGGAACCACGTCGGAGGGAATTTCCACATAGGTTTCCAGTTCCTCGGAGAACTTGCCGGATTTGTTTCCGTTCCAGAAATAGGTAACGTGACCGAACTTCTGCGTCTCGGAGATAGCGAACTCACGCACACCGGTTCCGACCAGATACTCGCTCATGGTGTTGGTGATTTCGGGCGGATTTACAAGATAACGGTGAGGTATATGCAGGTCGCCGTCATACTCCAGCATGCCGGCATACAGCACATCCGGCACGTGCACACGGTCGAATTTGTCGAACTGTCCGTCGGGGGCGTCAAAAGCCTTGGAGATTTCAATGGAGCGGTCACCGCGAAAATTGAAGAAAATCACGCTGTCTCCGTCCTGTATCGTTCCGACCGGCTTCCCGTCCTCGGCAATTACGAAGGGGGGCAGATCCTGGTCGATGACATGGTACTCGTTCCGATAGGTTTCGACTGCCTCTGCGGCGGAGACAAACTGCCGTCCCTCGCCGAGTACATGCGTACGCCAGCCTTCGGCAACCATAGCCCAGTTGGCCTCATAACGGTCCATGGTGATGCGCATGCGTCCGCCGCCGGATGCGATGCAGATATCGAAGTCGGGACTGCGCAGCTCAGTCAGGAAGGCTTCAAAAGGATTGATGTATTCCAGTGCGGAGGTTTCCCCGACATCCCGTCCGTCAATCAGAATATGGACGCGTACGCGGCGGACGCCTTCCTTCTTGGCCTGTACAATCATGGCTTTGAGGTGGTCAATATGGGAGTGCACATTGCCGTCCGAGAAAAGGCCCAGAAAATGCAGGGTGGTTCCCTTGGAGGTTACGTTGGTGACCAGCGAGCGCCATGTATCGGAGGAAAACATTTTGCCTGATTCGATGGACTGGCTGACCAGCTTGGCGCCCTGCGCGAAAACCTGACCGGATCCCAGCGCATTATGACCCACCTCGGAGTTGCCCATGTCGTCATCCGACGGCAGACCGACTGCCGTGCCGTGAGCCTTGAGCTTTACCATCGGGTAGGTCGCCATCAGGCGGTCAAGAGTGGGCGTATATGCCTGCGCAACGGCATTGCCGGGAGTATTGGGCGCAAGTCCGACGCCGTCCATAACCAGTGTCAGGACGGGACCCCGGACGCCTTCGAAATTGGCAAGACGATTTAACTGTTTCATACGAAAGAGTTCCTTTCTTTCCGGCGGCATTGCCGCGCGGATTACACTACCTTCTTATTATACCCGCTTCCGGGGGAAAAAGCAAGGGTTTTCGGAAAAAATGTGCC
>CAVDLN010000050.1:0-2637 GCA_963609805.1 Erysipelotrichaceae bacterium | reverse complement strand
GGTCTTTATGATATGTAGTCCATCTTCTCCGGTGTCCAGTCGCGGAGAACGGCACACAGATCGGCGGCAGCGGCTTTCGCGCCGGGCAGATCGTGTTCAAGATAATTGCCGCACTGGATTCGTGTTGCGCCGGGAATTTCTCCTTCGTAGGCGGCTATAAAAGCAAAGCTGTCCTGCACGAGTCGGATTACATCCGGCCGGCTGACGGTATCGCGCAGAAGCAGATAAAAACCCGTGCGGCATCCCATGGGGCCGACATATACGACGCGGTCTGCGCACCCGCTGTTGCGTGCGTAGGTAGCGAACAGATGCTCAATGGTATGTGCGGCGGGTGTCGGCAGATAGTCGCCGCCGTTGGGCTTTTTCATGCGGATGTCATAGGTCACGACATCTCCGTCTATACGGGAGACATACAGACCCGGCAGGAGCTTGTCATGATTGACCGTAAAGCTGGCAATCGTTTTCATGGAAGTATCCTCTTTCCAAATATATATTGAGGTGGGGAAACATCGTCCGCCCGTGGTATGCGTCCTACGGAAGAAGAATCTGCCTGCTCATTCCGTGTGAGTCGGCAAGTGCGGACGCCGCGGAATCTGCGAGCAGCAGACGCAGCGCATAGCGCTCATAGGCATAGCGGAAACCGCGGAGCAGTTCTCCGACGGAGTCCGTATCCGACAGGCGCGCATCAAGGGCCAGAAAGTCGCACGCCGACAGCATCCGTCCCGGTGTGCGCCATCCGGTGTACTGTGCGGTGGTCAATTCGTCCTCATCCAGAGCGTACGCGTTCGGCGTTGTTTCGCCCTCAACGCGGACAAAGGCGTCTGCCGTAAGGGCGACACCGAGAAGTGTTCCGCAATCGGCAGTCAGTCGGTTCAGGTCGTTCAGAAATTCCAATGTGCGACCGTCGGAGTCATCGTCTCCGTACGGCACATCCAAAAGAAGGATTTCATCGATTCCCGCCTGTGCCGCGGATGTCAGCAGGCTCAATTCCACACCGCGCCGAAGAGCCTCGGCGGACGGGTCGGAACGGTACGCATCATTGAGGCACTGCACCGAAAAAACGCCCAGCACGCGCAGCCCCTCCCGATGCAGACGGCTGATTTCCGCCTCCGGTGTGGGAGCGCCGTCGGAAACCGACAGTCCTGCCGCCGATGCGGTGGAGAAAGCATACCCCAATTGGCCGTTTGAATCCTCCGACAGGGTGATGACGACGCCGGAGGCGTCCCCGGGCACGGAGGGCACATCGCCGCCCGGCGATATTGATCCGCCGCGAAAGTCGGGAACTTCTGCCTTGCGTGATGCCGAATCGGCCGAAACCGTCCAGATGTCGGCTTCCGACGCGGCAAGATAAGCATCGGATTGCCGCTTGAGTGCGGAACCCCAGATCAAGGCGACCGCCGCAACGGCAATACATGCGACTGAGGTGAGCAAAATCCTTCTCCGTACCCCGTGTGACATGCGCGGGCGAACCCGCCTTGTCGGGCTGACGCTGCGCCGCCGGGTTGTGCGGATGAAGGAATTCTTTTTCTGCTTCATGGCAATCGGGGCATTACTCCATGGCAACCAGGTCGATGCTCTGCCCGTACTCGTTGAGGACGACGCGGCATGCCTCGGCACGGGAATCCTCAAGCAGACCCATCTGGGCGCTTTGATAGTATGCGAGCAGAGTGGAGGTGTTCTGCATGACGTATTCCTCCTCCGGTGCGAGCCGCATGACAACGTAGTAGCCGCTGCCGCACAGGAAGGGATCGCTGACCTCGCCAACCTTCAGGGAGAAGGTGTTCTCCTCGTAAATCTCGTCCATCTCGCCGCGCGTGAAATAGTAGCCGTCCGTGGACACCATGCTGAGGTCATCGTTGAGCGCCGAGCCGATGTAGCTGTTCATGATCTCCTGCCGCTTGGCCGTCCCTGCCACCGCACGCAGTGCCTGCGTGATTTTTTCTGCCTCGGCCAGATTCTGCTCGGGACTTTCCCCTTCGTCGTTGCGGAGATATACATGAATCGTGCGGGCGTAATCGGAACTGTTCAGCACATACTCGACAAAGTCACCTATGTTTTCGGTTGTATAGGAAAAATATCCGTTGGACTCCAGCGTGTAGTACAGCACGGACTCCAGGTAGCTTACGCGCAGGGCAAAGCGCTGATAGTGGTCGGTGAGGTTGTTCTCCGCCAGGTATTCCTTGTACTTGGAGGTTTTTCCGCCGCACTCCTGCGTAATCAGATCGTCAATCTGCTGATCAACATAGTTGTCTGCCTCATCGGACTCCGTATCAATGCTGTAGGACGCGCAGACAGACAGAACCATGTAGTTGGCGCGCAGTTTGTCCATGACGCGCTCCTCCAACTCTGCTCTGTATGATTCGGCTGTTTCGGCGTTATCCCATATATCCTCGCCGTATTCGCCCTGCATGGCATCCTTGACCAGCAGCGTTACAAAGCGCAGTTCCTCATACAGCACATCAAAGCCGCCGCTTTCCCCGATTACGCGCTGATTCTCCTGATCTGCCCGGGAAGTGCATCCGGGCAGCGCCGTTACCAGCAGCATGAGTACCAGCGCCATGGCTGTCAACCGTTCCCATACCCGAGCTTGCTTTTTCATTCGCTTTTCTCCTTACCGTTTGCTCATGACCTCGGCTT
>CAVDLN010000049.1:0-11504 GCA_963609805.1 Erysipelotrichaceae bacterium | reverse complement strand
GTCCGTGGGGGCAGAAAGTTATATCCGGCAGGCGCATGAGCTGATCGACAATCTGCGCCGTTTGCTCCGGAGAGTAGCTGCGTCCAGCCTTGATGGCAGCCTTACAGGATGCCTGAAAAAGAGCCTTTTCAAATGCGGTATCCCGCGTTAATTTCGGATTCCCTGTTCCCTCCGTCAGCTGTGCCGCAAAAACGGCAAACATATCCGCGACAGCGGGAGTTTCAATTCCTGTGGGAAGCGCACTTACGCGAACCGTGTTTTTCATGCATGTAAAAGAAAAGCCGAGGTCTTCCAATTCCTTGCGGAAGGACTCGATTATGCCTACTTCGCCCGTCATGAGCATGACATCGACAGGGAGCAGCAGCAGCTGCGAATCCGTATCGCAGCCATGACGCCGCATGTTGGCGCGCAGTCTCTCAAAGATGATCCTCTCGTGAGCCGCATGCTTGTCTATCAGCAGCATCCGGTCGCCCTGTTCCACAATAACATAGGACAGGAAAACCTCGCCTACGATGCGGTATGGCGCTGCTTCCTCTGCCGTTTCCGCGGGCTGCGAAATAGCTGCTTCCTCATACGGTGCCGCGTCCGCCGGCCCGTCCCGCCTATCATCAAAAGAAGATTCCGAATCGGAATCCCGCTGCAAAGAATTGATTTCCCGCTGCTTCTCCGGCAATGCGGTCTGTTCGAAGGAATCGTCAGACAGAACCATCCGTGAAGGGGTCTGCATGCCTTGATCCGACATGCCATTTGACATGTCGTTTGGCATGTCGTTTGGCATGTCGTTTGGCATGTCGTTTGGCATGTCGTTCTGCATTGGCGGCGTGCAGCCGATCGGCTCCGGCATGTCCTCTTTTGCCGCGGGCGTTGTCTGCCTTGAAGCGGCTGCCGGATTCGCCTGCTTTCCGCCGCCCGCAGCGGAATCCACTGCCGCGGTGCTGCTTCCGGAGACATACCGCCTGATATATTCTTCGGCATTAATGCGTTCCTGCGGAGGTTTGCTGCCGCGGGACAACCCGACAGTCGGTCTTTCCGACATCGATATTCCGGATACAGGCTCTATTGCCATCTGGCGCTCCCGAATCGTCTCCCGATGCCCTGTTTCCATAGGAACGGGTGTGTCCGACAAACGCACACCGGGGTTTGCAAATGCTGGCTTCAGCGTCTCGGCTTTAAGGGCAGGTCTTCCTGTATCTTGTTCCAGTGCCTGCCTGACGGTGTAATAAATGGCTTCAAACACAGGCTTCTCATTGGAAAATTTGACTTCCAGCTTGGCGGGATGAACATTGACATCCACGCGCGCCGGATTCAGCCCTATATTCATTACACAGACCGGGAATTTCTCCGCAGGGAGATAGGAGACGAATGCCTGCTCCAGCGCCGCCTGCGCCGTACGGGATTTGATGTACCTGTGATTAATGAAAAAATTCTGTCCGTTGCGGTTGGCACGCACCGTATCCGATCGACCGACAAATCCTGTTATTTCAACGCCGTCGAATTCCCCTTCAAGCGGAATTAAACCGGCCTCGAAGTTTCGCCCATAGACAGCGTAGACGGTGCTCCGGAGCTGTCCGTCCCCGGCGGTATCTAACTTCAGAACGCCGTCCGAAATAAAACGGACGGCTATTTCCGGATGGGACAGGGCCACACGTTCTACATTAGCGCTAACCGCCATTGCTTCGGTAACGTCCCGCTTAAGGAACTTCCGACGTGCCGGCACATTCGCAAACAAATGTTCGACAATAACGGTTGTGCCGTTTCCGCAGCCGAACTCACTGACGCCGAGCAACGCGCCTCCGCGTACTTCCAGCATGGAGCCGACCTTGTCTTCCTGCCGTTTGGACATAATGCGCATATCCGATACGGAGGAAATTGCCGCAAGAGCCTCCCCTCGAAAGCCAAGCGTGACTATGCCGTCCAGATCCGAGGCACTGTGTATTTTGCTGGTTGCGTGGCGCCGGATTGCCATTGGCAAATCCTCAGCCGACATACCGCAGCCGTCGTCCGTAACCCGCATGAGACTGATTCCGCCATTCTGTATTTCGACGGTAACGTGCCTCGCGCCTGCATCTATGGAATTTTCCATCATTTCCTTGATGGCAGATGCCGGTCTGTCTACAACCTCACCTGCCGCAATAAGGTTGGCAACCTCAAAGGAAAGAACCTGTATATTGCCCATTGGCTCTCCTTCTCAGAGTTCTTTTTGTGACTTAGTAATCCTGCTTCCTTGTCAGCCCAAAAAAGGATGCTCCCGATAGGCCTCACGCATTCTCTGCACGGTTGCCTTCGGATGCCTGTCCTTAAACAGAGCGGACCCCGAAACCAATATATTGGCTCCTGCTTCCGTACAATGGGGAGCATTTTCTGCATTGATTCCGCCGTCCACCTCAATATTTACATTGATTCCCTGCTGAATCGCATACCGACGCAGATTTCGCACCTTATCCAACGTTTCCGGAATCAGCGCCTGTCCGCCGAATCCCGGTTCAACGGTCATTATAAGAAGCATCTTCGCATCGTTTATAAACGGATAAAGCACATCTACCGGAGTCTTCGGAGATATGGCAATACCGCAGGGCATCTCAAACGAACGCATTGCGTTCAGGAATGTTTTCGGATCATCCACAGCCTCATAGTGAAACGTGATGATATCGGCGCCTGCACGGATAAAATCCTCGGCATACCGCAGAGGTTCTGAGATCATCAGATGGACATCAAAGAACAGCCTTGTGTGCTTGCGGATTGACTTGACAAGTCCGGCTCCAAAGCTGATATTAGGCACAAAATGGCCGTCCATTATATCCAGGTGGAGATAATTGGCTCCGGAATCCTCCATGCGACGGATTTCGGTCTGAAGATCCGAAAAATCAGCCGCAAGCAGGGAAGGCGCAATGTACAGCATAATCGCGTTCCTTTCATAAGTAAGGCATTGGGGATAGCCGAGAAGCACGGATCGCAGGATTGCCGTATCGACAGATTCCTCCCGACGAGCAGGTCTTGTCCGTCAAGGCTGGCTTTTCTCGAGCAGGCAAACAGCGTGAGCGGCAATGCCCTCACCGGATCCGGTAAAGCCAAGATGTTCCTCCGTAGTCGCCTTTATACTGATCCGCTCAATTGATGTTTCAAAAGCAGCCGCAACGCGTGCGCGCATGGCCGGAACATATGCCGCCAATTTCGGCGCCTGCGCAATAACCGTGGCATCGACATTTCCTATGCGATACCCGTGATGCCTCATGATTTCGGCTACCCGACATGTCAGATCCCAGCTGTCGGCACCCTCGTAGGTCGGATCGTGATCCGGGAACAGCTTTCCGATATCGCCAACCGCCAGTGCGCCAAGAACGGAATCCATAATTGCATGGAGAAGAACATCCGCGTCACTATGCCCGAGAAGTCCCCTCTCATATGGAATTTCGACGCCGCCGAGCAGAAGCTTTCGCCCCTCCGTCAGTCGATGGACATCATAACCGTGGCCGATTCTCATACACATTCTCAGTCGGCTTTCGTCGATGTGCCCTCATCATCCGAATTTCCGTCAACCCCGCTGTTTCCGGCGTTTACTCTGCGTGCCTCAAGCACGGCGTGCGCAAGGATAAGATCAATCGGCTCCGTAATTTTTATATTTTCACGGTTTGTCCTGACCATCTTTACCGGAATGCGCAGATGCTCAACCATCGCATTGTCATCGGATGCCTTGAATCCCTCGTCACGGCATGCATATGCAGCGGCACGGTATATCGGAACCCGAAACACTTGCGGCGTCTGCGCCTGCCATGTACACCCGCGCTCCGTTGTGGAATCCACAAACAGGGATGTATCTACAACTTTAACCGTATCTACCGCAGGAACCCCTGCGGAAGCCGCTTCCCAACTGTATGCAGCATGGCAGACTTTCTCGATTTCGGCCGGTGTTGTCAGGCATCGTGCTCCGTCGGCGACGGCAATGTATTTCGCTTTCGGATTAATTTCATCCGAGCCCAGCCGAGCGGATTCCTGCCGTGTTTCTCCGCCTTCGATAACCTTGGTGAGTTTGGAAAGCCCGTATTTCTCCTTCAGTCCCTCATAAAGCGGAATTTCTTCGGCCTTTGCCACAACCAGTATCTCATGAATGCAGGAAGCCTCCTCGTATGCCCGGAGAGTTCTTACGATGACCGGAACGCCGTCAAGCTCCAAAAACTGTTTGGTCGTGTCTCCACCCATCCGAGTCGAATTCCCGGCAGCGCAGATAACAGCCGATGTAAAGTTATACGGTGTCGGTTTTCCTGCCACCGCGCGGAACACATTAGCAAGACGCGTCGTAAAGGGGACTTTGTTTTCGGATTCCTTCGCTTCCTTTTTCTGTCTGCTCATAGCATGATCCTCCTTCTGCAGCTGTTACAAATTGCCGCTTTTCTTCGAATCCAACGCATCCAGCATGGCCACCCTTGCCTCATGCCGTCCGCCGGCAAAATCGGTAGAGATAAACAGGTCAACCATATCGCAGGCAAGTCCGGGGCCTATTACCCGCTCTCCCATGCACAGTACGTTGGCGTTATTGTGCATTCTCGTCATTCTTGCGGAAAATGTATTCTCGCAGGCGGCAGCGCGGATGCCGAGATGTTTGTTTGCAGCCATAGACATGCCGATTCCGGTACCGCAAATCAAAATCCCCAAATCATAGGTGCCGTCCTGTATTTTTCTGCATACAAGGTCGGCATATTCGGGATAATTGCACGACTCGGCCGTATAGGTTCCGACATCCTCAACGGCAACACCCTGCTCCCGCAGATGAGCAATGACCGCATTCTTGAGATTCAGCCCGCCGTGGTCACATCCGATAATTATCTTTTCTGTTTTCATATTTTCTGTTCTTTACGGTTTCTTACCCTTTGGATTTTGAAATCAGCCTTTCCCTATATTTTCTTTCCGCATTCGTTCGGCCTGCGACATCCGAAGGTAAACCGGTGTCAGGGATTCCGCTGTCGTACAGCCGCCGGCATGCTGTAAACGCAGTGCGCACTGCGCAACATGATAGGCACTGACACGGCTGTTGTACGCAGGCAGGCAGCGAATGCGATCCGAGGGAAGGAAATTTGCCAATACTTGTGCCGTTTCAGCAGAACAGTCGCCGGCCAGCAATATCCTTCGTTCGCGGCAGTCCGCATTTTCTGCCAGTTCTTTTCCCAACTCTGTCATGGGAAGCACACGGTCAGTGCAAAGACGCGTGGGTCTCCCTTCCCGCACGTCAAAAACTGCATTGAACACCTGTTCATGCCGTGCATTCATGACTGTGCAAATCAGGCTGCCCGTTGCGGAGGCAAGTTCTGTTTCTCCCTCGGCCAGTGCCTCAAGCGTAGATACACCGACGCAGGGTACGTTCCGTCCGAAGGCCAATCCCTTGACGGTTGCAGCGCCGATGCGCACTCCGGTAAAAGAACCCGGACCGATTGTGCATGCAAAAAGTCCGACGTCCCCAACCTGCCGTCCTGCCGACCGAAGGACCGATTCCACCATGGGAAGCAAGGTCTCGGAATGCGTATGCCCGGTGCAGATTGTATACTCTGCGATAAGGGCCTCATCCTCGCACAGCGCAACGGAACCGGACAGCGCAGCCGAATCCAATGCCAAAATCAACATACGGGATCCCCCTTTACGCATATGGATATAACGCGACGTCCGGTGTGTGCGGCATCCTTTTCAATGCGCACTTCCACTCTTTCAGCGGGTAGGGCATCCTGTATATTTTCACTCCATTCACAGAGGCAGATGCCCCGGTCAAGGTAATCCTCAAAGCCAATGGAATAAAGTTCATCCTCCGATTGAATGCGGTACATGTCAAAGTGGAAAATGCGTGGATGATCCGCTACCCGGTACTCGTTGACCAGAGCAAAAGTGGGAGACCGAACCTCCACACCGGGCGCCAGCACGGAAGCAAAACCGCGTACAAAAGCTGTCTTCCCTGCTCCCAAATCCCCATACAGGGCTACAAACGGCGGCAGAGGATCCTCGGATTCTGCCGATGCCTCATACAGCCTTGCCAGCGCCGCTCCATGCCTCTCGGTCGCTTCCGCACTGTCCGAAATCAATGTCAGCGGTTCTCCGCCGGGCATGAGAGACGCGCGCGTCAATCTGTCCTCTGGATTCTCGGAGGGAGCCTTGGGTACCTTTGGACGCACCTTCTCACGTCGCCCGTCAGGGTACTGAATTACGGTGTGATTCAGTACGTCTGCCATGTGTGCCCGTATTGCCTGAAGATACTCGGCACGCAGAGCCTGTCGCTCTTCCAGCTCGTTCTGCGTCAGTGTCTGTCCGGACTTTTCCTTGCGCGCCAGCTCGTTGATACGGTCGATCTTAGACTGCTCCATTATCCGTTCACAACCTTGATATAATTTTTCTTTCCCTTACGGAGCAATTTTCCTTCGGAAAGTTCTGCGGGAGTCAGCACAGCCTTGACATCCGTAACTTTTTCGCCGTCCAGCGTTACTCCGCCCTGCGTGATGGCCGTTCTTGCCTCGGACGTGGATTTTGCAAAGCCTGCCTTAACCAGCAGTGCCGGCAGCCCTATGCTGCCGTCGCGGTAGTCATCCTCGTGCAGGACAAGCGTCGGCACCTCGGCCTCGGCGCCTGCCCCGAAAAGCGAGCGTGCTCCTGCCTGAGCCTTTTCCGCTTCCTCCTCGCCATGCACCAGACGCGTCAGCTCATACGCAAGGATCTCCTTCGCCCGGTTCAGCTGCGATCCTTCCCAATGAGACATTTCATCAATCTGATCCAGCGGCAGGAAGGTCAGCATGCGGAGACATTTAATTACATCCGCATCGTCAACATTGCGCCAATATTGATAGAAGTCGTAGGGGGCTGTCTTATTGGGATCAAGCCACACGGCATTCCCTGCCGTTTTGCCCATCTTCTTTCCCTGACTGTCCGTCAAAAGGGTAATCGTCATCGCATGGGAATCCCTTCCCAGCTTGCGACGAATCAGCTCGGTGCCTCCCAGCATGTTTGACCACTGGTCGTCTCCTCCGCACTGCATGTTGCATCCATAGTGCTGGAACATGTAGTAGAAATCGTAAGACTGCATGATCATGTAGTTGAATTCAAAGAAGGAGAGGCCCTTTTCCATCCGCTGCTTGTAGCACTCGGCGCGCAGCATGTTATTGACCGAAAAGCAGGTTCCGACCTCACGCAAAAGGTCGACATAGTTGAGTTTAAGCAGCCAGTCCGCATTGTTCAGCATGATGGCCTTATCCTCACCGAACTCAATAAACCGCTCCATCTGGCGTTTGAAGCATTCCGCATTGTGATTGATATCCTCCCGCGTCAGCATCTTGCGCATATCGGTTCTGCCGCTCGGGTCACCAATCAATGTCGTACCTCCGCCGATCAGCGCGATTGGCTTGTTGCCGGCCTGCTGCAGGCGCTTCATCAGGGTAAGAGCCATGAAATGTCCGGCCGTCAGGCTGTCTGCTGTGCAGTCAAAGCCAATATAAAAGGTTGCCTTTCCGGCATTGATCAAGTTCTTGATTTCTTCCTCGTTGGTAACCTGCGCAATAAGTCCGCGCGCTACCAACTCATCATAAATTGTCATCGATGCAAACATCCTTTTCATGCAAGATTTTACAGTAACATTATACACGCGGCATGGCCGGTTGTCAAGTATTTTTCGCATTTGCGCACATTTGCGGAAGTCGAAAGCATATGCGGGTCAGGACGGAAAGAACAATTCCGAATAACCGCTGTGCGGCGGAAAGCAAGCGCGGACTGTTTTCAAAAAGCCGTACTTGCAATACAAAACGCATTGCGAGTACGGCTCTCCTGCAGGTGTCTCCGCAGCCGGATCAAGAACTTAAGGGCTTACAATTCCGACTTATTCTGCCTTTGCTCTCTTCTTGAACGGGAAGCGGAATTCGATGCGGATTTTGGAGCGCTTTTGCGGCTTCCTGGAAGCGGCAAGCGGACGGATGTCAAACAGTTTTCCGATAAGGTACAACGCCAGTTCTTTGGTTTCCTTGTCCATGTCGCTTACAGTCCGAATCATGGCAACAACATTCCGTATCGACCCGTTATTCAATTCTGTGAGAGTGCGTGCCCCCGTGGATTCGAGAATGCCAAAAAACAGCTCCGTAAATTGCTTTCTTTCCTCCGCGGACATGGAATCGATGCGGGCGCGCACGACGCTGTCGTTGCGCATTCCTCTCGTCGACAGCCTGTGTGCCCGAACGAACGATCCGCCCATCACTTCCCACGACAGACCGTTATGTTGAAAAATACCCAGCTGGCTGCTTCGGATAACATCGCACTCATCATGTGAAAGTAGCAGACCGACCAACGAGGACTGCGGAACGAGGCAATCAATACGGTCGGAAAGCATGTGATATGCCTCCGAATTCAGCATTTTTTCCGAAAAGCCCGGGCCGTCATTGCTGAACACCTTGACAATCTTGTTTCTGACGGCATCCGACGCGTGTACGGCTCCCCAGACCGCCAGATTGCCTCCCTTTGAATGTCCGCCGACATACAAACGAGACGTATCGGTCAGCGGCAATTTGTCCAGATAGTCGGCCGTCATGCGCTGCGCGGGTACTTCATCCATCCATGACAGGTTGAAATCCTCTCTCCAGCCGACGATTGTATCATCGGTTCCCCGCACCGCAGCAAACCATGTATCATGCGGCAACCGAATAGTCAGTGCCGAAAACTGAACTTGTTTCTTCTCGCAGATTTCATTGACATATCCGCAAAGCTGCAAATCGCGGAAGCGGGGCGCTTCCGCCATCTGACGAAACAATGCAACGATTTCCCTCGGCACGATGAGCCCCAGCGGCCGCTCGTCCTTGGGGCTGTGGGTAAAGAAATACTCCTTTGCAGCCTCGCGAAGCGTCACGCAATGATCCGTGCCCGTGGGCACGGCACCCTCCAAATCAACATACGAAAGGAGGCAGAATATGAGATTGTCCACCTCGTTGAGAGGATCGTTATCAAGGGGAATGTCTCCCCGCCACTGAATATAATCTGTTACGTGCGGCATGTGCTTCTCCTTCCTCAAATTCAAAGGTGGCTCCGCCTTCCGGTGGAGCCGCATGAAAACAAAATTGTCAAAATAGAGCAGATAGCCCAATCGGTACCTGCGGCAATCTGTCAAACCGTGTGAATGCCCGCCGCAGCATCTGCGTGGTCGCCGTCAAGATTGTACTTCTTTGCCTTACGGTATTCAAAGAACTTGAGCGCAACCTTGTCAAACAGCGCGTAAGACAGCACATCTTCCTCCTGCTCCATCAATCCCTGCGGCAGAGCAGCGCGCAGCGACTCCAGCTCCGGCTTGAGATCATCGGCAGGGCGGTAGTCAATGGGGGTAGCATCCCCGCATATCTGTTTAACAAACTCGGGCTTGATGGGAACGGGCGTCTTACCGTACTTGCCAAGGACAATATCTCTAAATTCCTTGGTCACGGTCTTATACCGTTCACCGGTCAGCACATTGAAAACGGCCTGCGTGCCGACAATCTGGGATGAAGGCGTAACAAGCGGAGGATATCCAACATCGGCGCGAACGCGCGGAACCTCCTCCAGCACCTCAGTCAGCTTATCCTCTTTGCCTGCCTGCTTCAGCTGAGACATAAGGTTGGAAAGCATGCCGCCGGGAACCTGATACATCAGCGCATTCACGTTGACCTTCAGCACCTTGGGATCAAGCAGTCCGCTCTTGATGTACTTTTCGCGGAGAGGCGTGAAATAGCGCGTCAGGACATCCAGCTTGGAAAGATCCAACCCGGTATCATACTCGGTTCCTGCCAGTGCGGCGACCATCGACTCTGTCGGCGGCTGGGAAGTACCCATTGCCATCGGTGACAGTGCAGTGTCAATGACATCCACGCCTGCTTCAACGGCCTTCATCAGGGTCATGGAAGCCAGACCGGATGTGTAATGCGTATGCAGCTGAATCGGAATGCTGACGCTTTCCTTCAGAGTGCGTACAAGCTCGTATGCCTCGTACGGCTTGAGCAGTCCGGCCATATCCTTGATGCAGATGGAATTTGCTCCCATCTCTTCCAGCTGCTTGGCATAATTCCGATAGTACTCGGTTGTGTACACGGGACCCGTTGTGTAGCTGAATGCCGCCTGCACGTGTCCGCCTTCCTTAATGGTTGCGTTGATGGCGGTTTTCAGATTTCGGGGGTCGTTCAGTGCGTCAAAAATACGGATAATGTCGATACCGTTTGCAATAGACTTCTGCACAAAATATTCGACTACATCGTCGGCGTAATGACGGTAACCGAGAATATTCTGGCCGCGGAACAGCATCTGAAGCTTTGTTTTCTTAACGCGGTCGCGGATTTTGCGCAGCCGTTCCCACGGATCCTCATTCAAAAAACGCATGCAGGCATCGAATGTTGCGCCGCCCCACGCTTCAAGTGAATAATAACCGACGTCATCCATAGCTTCCAGAATCGGAAGCATTTCCTCTGTGGTCATGCGCGTGGCAATCAGCGACTGATGCGCATCGCGCAAGACGGTTTCGGTAATTTTAACCTGACTCATTTCAATCTCACAATCCTTTCTCTCGGTTTATACCCAAGCCAAGAACACACCGGCTGCGACCGCCGACCCGATGACGCCTGCGACATTGGGTCCCATTGCGTGCATAAGCAGGAAGTTGGTGGGATCATACTTCTGTCCTTCGAGCTGGGATACGCGTGCTGCCATCGGGACGGCGGACACGCCTGCCGAGCCGATAAGCGGGTTGATGGTTCCGCCGCAGAATACATTCATAATCTTTGCGGTCAGCAATCCGCCGCAGGTGGAAATGGAGAAAGCGACCAGTCCCAGTGCTATGATAAGCAGCGTCTGCGGACGCAGGAAGTTTTCCGCGCTTGCGGTTGCACCCACGGAAATGCCTAGGAATATGGTGACGATATTCATCAGCTCGTTCTGCGCTGTCTTGGAGAGACGGTCCGTCACGCCGCAGACATTCAGCAGATTTCCGAACATCAGGCAGCCGACAAGTACCAGGGCATCCGGCACAATAAGTCCGACTATCGCCGTCACGACAATAGGAAACAGAATCTTTTCCAGCTTGGATACGGGGCGCAGCGCGCTCATGCGGATCGTCCGTTCCTTTTTGGTGGTAAGCAGTCTCATAAAGGGCGGCTGAATCATGGGAATCAGCGCCATATAGCTGTACGCCGCAATGGCTATTGCCCCCAGCAGAGCCGGCGCCAGTGTCTTTGTAACTAAAATTGCCGTCGGGCCGTCCGCGCCGCCGATGACACCGATGGACATGGCCTCCGCAAGGCTGAACTGCCCGGACAGCAACGCAATGGCAAACGCCACGAAAACGCCGAGCTGTGCGCCCGCTCCGATCAGCAGGCTCTTGGGATTGGCTATCAGCGGAGAGAAGTCGGTCATGGCGCCGATACCGATGAAAATCAGGCAGGGGTAAATGCCGAGCTTGACGCCGAGATACAGCATGTCCAGGAATCCGCCGTTGTGAAGGATGTAGGCATAGTCTATATCCCCCTCAACAATGAACC
>CAVDLN010000048.1:0-11992 GCA_963609805.1 Erysipelotrichaceae bacterium | reverse complement strand
CTGCAAAGCAGCCCCGAAAGGGTGACAAATGTCAGGGAAAGCCACTCAATGCGGAAGTAATACGTGATTTTATCCGGAGAAACCGGACTTTTGTTTTTCATCCGTAAGCCCTCCCGCCATTATTGCTTCCCCTGCCCGAGAAGGTGGGGAAATCCCGCGCGGCTCTCGGTTTTCGATGCCGTATAGAGTTTGCCGAGAAGACCCGCGAAAACCGCAGCTTCCTCTTCGGTCAGTACGGATGTTATGTACTCATAAAAGGACGCCTCTATTTCCGCCTTGGAGGATTTCAGTTTTTCCGCCTCGGCGGTCGGATACAGCAGCCGGCTGCGCCTGTCGCAGGGGTCCTTCTCGCGAACAAGATACCCCTTGACCTCCAGATTTTTTGTCCTTCTCGCAATAGCCGCTTTGTCCGCATGAAGAAGTTCGGCCAATTTTGCCTGCGTGCAGCCGGGGTTATGGCGCAATGCGTGAATAAAGTCGATTTCCGCCGTGCCGACACCGTCCTCCCGCAGGGAAATCAAAACCAGCTTCTCCGCCTCACGCGCGATTTTCGTGATTTTTCTTTCGGTTATATCCATGTGCCCTCCTCCGCGGTGCAGTTTGATGTATGTACAATGTTGTATGTACAACCATTATAGCACAAAAAAGCGGAATGTCAAGAGGGACTGGAAAATATACTGTGGGAACACCGATTTTGCGGATTCGAGGCGGATTTGCCCATCGGCAGCCGCTGACGGAAAATCCGGTCTCCGCCACGCCTCCCGTTCATCGTAATCCGGACAAACCGCCGACTTTGTCCAAAAAAACGGCACAGTTTCCGGTTTTGTCTATTTTCTTTTCGGCGCCGCCGCGGTATACTGTAGCCCGGAATCCGGAAGCGTCGGACTTCCGGGAAGGAGGCACTTCAGTGAAATCACGTTCAATTGCTCCCATGCGGATAGCCAAAATCGGGTACATTGCGCTGTCGTGTGTATTCTGCGCATTGGGAGTCCTCTTCATAACGCGCCCGCAGACATCCGCCGCGGCGCTGGCAAGGCTGTGCGGCGGGCTCCTGCTGCTGCTCGGAGCCGTCAAGCTGATTGGGTATTTTTCCAAGGACCTGTATCGGCTGGCGTTCCAGTATGACTGCATCTTCGGCACGCTGCTTCTTGTGCTCGGCGCGGTGATTTTGGCCCGCCCCGACGGAATTATGACGGTTCTGTGCGTGGCGCTGGGATTGTATATTCTGGCAAACGGGCTGTTCCGCATCCGCATGTCCTTCGAGGCACGCACCTTCGGCATACAGCGCTGGTGGCTGATCCTTGCGGCTGCCGCGGTCAGCGGTCTGTGCGGACTGCTGCTCATGTTCCGCCCCGGCGCGGGCGGCAGGCTGCTGATGATTCTGTTCGGCGTAACGCTTATCTGCGAGAGCATTCTGAACATCTGCACCATGCTCACCGCCGTAAAAATCATACGGCACCAGAAGCCCGACGTGATTGATGTGGAGGATTACGAAATAAACCGCTCAGGCGGTACTGGCGACGGCTCCGACGGCCGCCCGGAAAGTGAGGACTGATCGATATGAAATTTTCAAAAGCGGTAGTTAAGTTCCGCGTCCCGATTCTGATTGTGACTCTGGCGCTGATGATTCCGTCGGTGCTGGGCATGGTCGGGACACATATCAACTACGACATGCTGGACTACCTGCCGGAAGACATGGACACCGTCATCGGCCAGAACGAGCTGATGGAGGATTTCGGCAAGGGCGCTTTCTCCTTCATCGTGGTGGAAAACATGGCCGACCGGGATGTCGCCTCCCTTTGCGAGAAAATCGAGGGGGTCGAGCATGTCGACACGGTGCTGTGGTACTCCACGCTGGCGGATCTTTCGATTCCGAAAGAGATTCTGCCGGACGAAATTTACAACGAGTTCAACAGGGACGGCGCCACACTGATCGCCGTATTCTTTGACAGTGCCACCTCGGCGGACACAACCATGACCGCCATCCGGGAAATCCGCTCCCTGGCAGGCAAGCAGTGCTTTGTATCCGGTATGTCGGCACTCGTTACGGATCTGAAGGATCTGTGCGAGGAGGAGGAACCGATATATGTCGGGCTGGCCGTTCTCTGCGCCACGGTCGCCATGCTGATCCTTCTGGACGGCTGGCTGGTACCGTTTGTGTTCCTTGCCTCCATCGGTGCTATGATCCTGCTCAACCTCGGCACCAACTACTTCTTCGGAGAAATTTCCTACATCACAAAAGCCCTGTCCGCCGTCCTGCAGCTTGCCGTAACCATGGACTACTCCATCTTCCTGTGGCACAGCTACAACGAACAGCGGCAGAAATACGATGACCACAAGGAAGCCATGGCGGCTGCCATTCATGAGACGCTGACCTCCGTCATCGGAAGCTCCGTGACAACGGTCGCGGGATTCGCGGCCCTGTGCTTCATGAGCTTCACCTTGGGGCGCGATCTGGGACTGGTCATGGCAAAGGGCGTTGTGCTGGGCGTCATCGGCTGCGTGACGATTCTGCCCGCCTTGATTCTGGTTCTGGACAAGCCGCTGCAGGCAACGCGCCACCGCTCGCTGATTCCGGATATGAAAAAATTCTCGGCAAAGCTGGTGCGTGTGTTCCCCGTGTTCCTGGTTATCTTCGCCATTCTGATTCCGCCCGCCTACTACGGCTACAGCGAAACCAACGACGAGGTCTACTACGATATGGGGCAGTGCCTGCCGGATGATATGGAGTACGTGATTGCCAACTCCAAGCTCTCTGAGGACTTTGATATCGCCTCCACGCACATGGTGCTGGTAAGCGCCGATCTTCCCTCCCGGGATGTCCGCTCCATGATGGATGAAATGGAACAGGTGGACGGCGTTAAGTATGTGCTGGGGCTGGAATCCGTCATCGGCTCGCGTGTGCCGGAGGAGGTGCTGCCGGACAGCATCCGCAGCATTCTCAAGAGCGACCGCTGGGAGCTGCTTCTGATAAACTCCGAATACAAGGTCGCGAGCGACGCGGTCAACGGGCAGATAACAGATCTGAATACCATTCTGAAAAAGTACGATCCCGACGGAATGCTGATCGGCGAGGCACCGTGCATGAAGGATATGATAGACACCACGGACCGTGACTTCAAGATAGTCAATGCGGTTTCCATCGTTGCGATATTCATCATTATCGCCCTGGTTGAAAAGAGCGCGCTGCTGCCGTTCATTCTGATTGCCGTCATCGAGCTGGCCATCTTCATCAACCTCGGTCTGCCGCACTACCTCGGACAGTCGCTTCCGTTTATCGCGCCCATCTGCATCAGTACGATTCAGCTCGGCGCCACGGTTGACTATGCAATCCTGATGACAACCCGGTACAAAGCGGAACGCATATCCGGGCAGGATCGTCGCAGCAGTGTGGTTACGGCTCTGGCAGCTTCCATTCCGTCCATTCTTGTCTCCGGACTGGGACTGTTCGCCGCCACCTTCGGTGTGGCTGTCTACTCGGACATCGATATCATCAGTTCCATGTGCATGCTGATGGCACGCGGCGCCATTGTCAGTATGCTGTGCGTCATATTCATCCTGCCCGCGCTGCTCATGCTGCTTGACAAGCCCATCTGCGCCACGACGGCGGGAATGCGTCACCTTTTGAAAAACAGGAAAAAATCCGATAAAGAAACCGAAAAAACGGAGGTACAGTGATTATGAGTATCAGGAATATTCTGAAGAAGCCCGTAAGCATGGCTTTGTGTGCGGCTCTGCTGGTTGGCGGAAGCGCAGGCGTGACCGCCTATGCCGTCGGCGCATCCCGGCAGGATACGCCTCTTTCGGAGGAGGCGGAAAATCAGACCGCCGCAGCAGCGGATGCCGCCGCAGCGGAGGACACGGTGCAGGAAAACAGCAAGGACGAGACGGTATACGTCCTGGCAGGCGCGGACGGCAGCGTCCGGAAAATCATCGTCAGCGACTGGATTAAAAACACGCTGGGAGACTCCTCCCTGCAGGATGTATCCGAGCTGGACGGCATTCAGAACGTCAAGGGAGAGGAAAGCTATACACCCGGCGGCGACAATGCGAAGGTCTGGGACGCCGAGGGTAATGACATCTACTATCAGGGCAACATCGACAAGCAGCTGCCCGTAGGCCTCAGCGTCACCTACCTGCTGGACGGCAAAAACGTAACGGCCGACGAGCTGGCGGGAAAGAGCGGACGTGTCACCATCCGGTACACCTACACCAACCGCCAGTATGAGACGGTCGAAATCGACGGCAAGCAGGAAAAGATATATGTTCCCTTCGCCATGCTGACCGGTCTGCTGCTGGACAACAAGGTGTTTTCCAATGTATCCGTCACAAACGGAAAGGTCGTGGACGACGGCAGTCATACCATTGTGGTCGGCATTGCCTTCCCGGGTCTGCAGAGCAATCTGAATCTGTCTGCCGAGACATTCGAAATACCGGAAACCGTGGAAATCACGGCGGATGTGCAGAATTTCAAAATGACCAATACGGTCACGCTGGCCACAAACGAAATTTTCAGCAAGCTGGACACCTCCGCGCTGGACGGAAAGGTTGAGGATCTGGAAGGGTCGCTGAGTCAGCTGACGGATGCCATGGAGCAGCTGACGGACGGCTCCTCGAAGCTCTATGACGGACTGAATACGCTGCTGGAAAAATCCGGTCAGCTGATTGACGGCATCAACCAGCTGGCGGAGGGTGCCGCCCAGCTGAAGGACGGCGCGGACACGCTGGACAGCGGTGTTTCCGAACTGCTCAGCGGAGCCGGCAAGCTGGCGGACGGTCTGGAGGAACTCTCCTCCAACAGCGCAGCGCTCAACAGCGGGGCAAAGCAGGTATTTGATACGCTGCTTGCAACCGCGAACACGCAGCTGGCCGCCGCAGGTCTGACGGTTCCCACTCTGACCGCAGAAAACTATGACACCGTACTTGCCGGCGTGATTGACTCGCTGAGCGATGCCGTTCTGGAGCAGAAGGTACAGGCATCGGCGCAGGACAAGGTTACAGCGGCTGTCAACGCGCAGCGTGACGCCGTAACGGCTGCCGTTACGGAAGCCGTTCGGGCACAGGTACAGGAGCAGGTAAGCGCCGTCGTGCGCGCCAACGTCAGAACACAGGTTCTGGCAGCGCTCGGCATGACGGAGGAACAGTATTCCGCCGCCGCAGCGGCAGGCGTCATCACGGAGGAACAGCAGGCGCAGATCCTCGCGGCAACGGATGCCGGAATGCAGGCCGACGAGGCACAGAATGCCGTTTTGGCCGGCACGGATGCTCAGATGCAGTCGGAAAAGGTGCAGTCCCTCATAGCCGACGAAACCGAACAGCAAATCGACAAGCTGATTGCGGACAATCTTGCCTCTGAGGAAGTACAGGCGCAGATCGCCGAAGGGCTTGCGCAGGCGCAGGCCGGCCGGGAGAGCGTTGTGAGCCTTCGGGAACAGCTGAACAGCTACAACCGATTCTATACGGGTCTTGCTCAGTACACGGCAGGTGTGGATTCCGCAAGCAGCGGAGCCGGACAGCTGGAGTCGGGAGCCGGGCAGCTCAAGGACGGAGCGGCTGCGCTGAAAGCGGGACTGGAGCAGCTGTATGACGGAATTATCACCGTTCGGGACGGCGCACCGGCTCTGACGGAAGGCGTGACGCAGTTGCGCGACGGCGCTATGAGCCTTTCGGACGGTCTCAAAAAGTTCAATGAGGAAGGCGTGCAGAAGCTGACGGATGCCGTAAACGGAGATCTTGCCGGTCTTTTGACTCGCATCCGCGCAACCGCGGACGTATCCCGCGATTACAACAACTTCTCCGGTATTGCCGACGGAACGGATGGGCAGGTTAAGTTCATCTACCGCACCGATTCCATTCAGGCTGACGATTAAAGCACACAACGTCAAAAAAGCATCCGGGAGCCGAAAGGCTCTCGGATGCTTTTTTGAGATCGCCGTCCCGCGGCAATCGGGCGGGGAAACGCACCTCGGGGCTGCGGCATTTCTGCCGCAGCCCCGAGGTGCGTCAAGCCGTACGGACATGGCCGCGCAAGTGCAGCAGTGCCCGTAGGCTTTCCATATACCAAACCGTGCGGATCGGCACGGCAATTATGAACATGGGGGTTGTATGTAAAACTCTATGTGAAACCGCCTGCGGATGGCTGGACGGACAACAGCGAACCGGTGGATGACCGCCGGTTTTTACAGCATCCCTTGATGTTGCATAAGTCTGCCGGTCAGTAAAGACCCGGCCGACAGGGTACAATTAACGGTTGTAACGGCATCAAAGCGAAAAGCGGGAATGCAGACGCAGCTCTCTTTTTCTCTTTGTCTCTTTACTTGGCGTAGCTGACAGCCCGACTCTCCCGAATCAGGTTTACCTTGATCTGACCGGGATACTTGACCTCGGCCTGAATCTTTTCCGCCATCTGACGGGCAATAAGCACCATGCTCTCGTCGCTGACGGATTCCGGCTTGACCATCACGCGCAGCTCGCGGCCCGCCTGAATGGCATATGCCTTCTCGACTCCCGGGAAGCTCTCGGCAATCTCCTCCAGCTTTTCCAGACGCTTGATGTAGTTTTCCATGTCCTCCCGGCGGGCACCCGGACGGGCGGCGGAAATGGCATCGGCGGCCTGCACCAGCACGGCAATAACCGACTGAGGCTCCACATCTCCGTGGTGCGCCTCGATGGCGTGGATAACTTCCTTGCTCTCCTTGTACTTCTTGGCGGCATTTACGCCGATCTGCACATGGGAACCTTCCACATCATAGGGGAACGCCTTTCCGATATCGTGCAGAAGTCCCGCGCGGCGGGCCAGCGTCGCATCAACGCCAAGCTCTTCCGCCATGATTCCGGCAAGAATCGAGACCTCAATGGAGTGCTGCAGAACGTTTTGACCGTAGCTTGTCCGGTAGCGCAGACGTCCCAGAAGACGCACAAGATCGGGGTTGATTCCGTGGATGTTGACTTCATACGTTGCGCGTTCGCCTGCCTGCTTGATGGCGGCGTCCACGTCTTTTTTGGCTTTCTCCACCATCTCCTCAATGCGGGTCGGGTGGATTCTTCCGTCTGCAATGAGCTTTTCCAGTGCCAGACGCGCGACCTCGCGGCGAATGGGATCGAACCCGGAAATGGTAATGACCTCCGGCGTATCGTCAATGATCAGTTCCACACCCGTAAGCGTTTCCAGCTTCTGGATGTTGCGTCCCTCACGCCCGATAATGCGCCCCTTCATCTCCTCGCTGGGCAGCGTTACCGAAGAAATTGTGGATTCCGCGACAAAATCTCCCGCGCACCGCTGAATGGCAAGCGCCATAATATGGCAGGCACGGTCATCGGCCTCCTCCTTGAACTGGCTTTCCAGCTCAATCAGCCGCTGCGCCATCTCGTGCTTTACCTCGGATTCCATGTTGGACAGAAGCTCGGCCTTGGCCTGCTCGGCAGTGTAGCCTGAAATTTCTTCCAGACGGGCCATCTGCTGTGTCAGCACTTCCTCGGCCTTGTCGCGTATGGCGTCCGCATCCTTGATTTTGCGGTCAAGCTGTTCGTTTTTCTTGTCCAGCTGCTCGCTCTTCTTATCAAGCAGGTCGCTCTTTTTGTCCAGCGTTTCCTCGCGCTTGCTCAGCTTTGCCTCTGTACGGGAAACCTCGGCCCTGCGGTCGCGGACTTCCTGCTCCATCTCATTCTTGAGTCGGAGTCCTTCCTCCTGTGCCGCCAGGACAGCCTCTTTTTTCAGCGTCTCCGCCTGCTTCCGTCCTTCTGCAACCAGTTCCTTTGCCCTCTCGCGCATCTTGTCGGCTTCCTCGCGCACTCGTTCGGCCTGCTTTTCCGCCGTCCCGATTTTCGCTTCCGCCAGTTTTTTGCGCAGAATCACGCCGACGCCGACGCCCAGAATCAGGCAGACAACGCCCGCGATCAATGCTGCAATGACAGGATTCATGAATAACACCTCCTTTTCTTTTTTTATGTATTTTATAAGACAGCAAAGCGCCGCCCGCTGCCAACAGCCGGACGGACGCTTATATATTATACACAAAGAAAAACCGTTTGTCAAGGGATTTTAGGGAAGCTCTGATTAAAAAGGGGATTACGGCAGCTATGGGAAGAACCGATTCATTCAATGATTCTGCCTGCGCCCCTTGACAAACGCCCCGCAATCGGGTATAATATCCGCAGACGATGAACATACGTGAGTACGGGGACGGAATCCGCACCAGAGAACGGGCGACGAGGCTGGAATCGCCCGGCGGCATACTCCTCCGAAGGTTCAGTATGGGAGTTTCCGGTGAAAAGCAGCGCGTTTTGCGTCCCGCCTGCGGTAAGCCGGATGCCGCGCACGGCAATACGTGCGGCGCACGCGACGTGCGCAAGAGGTGCAGCCCCCCCCTCTCTGTGTCGGGGCTGAAGCAGGGTGGTACCGCGGGCTTTCCCGTCCCTTGGCAATTTGCCGGGGGCGGTTTTTGTTTTTCCCTTTTTCTTCCCTAATGAACAATTTTGCAGATAAAGAGAGGTTTGCCGCATGAAAGAAAAAATCGAGCAGCTCCTGCACGATGCGGAGCAGAAAATCCGTAACGCACGAAATGAGGCGGGACTGCAGGAGGTGCGCGCCAACATTTTGGGCAAGCAGGGCAGTCTGACAGGGCTGCTCAAAGAGCTGCCGAAACTGGATGCATCCCTCCGTCCGGAAATGGGCCGCGTTGTCAACGAGGCGAAGAACAAGCTGTCCGCCCTGATTGATGCACGCCGCGAGGAGCTGAAGCTGAAGGCGTCTGCCGTCCCGTCCGATTTTGACTGCACCGTACCCGGAATCCCCCCGCTATCCGGCGGGCTGCACCCCATCACCCAGATGCGCTACGATCTGGACGATGCATTCCGTTCCATGGGCTTTGAAATCTTCCAGGAGGACGATATTACCAGCGAGCTGTACGCCTTTGACAAGCTCAACTTTCCCCCCAACCATCCTGCGCGCGAGAGCATGGACACCTACTGGCTGGAGGGACATGACAAGGGAGCGGCAGGGGAAAAACTCTGCCTGCGTCCGCACCTGACGGGCGGCAGCGTCCGCTACATGCAGACACACAAACCGCCCTACCGTTTCGTATACCCCGGCAGAGTCTACCGCAACGAAACAACCGATGCCCGCCATGAGCGCGCCTTCTTCCAGTATGAGGCTCTGATTGTGGATCACGATTTCACCTTCACGGCGGGAAAGGTTATGATTCAGAGCATTCTGTCCAAGGTGTTCGGCCGTGAGGTTCCCGTCCGCATGCGCGCCGGGTTCTTCCCGTTCGTGGAACCGGGCTTTGAAATCGATATGGGATGCCTTGTCTGCGGCGGAAAAGGCTGCTCCGTGTGCAAGCATGTCGGCTGGATTGAAATCATGCCCGGC
Source organism: Erysipelotrichaceae bacterium (assembly GCA_963609805.1). Lineage (GTDB taxonomy): Bacteria > Bacillota > Clostridia > Oscillospirales > CAG-272 > CAMEON01. The sequence continues at coordinate 2,622 of CAVDLN010000048.1, read as the reverse complement.
GGCACCCCGCATCCCAACGTACTGCGTTCCGCCGGCCTTGATCCCGACGAATTCACGGGATTCTATGTGAACATAGGTCTCGACCGGCTGGTCATGATGCGCTACGGTGTGGATGACGTACGCCTGTTCCACAGCGCCGACCTGCGTTTTCTGGGTCAGTTCCATTGATTTGAAGGAGGGTATTGCATTATGAAGCTGTCTTTGAACTGGATAAAGGATTACGTTCAGATACCCGCCGATATGGATCTGAAAAATCTTGCCTATGATCTGACCATGTCTACCGTCGAGGTGGAGAGCGTCACGGAGCTGGCACGCCGCTTTGACGGAATCGTGGCGGGCGACATTCGGGAGGTTCTGCCTCATCCCAATGCCGACAAGCTGCGCATCTGCCGCGTGGACATCGGTGACGGGGAGCTGCACGATATCGTCTGCGGCGGATCCAATCTGGAACCGGGCATGAGCGTTGTCGTGGCCTGCCCCGGATCCTACGTGCGCTGGCACGGGGAGGGAGAACCCGTCGAAATCAAAAACGCCAAGCTGCGCGGCGTCGCCAGCTACGGCATGATCTGCGCCTCGGTGGAGGTGGGACTGGCAGAGCTGTTCCACGCCCGGGAGGAAGCCGAAATCATGGACATCACGTCCTTCCGCGCCCCGGCAGGCACGCCTCTGGCGCAGGTGCTGGATCTGGACGACGTGATTCTGGAAATTGACAACAAATCCATGACCAACCGTCCCGACCTGTGGGGACACTACGGAATCGCGCGTGAAATTTCCGCGCTCTACAATCTTCCTCTCAAGCCCTTCGATCCGTACCTGCCCGCCTGCAACCGGAAATACCCTGTCGAAATTGCGGATACCGAGCGCTGCCCTCGCTATATCGGGGCGGAAATCGGAGGCGTGGATGTCAGACCCGCTCCCTTCGCCATGCAGAGCCGCATCTGGCGCGTGGGCATGCGCCCCATCAACGCGCTGGTTGATATTTCCAACTATGTCATGCTGGCAACCGGACAGCCGACGCACATGTTCGATGCCGACCACATCAAGAATCACATCACGGTGCGCCGTGCCGCAGACGGTGAAAAGCTGTCCCTGCTCAACGGCAAGCAGCTGACGCTTATTCCGGACGATCTGGTTATTGCCGATGCGGAAGGCGCCGTGGCACTGGCCGGCGTCATGGGGGGCGACAAGGACTCCGTCCTGCCGGATACCGAACGCGTAATCCTGGAGGTTGCCAATTTCGAGTCCACCGGCGTGCGCCGCACGGCTCTGCGCTACGACAACCGCACCGAGGCATCCTCCCGCTATGAAAAGGCGGTTGATCCCGCAAGGTGCGACATGGCGCTGTCTCTGACCATGCAGCTGCTTGCGGAGCAGTTCCCGGATATGCAGGTGACCGCCTTCTCGGATCAGTATCCCCGCAAGCAGGAATGCAACCGTCTGGACGTATCTCTGTCATGGCTGGAGCGCCGCCTCGGAAAGCGCATTCCGAACGATGAAATTGCGGCAAAGCTGGGACTGCTGGGCTTTAAGGTTGCCTTTGAGGAGGACACCATGCATCTGACGGTGCCCACATGGCGCTCCACCGGCGATGTGTCCATCAAGGCGGACATCATGGAGGAAGTGGCGCGGATGTACGGCTACGAGAATTTCGAGCCGACCTCTATTGTAACCTCCTTCACCGGCGCCATCAATCAGCTGGACAAGGATCTTCTGCGCCGCATCAAGGAATACCTGGCGTTCCGCTGCAACATGCAGGAAATCTTTACCTACCCGTGGATGGATACCGCCGTCATGAACGCCGTGCTGGGAAGCGACGAGGGCGTTCTTTCCCTTTCCACGCCGCCAGCACCCGAAAACCGGTATATCCGCTCCTCCCTGCTTCCCAACCTGATTCAGGCAGTGGCAAAGAACGAGCGGTTCTACGACAGTTTCAACCTCTTTGAGGAGGCGCAGATCTTCCGCAGCGACGCGTTCGGATCCGCCTACGATCCGCAGGAGACACTGCCGGTTCAGCGTCGGCATATTGCCGGAGCCTTTGCCGGTGCCGCCAATGCCGTAACCGGGCTGTTCCGTACCGCCAAGGGAGTTCTGGCCGCCATGCCGCGCTACACGCACATGGAGGCGTATACCTTCCGCCGCGTTGAGAAGCCCGTCTGGGCAGACGAGGTAGTCTGGCTCAACCTCTATCTGGGAGAGAACCGCATCGGGGATCTTGCCCTGCTGTCCAAAAAGGTATCCATGACCTGCGGCATACGGAATCTGGCCGTCGTTCTGTTCGAGCTGGACAGCGATGCGCTGCAGCCGTTCCGCTCACGCACCAACAGCTTTACGCATCTTGCGGAGTATCCCGTGACCGACTACGACGTATCCATGCTGTTTGACGCGGACGCCAAGTGGGAACAGATTGAGGAGGTATTCGTCAAGGCACAGCACGGAGACAAAACACTCCGCCATGTTGCCTTCGTGGACGAGTACCGCGGCGGACAGGTGCCGGACGGCAAAAAATCGGTGACACTGCGGCTGTCCATCGGCTCCGACACGAAGACATTGACCTCCCAGGAGATCGAATCCGCTGCCGCCGCCGTTATCAAGCGTCTGACCAAAACACTGGCCGGGGAAATG
>CAVDLN010000047.1:9463-12039 GCA_963609805.1 Erysipelotrichaceae bacterium | reverse complement strand
TGTCGTTGTAAAAAGGCGATGCGATATACCCGGTATTGAAATCCTCCGCGTCAAAGACGTACCCCGCCCCGGAGTCGACCTTCCCGGAGGCTGCATAGGAAAGCGGAACCGCAAGCCCGTCCTCCGCCGCGCCATCGGCAAACAGCTGCCGGATAGCGCCGTCAAAGCCCGCCAGCGACGGGGCGGACACGGTCAGCGTCTGCCCCTCCGCCCGCACGGAAAAGCCGCAATCGCCGGTTTCCTCCGTATCCGCCGCGCGGCGCAGGACAATGCGCACACCGCTGCCGCCTTCCCCGTCTGTCGTGCCGACCTGCGGCTCCGTTCCGGTCAATGCACGGAGACTGTCCCGCAGCGTGTAGGCCGCATACCGGCAGGCCTCGTCGTCCGCCTCGTACACAATGGCCGCGTTTTTCCCGCCGCCCGCCAATGTCAGCCTATCGGCGGCAGGGGCGGCCGTGACCTCGGTTGCGGTCTCCGTATATGTTTCATCTGCGGGTTCCGTCCCGCTTTCCGTTTCGGACGCATCATGGTACGCTGTATCGGATGATTCCGTCCCCGTCCCGTTTCCGCCTCCCGCACAGGCTGTCAGACCGCCGCAAGACAGGAGCGCGGCCAAAAGGCATGTAAGCATGCGTCTGCCTGCCGATTTTGTGTTCATATCCGTTTCTTCCTCCCTGTCCAACTGTCGTGATTCGTGTTTATCGCCCGTACAGCCGATTGAGTTCCCGGTAGTATTCCCTGTCGATGCCGGCCAGTTGCTCACGCGTTATGCGGAACCGCCAGTTTCCTTCCGCTCTTCCGGGAACATTCATGCGCGTGTCGGCGCCGAATCCGAGAATATCCTGTATAGGCAGAACCGCCAGCCCCGCCGTGGAGGCAAGCAGTGTGCGGATGACGGCGCGGTACGCCTCGGGGCAGTTCCAATCTGTCTCCGTAAAACCGCAGTACCGCAGAATGCGGCGCCGCGTGGTCGGGTCCGCCTCCCAGATAAATCCCAGCAGCGTATTGTTGTCGTGTGTCCCGGTATAAGCGGCGCAGTTCCTGTCGTAGTTGTACGGCAGGTGGATGTTCCCGGGATCCCCGTCAAAGGCAAACTGCATCACCCGCATGCCCGGGAAACCGCTGTCCTGCACAAACCGCCGCAGGGAATCGGTGGACTCGCCGAGATCCTCGGCCAGTACCGTGACATCCCGCCCGGTGGCGGTGCGGATATCCTCCGTCACTTTCCGGAGTGCCGTTATCAGCGGCATTCCGGGTCCCGGTTCCCAATGCCCCTCGCGAGCGGTTTCGGCGGCAGCCGGAATGCTCCAATAGGACTCAAGCCCGCGGAAGTGATCGATGCGCCCGCCGTCAAAGATCGACAGCATATGCCGCATCCGCGCACACCACCACGCATATCCGTCCTGCGCCATGCGGTTCCAATCGTAGAGCGGATTTCCCCACAGCTGGCCGTCTTTTGCGAAATAATCCGGCGGGCAGCCGGCAACCGCGGTCGGCGCGCCTGCGGAATCCAGCTGAAACTGCTCCCTGTTGGCAAATACGTCGCAGGAATCGTAGGAAACGTAAATCGGCATGTCGCCCAGTATCTTTATGCCGCGATGGGCGGCGTACTCATGCACCGCCTGCCACTGGCTCATGAACCGGTACTGGATAAATCCCCACGCCGCATACTCACGCTCGTCGCGGACGGCCGCGTCGCGCCACCGGTACCACGGAAGGTCTCCGTTGGCACGGCGGCGCGCCATAAAGTCGCAGAACTGCGCAAGATACGGGTTGTCCTCCAGAAACGCGGCAATCCGTGTCTGCTCGGCGGCATCCGTACGCTCCGACGCGCGCCGCAGAAGATCCAGACGCGTTCTGTAAAGGAATTCATACTCGGCGGCATAGGGAGTCTCCTCCCGTACCGACGCAACCTCCGCCCCGCTCAGCAGGCCTTCCTCCCGCAGACTGCGGATATCCACAAAGTACGGATTTCCGCCGAAGGCGGAAAAGGATTTGTACGGTGAGTTGTACTCATCGCTCATGCAGAAGGGCAGCACCTGCCACCATGTAAAGCCGCAGTCCGCCAGAAAATCGATAAATTCCCGTGCCTCCTGCCCGAATCCGCCGATGGAATCCGTGCCGTACAGCGAGGATACGTGCATCAGCACTCCGGAGGAACGTTGAAATCGCATGTCCATTGTGTTCTCCTTTCCGTTGCCGGCGCCTCAATGCGCCTCGTACCAGTTTTTTCCGATATGAGCCTCGACGGCAAGCGGCACGGACAGATCCGCCGCGTGCTCCATGCTGTCCCGAAGGATTTCCATGGCCTCCCCGGCACAGGATTCCTCCGCCTCAAGGATCAGCTCGTCGTGTACCTGCAGAATCATGCGGGCCCGGATGCCCGCCTCTGCCAGACGCCTGTGCACCCGGATCATGGCCAGCTTGATGATATCCGCCGCCGTACCCTGGATGGGGCTGTTCATGGCAACGCGTTCGCCGAACTGGCGGATATTGAAGCTCTTGTCATTGAGCTCGGGCAGGTAACGGCGCCGCCCCAATAGCGTCTGGACATAGCCCTGTGCATAACCCTGCGC
>CAVDLN010000047.1:0-9453 GCA_963609805.1 Erysipelotrichaceae bacterium | reverse complement strand
CAGCTTGATGATATCCGCCGCCGTACCCTGGATGGGGCTGTTCATGGCAACGCGCTCGCCGAATTTCTTGCGCATTTTATTCGAATCGGCCAGCTCCGGAATACTGCGGCGGCGTCCCGCCTTGGTCGTTACATACCCCTTTGCATAGGCGGATTTCACAATATCCGTCAGGTATCTCTCAATATCCGGGTAGCTGTCCATGTACCCGGATATGTAGTCCTTCGCCTCGGCGCGGGATATGTGCAGATCTTCCGCCAGTGAGAACTCACCCATACCGTACATCAGTCCGAAATTGATCGCTTTGGCCTTCTTGCGCATCTCGACCGTCACGGCCTCCGGCTCAACGCCGAACACACGGCTTGCCGTATCCGTATGGATATCGAAGCCGGCGATAAACGCCTCCCGCATAGCCTTGTCCCCGGCAATATCCGCCAGCAGCCTCAGCTCAATCTGGGAGTAATCCGCGTCAATCAGCACCATATCCGGCCGCGACGGAATAAAGAACTTGCGCATCTCGCGCCCCAGCTCGGTACGGATGGGAATATTCTGCAGATTCGGCTCGGCGGAGGACAGACGTCCCGTGGCTGTTCCGGTCTGCTTGAAGGTGGTGTGTATGCGCCCTTCCCCGTCCGCGACCCTGAGCAGCCCCTCCACATAGGTGGAGCGCAGCTTGGTATACTGTCTGTAATCCAGAATGTCTTCCGCTATGGGATGGTAATGCCGCAGCTTTTCCAGAACCTCCGCTCCGGTTGCGTAGCCGGTCTTTGTCTTTTTGCCCGCGGGCAGCTTCATCTCCTCAAACAGAACATCTCCCAGCTGCCGCGGCGAATTGATGTTGAACGGGTGGCCCGCCAGCGCGTATATGCGCGTCTCCATATCGGCAATCAGCGCGTCCAGCGCGTCGCCGTAGCGGCGCACCGCCGCCCGGTCGATTTTGAATCCGACCTCCTCCATGTCGCACAGAACGGCGGCCAGCGGCATTTCTATATCAGCGAATACGTTCATCTGTGCCGTTTCGTTCAGCCGTCCCGTCAGGGCGTCCGCCAGCGGAAGCAGCGAAAAGAGCAGATTCTCCCCCGCGGCGGGCATATGCCCCAGCCACGTCAGGCAGAGACGGTCCGGGGCGCAGTCCCCCTGCCCTTCTCCGGCAACATACGCCGCCAGCATGACATCATAGGCACAGTTTCTGAAGCGGATGCCGTGCGCGTCCAGTTCCCTGTACATCGTTTTGCAGTCATAGCAGACAAACTGCCTTGCGGGATTGCAGAGGAAGTCCCCGACCCCCTCCCCGAGCGGGCAGGATATCCGCGTCCCGCCGTTCCACAGCTCCAGCGCGTCCGCCGATGCGTCCAATGACAGAGCCCAGCGTCCGACCGGCAGTGCGGCCAGTTCATCCGCACGCACGGTCCGGACCTGCGCGGGGATCTGCGCGGCAGGGGGATTCTTTTTGTCCGTCAAGTCCGTCTCCGCATCGGAGGCGGCCGTCACGGATGCCTCCGATGCGGCTGCGGCCTCCCCGCGGGGTATCGGAACCGCCGCATCCGCAAGGCCGAATCTCTTGATAAATCCCGAAAAGCCGTATTGTGAAAACAGCCGTGCGGCACTCCCGCGGTCCATCGGACGGCGGACAAGCTCATCCAGTGAAAATCCGAGAGGAACCTCGCGGCAGATTTCCGCAAGCCTGCGCGACAGGCGCGCGCTGTCCTCCCCTTCCTCCAGTTTCCGCCGGACAGACGGCGTAAGCTTTGCTGTCGGCAGAGCCGCGTACACACCGTCCACCGAGCCGTACTCCGCAATCAGTTTCAGTGCCGTTTTCTCCCCTATGCCCGGCACGCCCGGAATATTGTCCGAACTGTCACCCATAAGTGCCTTGACATCCACAAAGCGGTCGGAGGATACGCCGTACCTGGCAATAAACGCCGCCTCGTCCATGTCGGCGGTTTCGCTGTTTCCCGCAAGCAGGACATGCACCTGCGGGCTGATGAGCTGCAGTGCGTCCCGGTCGCCGGTCAGCAGGTATGCCGTGCATCCGCCGTACTCCTCTGCCATCCGCGCAAGCGTGCCCAGAATGTCATCCGCCTCATACCCCTCGGCGGAAAGCACATGCAGTCCGAGCATGGACGCAAATTCCCGGGATACGGGCATCTGCTGCGCCAGCTCGTCCGGCATGGCGCGGCGCCCTGCCTTGTAGGCCTCATACATCCGGTGACGGAATGTCGGCGTTTTGAGATCGTAAGCAATGGCAGCGTAATCCGGCTCCAGCGCCTCCAGCTGCTTTGAGAGTATGTTGACCATACCGTACAGCGCGTTGGTCGGGAAGCCGTCCCGATTGGTCAGCATGCGGATGCCGTAATAGGCACGGTTCAGAATGCTGTTTCCGTCTATGCACAGGAGTTTTTTCATGGTTCCTCCGTTTATGATACAAATATCCGTGTACAGTATACCACAAAGAGAGCGCGGTTGTCAAGAATTATCCGTCAGAATGCCCATGCTGCGCGTCCGTTCCGTGCCCGTCAAAAAACATTTGACAGGAGGAGTTGTTTGTGATATAATTATAGTGTAAAGTTTTGTCCGGGAGGAAAATGCCGGAATGGTAAAAATAACTGACGTAGCCGCGGGAAGCCGCGCCGACCGCCACGGCGTGCGGGCGGGTGATATTCTCCGCACCATAAACGGGCGGGAAATCACCGATGTGCTTGACTATCGCTTTTTCCTGGCCGACACGGAGATAAGGCTTGGGCTTCTGCGGGACGGAAATCCGATTGAAATTCTTATCCGCAAGCGGGAATACGATGACATCGGACTCGATTTCGAAACGCCGCTGATGGACAGAAAGCATTCCTGCGAGAACAAATGCATTTTCTGCTTTATCGATCAGCTCCCCGCCGGAATGCGGAAAACGCTGTACTTCAAGGACGATGATTCACGGCTGTCCTTCCTGCACGGCAATTTTGTCACGCTTACCAACCTGCACGACGCGGACATACGGCGCATCATGGAGATGCATATCTCCCCCATCAATGTTTCGGTGCACACCACCAACCCGGAACTTCGGGTAAAAATGATGCACAACAAGCGGGCGGGACAGGTACTGGACTACCTCCCCCGCCTGGCGGCAGCGGGCATTACGCTGTGCGGGCAGATCGTTCTGTGCCGCGGAATCAACGACGGGGCGGAACTGGATCGCTCCATGCATGACCTGTTCTCACTGGGCAACGCACTGGAAAGCGTGTCCATTGTCCCGGCTGGACTGACGCGCTACCGTCAGAAACTGTTTCCGCTGGAGCCTTACACGGCAGAGGAGGCGGGGCGCATCATCGATCAGGTTGATGCCTTCGCAGCCGTCTGCCGCGAGGCAAGCGGGTCACGAAAATTTTTTTGTTCGGACGAGCTGTACCTAACCGCCGGACGCCCCCTTCCCGGGGCGGACTACTATGAGGAGTTTGCCCAGCTGGAAAACGGCGTCGGTATGATAACCTCGCTGGTATCGGAATTTGACCGCGAAATGGCTTTTATCGATGAGGATATTGCCGAATTCCTGGCTGCCCGGGAAGCGGCAGGGCTTCCGTTTCCCCGCCGCATTTCCGTCTGTACCGGCGTGGCCGCATACCCGACCATCCGTTCGCTTGCGGCAAGGCTGGAGGCGGAAGTCGAGGGAGTGGAAATCCGTGTTTACGAAATCATCAACCGTTTTTTCGGAGAAACCATCACGGTTGCCGGACTGCTCACGGGCGGGGATATGGCCGAACAGCTCGCCGGACAGCAGCTCGGTGAGGAGCTGCTGATTCCCGAAAACACCCTGCGGGCCGACGAGGCCATGTTTCTCGATGATATGACACCGGATCAGCTTTCCGCAAAGCTCGGTGTCCCGGTCACGCCGGCTAAAAACGACGGCTCCGTGCTGATCCGGCAGATGCTGGGCATCGAGTAAGCCGCCGCACGCGGGCCATATCCGTCACAATACAGACAGAAAGGGATGCAATTCATGTCAAAACCGATTATTGCCATCGTGGGACGACCCAATGTGGGGAAATCCACGCTGTTTAACAAACTTATCGGCGAGCGCCGCTCCATTGTGGAGGACACACCCGGCGTAACTCGCGACCGGATCTACGGAGAAACCGAATGGCGCGGCAAGCAGCTTGTCGTCATAGATACCGGCGGTATCGAGCCGAAGACCGACGATGTCATTCTGTCCCAGATGAAAGTGCAGGCACAGATCGCCATCGATGACGCCGATGTCATCATCTTCCTGTGCGATGTCCGCGCGGGACTGACCGCCGCCGACCGGGATATTGCCGTCATGCTTCAGAGAAGCGGGAAGCCGATCGTTCCGGCCGTCAACAAATGCGACAGCACCGGCGACCTTCCCTATGAGTACTATGAATTCTACGAACTCGGCTTTGATCAGGATCCCGTGGCGGTATCCTCCGTACACGGAACGGGAACCGGAGACCTGCTGGACGCATGCGTGGAAAAGCTCCGCGATTGGGAGGACGGCGAGGCGTCCGACGCCGGAATCCGTGTGGCCGTCATCGGCAAGCCGAACGCCGGAAAATCCTCCCTTATCAACCGTTTTCTCGGCGAAAACCGCATGATCGTATCGGATATTGCCGGCACAACGCGGGATGCGGTAGACACGCGCCTCGTGTCGGAGCGGGGCACCTTTACCTTTATCGACACCGCCGGTATACGGCGCTCCTCCCGCATCGGGGACCAGGTTGAGAAATACTCCGTTCTGCGGGCCCATATGGCCGTGGAGCGGGCCGATGTGTGCCTGCTTCTGATCGACGCCTCCGTCGGCATCACCGAGCAGGACGAAAAAATAGCCGGCATCGCGCACGAGGCAGGGAAAGCGACGATTATCGTCGTAAACAAGTGGGACACGGTTGAAAAGGACAACGGGACCGTGAAGGCTTTCACGGACCGTATCCGCACCTCCCTGTCCTATATGCCGTATGCGCCCATCGTGTTCGTGTCGGTCAAGACCGGGCAGCGCGTGGACACCCTGTACGATCTGATCAAATCCGTGCATGAGCAGGCAAACCGCCGCATCAACACCGGTGCTCTCAACGATGTGCTGGGTGAGGCCATGATGCGCGTTCAGCCGCCGACAGACAAGGGCAGACGGCTGAAAATCTACTACATGACGCAGTCCTCCGTAGCGCCGCCGACCTTCGTGCTGTTCTGCAACGATGCGGAGCTGTTCCATTTCTCCTACCAGCGTTATATTGAGAACTGCCTGCGCACCGCCTACGGATTTGCCGGTACGCCGGTTGTGCTGGTCATCAAACAGCGGGGCGAAGATCCGGACATTCAGGTCAGACGACCCGGGAAAGAGGAAAAGCAGGAATGAATTTCTTTGATCATGTCAAGATATGTGTAAAGGCGGGAGACGGCGGAAACGGTGCCATCGCCTTTCATCGGGAAAAGTACATTTCCCACGGAGGTCCGTCCGGCGGCGACGGCGGAAACGGTGGGAACATCGTGTTCCGTGTGGATCGGGATGCCAATACGCTGCTTGCCTACCGCTTCAAGCACCGTTTTATCGCACAGAACGGCGGCGACGGGTCCGGGAAGAAATTTCACGGCGCCAACGCGGACGACCTTGTGCTGTCCGTCCCCGCCGGAACACTCATAAAGGATGCCGCCACCGGGAAGATCATGCACGACATGTCCGAAAATGACGGTGCGGACTATATCTGCTGCCGCGGCGGCCGCGGCGGATGGGGCAATAAGCACTTTGCCACGCCTACCAGGCAGGCACCGCAGTTCGCCAAAAACGGCACCAAGGGGGAGGAGCGCGAGCTGGCGCTGGAGCTGAAGCTCATTGCGGACGTAGGACTTATCGGCTACCCCAGCGTGGGAAAATCCTCCCTCCTCGCCTGCATCAGCGCGGCGCGTCCCAAAATTGCCGACTATCACTTCACGACCCTGTCCCCCAATCTGGGCGTAGTACAGGTGGACGGCGGTCATGGCTTTGTAGCCGCGGACATACCCGGACTTATCGACGGCGCCGCCGAGGGTGCCGGACTCGGACATGACTTCCTGCGCCATGTGGATCGCTGCCGGCTGCTGCTCCATGTCGTGGATATCTCCCGCTTTGAGGGGCGAGATCCCATTGAGGACGTCAAAAACATCAACCGGGAGCTGGAAAAATATTCTCCCGCTCTGGCCTCAAGACCGCAGATGATCATTGCCAACAAATGCGACGCGCTGGACGAATCGGCAGTGGATACAGCCGCTTTTGAGGCCTTCGTGGACAGCAACGGATGGGAAATGCTGTATGTCTCCGCCGTAACGCATGAAGGAATCCCGGAGATGATCCGCCGTGTGTCCGAGAGGCTGCGCCTGCTGCCGCCCGTGACGGTATACGAAAGTGAATTCCCGCAGGAGACGGACGAGGTACCGGCAGACGCACGGGAAACCGTCATCCGCCGGGAAAACGACACCTTCTTCGTGGAGGGCGACTGGATATACAACCTGATGGGCCGCATCAATTTTGACGACTACGAGTCCCTGAACTACTTCCAGCGCGTGCTGCAGACGGCAGGTGTGTTTTCGCAGCTGGAGGAGCGCGGCTGCCGAGACGGAGACACGGTATCCATCTACGGCTTTGAATTTGATTTTGTCAAATAACGAAGCATAAAAACAGGAGGTATCGACATGAATATCTGGCATGACATTGACCCGTCCGAAATCACTCCGGAGGATTTCACCGCCGTGGTGGAAATACCGAAGGGCAGCTCCTGCAAGTATGAGCTGGACAAAAAAACCGGCCTTGTCCGACTGGACAGGGTTCTGTACACCGCAACGCATTATCCCGCCAACTACGGCTTCATTCCGCGCACCCTCGCCGATGACGGCGACCCGCTGGACGTGCTGGTTCTGTGCACCGAGTCGCTCTACCCGCTGACGCTGGTCCGCGTGACGCCCATCGGCGCGCTGCGCATGATAGACAGCGGCAAACTGGACGATAAAATCATTGCCGTCCCCTTTTCCGATCCGACGTATCTCGGCGTCAAATCCATGGATGAGCTGCCCGCACATGTCTTCGCGGAAATACGCCACTTCTTTACCGTCTACAAGCAGCTGGAAAACAAGCAGACAGCCGTCCGGGAAATGTTCAGCCGCGATGAGGCGGTGGACATCATCCGCTCCTGCATACGGCAGTACGATGTGGCGTTCGGCACGAAAGCGGAAGGGGACAAAGCATGAAACGCCTGTTTATGACTCTCCGGAACGGGCTGAAGCCGGCCTTCCGGCAGGAACGCGTCATATGCCGCATCATTACGGCCTGGTGCGTCATTGCGGCGGCCGTCCTGGTGACGGGGAACAGTGAGACGGCACCTTTTACGTCCCTCTCCTCCTTCGGCACGGATGTCTCTCTGTCCGTACTGCTGCTTGGCATTGTGCTGAATTTTATTCTTCTGTCCGCAGTTGCCGCTCTGCTGCCCGCACACCACACGGACTCCTGGGTTCTGATGCTGGGTGCCACGGCCTGCGTTGCACGGTGGATGATTGACTACAGCTCCGATAGCAAAAACAAGAACGGGGTTCTGTTCCTGCTGGCGGTTCTGGTCGCCTATACCTTCTTTGTCACCTACTTTCTGAAGGTCAACAGTCTCCTGCTGGGCAAATGGCAGCCCGGGGAGCGCACCGTCACGATTTTTGCGGCCGTCTGCGGACTTCTGGGCGGCGGCGTGATCGCCGCCATCACGTGCCTGCGCTACGCAACCTTCTCCTCCCCCAACTTTGATTTCGGTCTGTTCTGCCAGATGTTCCACTATATGAAAGTCAAAGGCCTTCCGCTCATCACCTGCGAACGCAATGTGCTGCTGTCGCACTTCGTGGTGCATCTGTCCCCCATCTTCTACCTGATTCTTCCCTTCTATGCGCTGTTCCCGTCGCCGATGACGCTGCAGATTGCGCAGGCAGTCCTCGTGGCGAGCGGCGTAATCCCGGTATTTCTTCTCTGCCGCAACGCGAAAATGGGCGGAAAGGCAACCATGCTTGTCTGTCTCATCTATTCGTTCTTCCCCGCTCTGGCCGGCAGCTGTTTTTACGACCTCCACGAGAACTGTTTCCTTACGCCCATCCTGCTGTGGCTGTTCTGGAGTTTCGAAACAAAAAGGACCGTGCCGCTGTACATCTGCGCCGTGCTGCTCCTGATGGTCAAGGAGGATGCCGCCGTGTACCTGCTGGTATTTGCGCTGTATCTGCTCCTGTCCCGCCGGTCATACCGGCACGGAGCCGTTCTTGCGGGCATGGCTGTCATATGGTTCGGTGCTGCCATGCTGATCCTGTCCCGCACAAGTTCATACTGGTCGTCATACTACGCGGAGCTCGGCGTGAGCGCGAATCCCTCCATCGCCGGTCCCATGATCAGCCGGTACAACAATCTGGTGGCGGATACCGACGGAAACCTGCCGGATGCCCTGCGCTCCCTGCTGGTGAATCCGGGTTATCTGCTGACCCAGCTGTTTACCACATCCAAAAACGGGTGGGAAAAATTCGTATACTTCCTGCAGATGATTCTCCCGCTCGGATTTCTCCCGTTCTGCACCCGCAAGCCGTCCCGCTGGCTGCTGCTGACTCCCTGGCTGATGAATCTTCTGACCATGTATCAGTACCAGTACAACATAGGCTTCCAGTATCACTACGGCATTTCCGCCTTCCTGATTTACGCCATGATTCTGAATCTGCCGGAGCTGCGAACCCCGACGCGGCGCGGTCTCCTGTCGTTCGGTGCGGCGGCGTGCTGCTGCATCTACCTCATGTCCGTCTTCCCGAAGCTCGGCTCCGGTATAACAAACTGGAACAACGGGAAGGAAACCTACCGCCGGATGGACGAAATTCTGGATACCCTGCCGGATGATGCCTCCCTCTGCGTCTCGACGATGCTGCTGGCACACGTGCACGACCATGACGTCCTGTACGAGATAGGGTACAATATCAAGACAGTCAAAGAGGACGGGACCGAGAAAAAGGTGCTGATTCACGATGACGTCGATTATGTGGTGCTGGATCAGCGGTACAACACAACCGACTATCTGAATGTATGCCTCGAAAACGGGTATGAAAAGGATCCCGACTACGCGCAGTACGAGAATCTGATTCTCGTCTTGAGGCGGGCCGCGGAGTGACGCCGCGGACAAACTTTCGAAATCTCTATTTGATAGCAAGGAGGCTTTTGCAATGACGCATTTTGAATCCGTCGGAACCGCCGGCCTTTCGGGAGATCTTATCGACCGTATCGGCCACGGCTGGATGCTTATCTCGATCGCCAACCGGGAAACCGGCGTTCCCAATACCATGACCGCCAGCTGGGGAACAGTGGGCGTGCTTTGGAACAAGCCGGTACTGACCTGCTTTATCCGTCCGCAGCGCTTCTCCTACCCGCTCGCATGCCGGGAGGAGAGAATGTCCTTCTCATTCCTGCCGGAACAGTAT
>CAVDLN010000046.1:0-12171 GCA_963609805.1 Erysipelotrichaceae bacterium | reverse complement strand
GCCCTGTTCGGCATCAATCTGCGCTGCCAGCACCTGTCGTGGTACACGATGGAGGGCGAATCCAAGCGCGATTACCCCGCGTCCATTCTGCACCAGTCTCCGTGGTATAAGGACTACTCCAAGGTGGAGGATTACTTTGCCCGCTTCGGCCTGGTTATGTACGAGGGCACGCCGGACTGCGATGTGCTTGTTCTCAACCCCATTGAGTCGCTGTGGTGCCAGGCATACGCCGGATGGGCACACTGGATTCTCAACGCGTCGCCCGAGGTTTCTCCCTATGAGCAGCGCTATGAGCAGCTGTTCCATATGCTGACGGACAGACAGATTGACTTCGATTACGGCGAGGAGGATATGATGTCCCGACTGGGCAGCGTATCGCTCGGCGCTGACGGAAAGCCTGTCCTGACAATCGGAAAGGCATCCTACCGCACCGTGGTTGTCGCGGATATGCTTACTATCCGCCCGACCACGCTGGCGCTTCTGCGTAAATTTGCCGATATGGGCGGCAAGGTAATCTTTGCCGGTGATCTGCCGACCTACGTGAATGCGGTTCGCTCCGATGAGCCTGCCGGGCTGGCGGCTGACTGCGTACAGGTTCCCTTTGACGGCGAGGCACTGGCGGCAGCCGTGAGAGCAAACGGCGGCGCATATGTCAGCGTGAATCGTGCCGACGGAACGGCGGAAACCGATGTGTTTGCGCAGGTGCGGCGGAATTTCGGCGGGGACGGATACGCTGTGGTTGTGTTGAATACGGACCGCGCATCCGGCAGACAGAACCTGACACTCTCCCTCCGCGTTCCGGACGGGTACGCCGTGCAGGAATGGAATCTGGAAAACGGCGAGCGGTATGACGCATCGGCGCTGGCACACCGTGACGGCGGCTGCACAGCCATTGATTTGTCCCTGGAGCCTGCGGGAACCCGCTGCTTTGTGCTGACGCATGAGGCGGAGACGCTTCCCCCCGTGAAGGCGTGGAAGACTGTGGCGGAGGCAACCGTCCGCGGCGAATTCAGCTGTGAGCGGGACGAGCCGAATGTATGCGTGCTGGACTGGACACGCTGGCGCTGGGCAGGCGATGCGGAATTCCACGCGACGGCAGAGGTGCTCAAGGCCGACAGACAGGTGCGGGACAGCCTCGGACTGGAACACAGAGGCGGCGAGATGCTGCAGCCGTGGTACGCCAAGAATTTTGACACCAAAACCTACGGCGAGCTGGAACTGGAGTATGTCTTTGATATTGACACACTGCCGGAGGAAACCGTGTATCTGGCGGGCGAGCGGCCTGAGCTGAATCGGTATGCAATCAACGGTGTGGCACTGACCAATACGGATATCAACGACTTCTGGATTGACGACTGCTTCAAGAAGATGCAGATTCCCGCAGGTGCACTGCACCTCGGCAGAAACACCGTTACCGTATCGGTTGACTTCAAGCGCACCACAAACATTGAGGCGCTGTACCTTGTCGGTGAATTCGGCGTGACGGTGCAGGGGAAGGTCTGCACGCTGACGGGACTGCCGGAGCACATCGGCTGCGACAATTACGAAAAATACAACCTGCCCTTCTACACGGGCTGCATGACCTATCACCTGACTCCCGAGCAGTACAGAGGCATTCTGGGCGACACTGTCAATACGGCGGGACGGATTGTTCTGACACCCGCCTCCTTTACCGGCGGGTGCGTCAAGGTAAGCGCAATGGGCAAGACCACGGTGCTTGGCTGGAACCCCTATGAGGCAGATGTCACAGAAGCCGTACGGGCAGGAGCAACCATTGACGTAACGGTAGTCGGTACGCGGCGCAACGTGTTCGGGCCGCTCCACCAGATCCCGAAAATCGCAGGATCCTACGGCCCCGGCAACTTTGTGACGGACGGAGCAGGCTGGACGGATGACTACAGCCTGATTGACAGCGGACTTACCGGCATTACCCTTCGGGCACAGGTCTGAACCGGAGATTTCCCAACTTCCTAATCTTGAAAAAAGAAGGCACTTTCTATGAACACAAAGAAATTCGATAATCGGAATACATTGGTGGTGGCGCACCGCGGACTGTCCGGGCTGGAGCGGGAGAATACCGCGTCCGCCTTTGTGGCCGCGGGCAACCGCCCGTATTTCGGCATTGAAACCGATGTATACCGCACCAATGACGGACATTTTGTCATCAACCATGACGGAAATCTGCAGCGCATTGCCGGGGAAAACCTCAATGTGGAGGGTCTGTCGTGGGATAGCCTCCGCAAAATCGTGCTGTTTGATACGGACGGCACCAAGGGCCGGTATGACCTGCGGCTGGCAAGTCTGGAAAACTACATCGCTATCTGCAAAAAGTATGAAAAATACTGCGTGCTGGAGCTGAAAAGCATCTTCACGCAGGAGGAAACCGATGCCATGATCCGCCTGATAGAGGATCTCGGATGGCTGGATCATGTTATCTTCATTTCCTTCCACTATGAGGATCTGGAGAAGGTGCGCGCAGCCCTGCCGGAGCAGCCCTGCCAGTTCCTGACCGGGGAGAACAATGACGAGTTGATCGCCCGCCTGCATGACGATCGGATGGACATTGACATTCATCACGCATCCCTGACGCGTGAACGCGTGGAGGCTATGCACGCGGCGGGACTGAAGGTTAACTGCTGGACGGTGGATGATCCGGAACGGGCTGCCGAGCTGGCATCATGGGGCGTGGATTATATCACGTCCAACATCTGCGAGGGGACGCGCGGGGCAGGCCTGCCGTCTGACTGAATCCGAATAAACGAAAGGCAAAACGACTGACCAATGAGAGACGACAGGCCGAATAAACAGACTGTACAGAGAAAGCAGCTGAGTGCGCGCATGAATGCTTTCCTGAAATTTGTACCGATCGTGTGCGCAATCGGCGTGGCGGCGGCGCATTGCCGTATGGATTCTCCTCCGATGGGAAAGGGGGAGGTTTGGGTCGCCAACGCGGTATCCTATGGGGTGGCTCCCGCCACGGTTCCGATTTTTCTGATGCTTTCCGGATTTCTGTTCTTCCTCACGGCTGATTCCATGCGCAGTGTGGCACAGAAGATGAAACGGCGCATTTTTACGGTTCTGATTCCGTTCCTTGCGTGGTCAACCGCATACTATGTGCTGTTCAATGCGAAGGCATCCCTGCTCGGAAGCACGGAGATGGAAGCGGACTGGAGTCCGTTGGGTATTCTGAAGGGCATTGTGTTCTTCAAGTACGCCTATGCAATGTGGTTCATGTTTATTCTGATCGGCCTTGTGATTCTGTCTCCCGTGATTTACTGGATTCTCAAAAACCGTGCGGCAGTGATTGCGGTACTCGCGATCGCTGCGGCCGCGTCGGTGTTCCAGCCGGTGCTGCAGCTGAATCTGGAAGTTACGGTAGACGGGGATGACAAAGCGTTGTTTGCGTGGAACTGCTTCCTATCCTATTTCTTCGGCTGTGCGGCGGCGCGGAGCAACTACGAAAAATGGATAGATCGTCTGGTGCGGGTTCCTTACCCGGTCGTGATTGCGGGACTTGCCGTAACGGGAACGCTGGATACCATGATTTTCGCCGGATTTATTCCGTGCTTCAATGAGCGGATTGCCGTTCCCTTCGTAACCGTCCTGACACTGATTCTGTTTCTGAAGATTGCCGACAGGCACCCGGATATGAAGCTCGGCTTTCTGCCGTCTATCCCCACCATGGCGGTGTACGGCATACATCCGCTGGTGGCGTTGGCGGTTCTGAAGGTGCTGGAACGGCTGCCGATTCCCATGATGGCTGTCTATCTTCTGCGTGTAATCCTGACTCTGGCAGTCTCCTGCGGCGCGGCGGTGCTGATCCGAAAGATTAAACCTTTTAATTTCCTGTTCAACGGAAACAGGAAGTAAGTATTGTCGGCTGCGCACGATAAAGAGGCGGTACGGTCGCAGCGTGTTTCCCTTGCACGGCAGGCGGCAGGCACGATGCGGGACCGTACCGCTTTCCTGTTTCCCATGTTTTCAAAAAGCTATTGCAAAGCAATATATTTTGTTGTATAATGACGGCGTGAACGGAACATTCCGAGTCTGTCCCGTTTAAGAAAGGAAGGATAGTATGTCAGTTCGTCTCAGTCAGCAGTATGCCGCACCTTTTGTACGGCAGGAGGAGTGCGCACAGATCCAACCCATGGTAAACGCAGCCCATGAGCTGCTGAATTCCCGCAGCGGAGCGGGCAGCGACTTTCTCGGCTGGACAACCCTGCCGGAGGATTACGACCGCGCGGAGTTTGCACGGATCAAGGCGGCAGCGGAACGCATAAAGAAATCCTGCCAGGTTTTTATTGCCATCGGAATCGGCGGTTCCTACCTCGGCGCACGGGCCGTTATCGAGTTCATAAAATCCCCGCTGTACAATAATCTTCGCAAGGACACGCCGGATATCTACTTCGCAGGCAACTGCATCAGCGCCGCGGCTCTGTCCGAGTTGGTCAGCATCTGCGAGGGACGGGATGTCTGTATCAACGTTATTTCCAAATCCGGCACCACGACAGAGCCGGCCGTGGCATTCCGTGTGTTCCGCGCGCTGCTGGAAAAGAAATACGGCAAGGAGGGCGCGCGCGAGCGCATTTTTGTCACAACAGACCGCCAAAAGGGAACACTCAAGCATTTTTCGGATGAGGCGGGCTATGAAACCTTTGTCGTTCCGGATGATGTCGGAGGACGTTTCTCGGTTCTGACGGCTGTCGGCCTGCTCCCGATTGCCGTAGCAGGCATCAACATCGATGAACTGATGGCAGGTGCCGCCGATGCCATGCGGCAATACAGAAGCCCGAACCTGGCGGAAAACGACGCATACCGCTATGCCGCCCTGCGCAACATTCTCTACCGTAAGGGAAAGACAACCGAAATTCTGGTCGGCTACGAGCCCGGCGCCGCTATGCTCAATGAGTGGTGGAAGCAGCTTTTCGGTGAGAGCGAAGGGAAGGATCAAAAAGGCATTTTCCCCGCGTCTGTGATTTTCTCCACGGATCTGCATTCCCTGGGGCAGTATATTCAGGACGGCACGCGCAATCTGTTTGAAACCGTCATATCCATCGAGAACAACCCTGTCTCCTTCCCGATTCCGGATGACCCCGCCAACATCGACGGGCTGAATTTCCTGTCCGGCATGGATCTCAACGCCGTAAAGAAAACCGCCATGCAGGCAACCCTTCTGGCGCACAACGACGGCGGCGTGCCCAATCTGTTGATTGAGCTGAGCGATCGGAGTGAGCGCACACTGGGACAGCTGATTTACTTCTTTGAGCTGGCATGTGCCGTTTCGGGTTATCTGCTGGGTGTGAACCCCTTCAACCAGCCCGGCGTTGAGGCATACAAGAAGAATATGTTCGCCCTGCTCGGAAAGCCGGGCTATGAGGACATGCGGGCCGCATTGGAGGCACGCCTGTAACATCAGATACATGGTACTGAAAAGCAAACATAGCCGCACGACCTACCTCGGAGGGGTCGTGCGGCGCATTCCGCTGTCATTTCTGTGCGCGGCTGCGCTGTCGTTTACGCTGTTCCTGTTCACGCCGATGGACATTTACGCGGGAAACCGGACGGAATTTCTGTTTTCCTTCCGCGATATGGGCGCATGGCTGCTGGCGCTGGCGCTGGCGGGTACGCTGATTCTCGGCGCGCTGATCTCACTGATGCCCGGTCGGGTGTCAGCCGTAATCGGGGCGGTGGTGTTCTGGCTCGGCGTAATGGGATATATACAGGGAATGTTTCTCAACATCGGGCTGAAGTCGCTCCTCGGAGACGGGGGCGCCGGGGATACGCCGCTGTGGCTGTATATTCTGGATACGTTTCTGTGGATTGCGTCCGGTGCAGCCGCCGTAACCGGGGCGATGCACATTGACCGAAATGACCTGATACGAACCGCCGCCGGCATTGCCCTTGTGGTTGTGCTCGGAATGCAGGTTGTGGGAAGCATATCCATTCTTGGCAAGGTCTTTAACCGGGACAGCAGCCGGGCCGCGGCCGAAACCTCGGACGGCAGTGAGGCGGAGGACGCATCGGCTGCCGCATCCGACACTCTGACGGCGGACGGCACCCGAGTCGGCAATTTGAGCAGTGAAAAGAAACGGGAAGACGGGGACGGCGGCAGCAGCGACAGTGACAGTGACAGGGACAGGGACAGCAAAAAAGTCGGAAATCAGAAGGTTTACCTGTCAAATGCGGGGCTGTGCAATGTGGCGCGCGGGAAAAACACGATTGTGTTCGTACTGGATCGCTTTGACTATGAGTATTACAAGAGCATTGCCGAAAATGACACGGATTTCTTTGCTCCCCTGACCGGCTTTACCCTGTTTGACGACAACCTGTCGCTGTATTCGCGTACCTATCCCGCCGTCGCCTCCATGATAACAGGCGTAAAGCAGGAGGATGAGGACGGAAACCAGTTCAGGCAGGATGCCGACACATACTTTGCCTCCGCCTATGCCGATTCGCCGTTTTTGCGGGAACTGAAAGCAAACGGGTATGCGATCCGTCTGTATACCGGCTACTATTACGGCTACCGCAGCGCGGAACCGCTTGCCGGTATTGCGGATAATGTCGAGGTATCCAACGGATACCGCATTTCGAACCGCGGAGAATTGGTGGGATACATGATCGGTCTGGCAGGCTACCGCCTGCTTCCGCAGCTGCTGAAAAACAGAATTCATATTACAACCGCCATGTTCAACAGTCTGGTGCAGTACATCGGCGATAATCCCGCCTATGTTCTCAACGATTGGGAAACCTTTGCCAAACTGAGTAAAGAGGGGCTGACCGTGGACACGGAGGGTGCCGAAAATGCCTTTCTGTTTATCCATCTCAACGGAAGCCACACTCCCTGCCATATGGATGCGGACGGAAACTACAGGAGGAATGCCTCCGTTGAGGAATCCACAAAGGGTTGCTTCAACCTGATTTACCGCTATATTGCCGAGTTGAAACGGCTTGGTCTGTATGAAAACGCAACAATTCTGATTACGGGAGACCACCCGTGGGGACGAGACAACGAAAAGGATCCGGCAGAGCCACGCCTGACGCCGGTGTTTGTCAAGCCGTCCGGGACGTACGGGGAGGCACTGAAAACATCTTCCGCGCAGGTGTGTCAGGAGCTGAACATGCAGGCTTTCCTGGTGACGTCCTCCGGATTGACAACAGACCGTGATTGGGGCGTATCGTATCTGGATGTTCCGGAAGGTGTGAATATCGCGCGGCGCCACCTGTTCGTCGTCAGCCGCAAAGGGAAGGACTATGTCAGTGAGTTTACCGTAAACGGAAACGGGCACGATTTTTCCAACTGGAAAAAAACAGGCAGCACGGAGATCGGCTCCCTGTACAAGTAGCGGCAATAAAGAGGGTGCCGGAAAACTTATTTTGAGTTTTTCAGCATCCTTTTTTAGCGGATTCGACACCCGAACGGAATCACGTTTGACCGTTTGACAGCTTGACAGAATTTCTTTTTTATGCTAATATATACATATACCCCCTAACGGTATGGAGGAAAAAATGAAACAATGTATGGATTCCGAGAATCTGCACCGCAGGCTCAGAAAAATCATCGGTCAGATTCAGGCGATCGACAGAATGATTGACGAGGATGTCCCCTGCGAGGATGTTCTGTCACAAATCAGCGCGGCCAAGTCGGCACTCAACGGCTGCGGAAAGGTTGTGCTGGAGGGACACATCAGGCACTGTGTCCGGGATGGTATTGAACACGGGGATGCGGACAAAACGATCGAAAGCTTTACAAAGGCGGTAGAACGCTTTGCCAATATGCAATAAGAAGTTTCCAACAAAAGGTGCTCCCGTTTTATAACATTCCTATTGACAAAACCTGTCTGTCCGTGTATAATATACCTATACCCCGTAGGGTATAAGAGAGGAGCCGTGACAATGAAAAAAACTATGAAAAAGCTGGAGCACCTGCTGTCTGTCGGCGGGATAAAAAAGGACATCGTTCTGCTTGTCCTCTCCGGTGCGGCTGTCATCTGCAGCCTTGTGAAATTCCGCCCGTTTCCGTTTGATATGGCATGGATTTCCATTGTTCTGTGCGGTGTGCCGATAATTCTGGAGTCGATTATAGGCCTTGTTACGGCGTTTGACATCAAGGCGGATGTGCTTGTCTCCATTGCTCTGGTGGCCTCTGTGTGTATCGGTGAGGATTTCGCTGCCGGCGAGGTGGCTTTCATTATGCAGCTCGGTGCTCTGCTGGAGGAATTGACCGTTGCAAGGGCGCGCGCAGGCATTGAAAAACTGGTACACCTGACGCCG
Organism: Erysipelotrichaceae bacterium; assembly: GCA_963609805.1. Classification (GTDB taxonomy): domain Bacteria; phylum Bacillota; class Clostridia; order Oscillospirales; family CAG-272; genus CAMEON01. The sequence continues at coordinate 3,900 of CAVDLN010000046.1, read as the reverse complement.
CAGACAGCAAGAGTTCTGCGAGACGGAAAAGAGATAATCCTTCCCGCCGAGCAGGTCTGCGTTGGGGATCGCATCCGTGTACTGCCGGGCGAAAGTGTCCCTGTCGACGGGGTGATTACGGCCGGGCAAACTTCGGTCAATCAGGCCGTCATGACGGGGGAATCCCTGCCGGTGGATAAAACCGTCGGCGATACCGTGTCCAGCGGAACGGTCAATCAATTCGGAACTTTTGAGATGGAGGCAACCAAGGTAGGCGAGGACAGCTCCATTCAGCGGATGATTCGGCTGGTGCAGTCGGCGGATGCGGGAAAGGCGAAAATTGTCGGTCTTGCGGATCGTTGGGCAACGTGGATTGTGGTCATTGCACTTTCAGCCGCCGCCCTGACATGGCTGATTACCGGGAAAATTATCCGTGCCGTTACGATTCTCGTCGTATTTTGCCCCTGCGCTCTGGTATTGGCAACACCGACTGCCATCATGGCTGCCATCGGCAACGCAACCAGACACGGATTTCTGGTACGTGAGGGCGACGCACTGGAAAGGCTGTCAAAAGCCAAAGTTATCGCCTTTGACAAAACGGGGACGCTGACGTACGGAATGCCGGAGGTCGTTACGGCGGAAAGCGTTTCGGGTGCCTATGACAGGGACGAAATTTACCGGCTGACGGCGTCCGCGGAGCAGTTCTCCGAGCATCCGCTGGGGAAAGCAATCGTGAGCTGTTACCGAAAGACGGGAGCCGAGGTTGCCGGGGCCGCGGATTTTTGTATGATTCCAGGGCGCGGCGTGCGCGCAACGGTTGACGGCAAAACCGTTCTTGCCGGAAACCCCGAACTGCTGCGGGAACACGGCATTGAAATGATGCCGTGCGATGCGGAGGAGTATCTGCGCCGGGGGTGCACTGTCACCTATGTGGCTGCAGACGGACAGCTTATCGGATACCTCGCACTGTCCGATACACTGCGGGAGGAGAGCCCCGCCATGGTTGATTCGCTCAACCGACTCGGGGTGGAGCCGGTTCTGCTTACCGGAGATAATGAAAATGCCGCACGAAGCATTGCCGGGCAACTGCATATCCGTGAGGTGCGCGCCAACTGCCTGCCGGAGGATAAGCTGAAATATATCGGCGAATACCAGAGCGAAAATATGCCGGTCTGCATGATCGGGGACGGTGTAAATGACGCGCCGGCCCTGAAAAAAGCGGATGTCGGTATCGCCATGGGCGGTGTAGGCAGCGACATTGCCGTAGAGGCGGCGGATATTGCCCTGGTGGATGATGAAGTCAAAGAGCTCCCGCATCTGGTGGCCCTGTCCGGCCGCATGATGGCAACCATAAAGCTCAATATGATTTTTTCGATGACGCTGAACTTTGTCGCGATTACACTGGCAATTGTCGGTACGCTGAATCCCGTTGTGGGCGCGCTCGTGCACAATGCGGGATCGGTTCTCGTTATCGCAAATTCGGCACTTCTGCTGAAATGGAGAAAGAAAAAGGCTTAAAACCGCTGATTTATTCGGCAGACGAAAAGCATGCGGCATCGGGACCGAAAAAAACGCGGGGCAAGGTGCATCCCCGCGGCACCTTGTCCCGTGTTTTATACTGCCCGCTTTTCAAAAAGCAATACCATACAGAAAAAGGTATTGCTATTTTCATGGATAAGTGGTAAAATAATACGGCTTCGGTAAAGAAGAGCAGTACGGAGAGATATCGAAGTGGTTATAACGGCCCTGACTCGAAATCAGGTGTACAGCAATGTACCGAGGGTTCGAATCCCTCTCTCTCCGCCAAAAGCAAAACAGACGTCGATTGGCGTCTGTTTTGTTTTTCTCCGAGGGGACTCGAGCGGGACGGCAGTGATGCCGATCCTGACCGAGCCCGCAGGCGAGATGAGTCCCTTTCTGCCAACAGCCCGTTCGTGAAAGCCTGCGCTGTTGTGACCTGGCTTTTCGGCATCTCCCGGGGTCATTGCCGCGGACGGCGCATACGGGAACGCCGCAGGCATCCAGAAGGACAGCCTGCGGCGTTTTATTTTCGATCGGGAACGCGTTCCGCGTCAGTACCGATATTTTTTCCGCTTGGCAATCAGGAACGAAACGGAAATGACAAACGCGCATACCTCTGCCAGCGTAACGGCCCACCAGATTCCGTCCTGCCCCAGCAGCATGGGGAGAAGCAGAACCGCCGATGTCTGGAAAATCAACGTTCGCAAAAAGGAAATAAGAGCCGACACCACGCCGTTGTTCAGTGCGGTAAAGAAAGAGGACATATAGATATTGAATCCGGCCAGCAGGAAGGATGCGGCGAACAGTCGGAAGGCATGGCCGGTCAGCGTATACAGCCCCGCATCATATCCAACGAACAGGTGTGCCAGCGGAACCGCCAGGGCGATGGCGGCACCGGTCAGAAGAACGCCGGATCCTCCCATGAGAATCAGACTTTTCCGAAGGATGTTTTTCATTTCCGCATGGTTGGACGCGCCGTAGCTGTAGGATGTGATGGGTGCGCAGCCGACAGAGTAGCCGACAAAGATAGCCACAAAAATAAACTGTACGTACATCAGCACACCGAATGCCGCAACACCGTCGTTTCCGTCAAAATATTTCAGAAGCTGGAAATTATACAGCACACTCACGACGGAGGAGGAAATATTGCTCATCAGCTCGGACGACCCGTTCCCACATGCCTGCAGGATAGGGCGGAGCTGCAGCCGTGCCCCGGTCAGACGCAGACGGCTGCGGTTCGGAAGCAGAAAGTATACAAACGGAATAATACCGCCGACGCACTGGCTGATACCCGTGGCAACAGCGGCGCCCGCCACACCCCAGCTGAATCCGGCAATAAACAGTGCGTCCAGTATCATATTGGTAACGCCTGCGGCTACCGTAACAGCCAATCCCAATTTGGGGCGCTCCGCGGCAATCAGGAAACTCTGAAATACATTCTGGAGCATAAAGGCAACGGTAAAGGCAATCACAATGCGCCCATAGAGCACGCAATCGTCAAAGGTGCTCTCGTCTGCGCCCAGAAACCGGGCAACCGGCTCCATGAAGGCAAGCCCCAGAGCAGTCAGCACAGCCCCTAAAATAATCGTCACCCATATCATCATGGAAAAGGTTTGGTTCGCCCGCTTCTCCTCGCCCTGCCCCATAATCTTCGAAACCAGAGCGGTTCCTCCCGTACCGATCATAAACCCCATACCGCCCAGCACCATAATAAACGGCATGACCAGATTGATGGCCGCAAAGGATTCCTTTCCCGCAAAGTTGGAGACAAACAGTCCGTCCACAACGCCGTAAATAGAAGTGAACACCATCATAACGATAGACGGAAACACGAATCGGAGCAGCCTTCCGTATGTAAAATGATCTGACAGACGGATTTCCGCCTTTTGATTTTTTCTCATGCGATAATTCCTTTTCTTTCGCTTTCCGATCTTGCATCTGTCGGCACGTTCCCACAAACAAATACCGGGCTCATTACCCGGCAGAACACGGAACGGATTATAACATATTTTCGTCGCAGAAGTCAACAGAAAAGGCTTACAAAGAGAGTGCCTCTCTGCAAGCCGTTTTTTGTTGATTTTGATGATGTGCGTGTGAGCCTTTTCCCTTATCTGCGTCGTTTCCGAGTCAGGCATACAGTGGCAGCAGCCAGCAGAGCAATGCCGCTTCCGAGTCCGAGCGCGGACGAACAGCCACCGGCAGTACTGCCTGTCGCGGTTTCCGTCTCCGATGACGTTCCCGCGTCTGTGTCGGATACCGTCTCCGATACCGGTTCGGCGGTCACAGACGCCTCTTCGGCGGAGTCCTCCGGCTTCTGCGTTGCCGTCTCAGTCGGATCTTCCGGCTTTTCCGTTGCCGTTTCTGTCGGATCCTCCGGTTTTTCCGTTGCCGTTTCTGTCG
>CAVDLN010000045.1:9995-12654 GCA_963609805.1 Erysipelotrichaceae bacterium | reverse complement strand
ACAATGAACCAATCCAGATGGAATATGCCGGCTCCGGGCAGATTGGTAAGCAGCATACCTATGGCAATCGGCAGGAGCAGCAGCGGCTCGAAGCCACGTTTGATGGCGAGGTAAACCAGCACCCCGACAATTGCAAGCATAACCAAAGTCTGCCAGCAGGCAGTGTTGAATGACCAGGTGCTTCCCGCAAGCGAAAATTGATCTCCGCTCTTGAAGAACAGCTGCCAAATGCCGGTCTTCGTCAGAAAATTCAGCAAACTATCAAGCATAACAGATGTTTCCTTTCATTCCGTCCGGCACTCGGTTTGCACCTTGTCCGGACAAGTTTCGGAACGCGCCGACTCACTTCAGTGTCAGAAGCACCTGGTCTGTCTTGACGGAATCGCCGCTCTTGACCTCAACACTTGCCACCACACCGTCCTGCGGTGCGGGCACGTCGTTTTCCATCTTGAGTGCCTCGATAACGGCCACTGCGGCGCCTCTCTTCACGGTATCGCCCGGCTTGACGTTGACCTTCATGACCGTTCCCTGCAGAGGAGCCTTTACAGCTACCGAACCTGCCGCGGAAGCAGGCGCTGCGGCCTTGGGTGCAGCTGCAGCAACGGCTGCTTTCGGTGCCGCAGCGGAAGCCGAAACAGCGACATCGGCATTGGCGGTGACTTCTTCGACGGTCATATCATAGGAGTTTCCATTGGACAACGTAACGATAAATCTCTTTTTCATGACAGTATATCCTTTCATTCATTTAAGCGTGTAATAGGCAAGTTCACGGTCCGGCGTCAGCGTCCGGTCTTTTTGAAGGATACCACGCGGAAACCGCTGGCAAAACGTGAGGACAGCTTCTCGTCCGAAGCAATAGCAGCGGCGACGGCGGCGGTAAGCGCGGCGACCAGTTCCTCGTCGTTTTCTTCTTCCGGCTTTGCGGCAGGAACTTCTTCGGAGACCTCCGCTGGAGCAGGCGTTACGGCAGACTCCGCAGCCGACTCAGATGTCTCTTCTTTCTTCGCTTTTCCGGATGACATAGCCTTGCCGAACAAAGCAAGCACACCCCACAGCAGCGCCAGCACGGCAAACACCATGCACATGCCGATCAAAACCACCTGACCTGCAAGTTCAAGTCTCTCCGGGGACATAAAGCCTCCCAGATCCTCGGCGGCAGCTGCGGTTGCTGTTTCGTTCACGGTTGCCGCCATGGTTTCTTCGGCAAGCACACGAATGGCAGTAAGTACGTTCATTGAAAACGCTCCTCTCACAGAGGCAGCACGCCGTGCTTGCGGTCCGGCGTACCGCATGCCTTGCCTGCAAGCATGTAGAGTGCGGCACACAGTCTGGCACGCAGTTCCTCGGCAGGAACCACGTCATCGATGTCTCCGCTTGCTGCGGCGGCATCCGCCAGATTTTCCTCTGACCATTTCTCCTCGACCGAAGCACGCGTTGTCTCCGCAGTCACCTCATCGTTGCGCAGAAACGCCACAGCCGCAGCGGGATCCATGACGCTGACGACGGCATCGGGCAGTGCCAGCGCGAGATCCGCTCCCAATGCTCGGGATCCCAGCAAAGTGAACGCAGCCCCGTATGCCTTGCCGACAACAGCCGTCACCTTCGGGCAGGATGCCTCCGCATAAGCGGCAGCAAGCTTGCCAAGCGCTCCGGCGAATGCGGGATCGGCGTTCATAGCAAGTCCCGCATTATCAACCAGCGTAAGAACAGGCAGAGAAAACGCATCACAGAAACTTACCAGCCTGGCAGCCTTGGCCGCGCCGGCAGCCGTAAGTTTGCCGGCATCGGCAGAGCCGTTCCCAGCAACAACGCCGACCGTCATCCCGCCCATGCGGCAAAGTCCCGTGGTCAGATCCTGCCCGTATGCGGCATACAGTTCAGTAAAGCTGTATGCATCGACCAGCTCGGTGACCAGTGCGGAGCCAGTGAGTCCCGCAGGACTTACGGGCCGATCCGGTGCGTCGGTCGGATCGGCATCCGCTGTGTCCGCATTGTTGCGCGGCAGAAGGCCGACCAGCGTGCGTACTGCGCAAACAGCGGAATCCTCAGACTCGACCGTCAGCGCGGAAAACCCGTTTTTTGCCGCATATTCCGCTTTCCCCGTTTCCTTTCCGACAAGAAAAGGCGGATTCACAAACAGCTCGGCCTGATCCTTAACGGTAACCGTAAAATCGAACAGAGCCGTCGCAGCCGCCGTCATGCCGCCGCAGACTCCCTCTACAAGAGCGATCTGCGGAATAACGCCGGAAGCGGATGAAATGCACTTCAAGAACTTCCCGTATGCCGACAGAACAGCTGCCCCCTCGGTGACAACAGCACCGGCACTGTTCAGTATTCCGACGACCGGTGCGCCCGCCCGTATCGCCTGCTCGTACAATTCGGCAATTTTTGATGCGCCGATCGCATCAAATGCGCCTTTCTGACGGTCCGCATCCTGTGCGAAAGCAAATGTCAGCTTCCCGTCAACGGCGCCATACCCGCAAAGCACGGCATCATAAGCCTTTCCCTGCTTGCCGACATATGCGCCGATTTCCACAAAGGTGCCTTCATCGAACAGAGAAACTATTGCCGTACGACCTTTGGAATCCTTTTTTTCGATATCCATAAACCGTAGTTCCTTTCCTGACCGACCACCCGACTCACGTCCCCGCGTCGGCGG
>CAVDLN010000045.1:0-9908 GCA_963609805.1 Erysipelotrichaceae bacterium | reverse complement strand
AAAATGTGCTTTTCAGAAAACCATCCTACCCTCATTATACCAAATTATAGCATTCCTTCGAACCGGCGTCAACGGAAATTCGTTATTTTTTTGTGTTTATTTTTTGACTATTCTGTAAATTATTGCCGAGCAATCTTACTTGACAAAGGAACCAATGTGTGGTAGAATGCCGAAAACTAAGTGCTGCGGGAGGACACCCATGAATAGATTACTGAATGACAATGCGCCCGGCGGCGTGCTTCTGATTGACAAGCCTGCCGGCATAACGTCCCATGATGTCGTGTCCCGCGTCCGCCGCCTGTTCGGCACCCGCCAAGTCGGACATACAGGGACTCTCGACCCGATGGCAACCGGTGTTCTGATTCTTCTGCTGGGACGCGCCGCGAAAGCATCCGAATATATTTCTCATGACGAAAAGGCCTACCGAGCGATTCTGCGCCTCGGTCTTTGCACGGATACGGAGGACACAACGGGTGTCATCACATCCACCGCTCCGGCCTGCGCGCTTCCGGATGAATTCTCGGTGAAATCAATCCTCCCCCGGTTCCGCGGCAGGATACAGCAGGTACCGCCCATGTATTCAGCCCTGAAGGTGAGCGGAAGAAAGCTCTGCGATATTGCACGTGCAGGCGAAACCGTGGAAAGAAATGCACGCCCCGTAGAAATTCGTGCACTGACGGCAATGCCCGCTTCCCTGCCGTCCGATTACTGTCTGTCGGTTGTTTGCTCGGGAGGCACCTACATCCGCACGCTGTGCGCCGACATAGGGGATGCACTCGGATGTGGAGGTACCATGGCGGCGTTGCGCCGCACGGCGGCAAGCGGGTTTTCAATTTCCGACTGCAGAACAACGGACGAATTGGACGCCATGGACGCTGAAGAACGTACGGCATGTCTGCTGCCGGTAGAAACATTATTTACGGATATGCCGAAACTTGCTCTTTCTCCCTTTTATGAACGGCTGTGCAGGAACGGTTGCGAGCTTTATCAGGCAAAATTGGGGCAGGAACGGCGATATCCGGTCGGAACACGCCTGAGGCTGTACGGCGCGGACGGAAATTTCTTTGCGCTCGGTGAGGTGCGGGAATTTCCGGGTGGTACTGCCGTTAAAATGATAAAGCTGTTTTCGCTTTGAGCATATCAGCTTGCGGAAATCCGGCTGCTTCCGTGCCGTGCGCTGCTTTTGCGGTACGACGCAAATTCCCAAGGTGCAATCCGCAAAGGATGTGCCTTGGGAATTCATTTTTTGAACCCGCCTTTTCTCTTTCAACACTTTTCCTATTGACGGGGAGACGGTTTTGTGATAGAATGGTGACGGCAAAATCAACAGTTATTGCCAGTATAAGCAGATGAATATCGGAGGTATTGATCATTCATGAAAGGCGTTACCATTACAAACGGTGGCATTCGGCTGGTCGGAGGAATTCCGCAGCGGACGGACACTCCCGACCTGAGCGGGCGCTCCAAAACCATTGCCGGTCAGATTCTCGATGCGCACAACACAACAGGCGCAGGGCAGGAAAAACTGCACCTGAAATTTGACGCGCTGGTCTCACACGATATAACATATGTAGGAATTATCCAGACAGCACGTGCCAGCGGACTGGATGAATTTCCCGTTCCCTATGCCATGACAAACTGCCATAACAGTCTGTGCGCCGTCGGCGGAACGATCAACGAGGACGATCATGTGTTCGGTCTGTCCGCGGCCCGTCGGTTCGGCGGTATCTATGTTCCGGCAAATCAGTCGGTTATTCATTCCTATGCGCGTGAGGAACTGGCCGGTTGCGGCCGCATGATTCTCGGCTCCGACTCACATACACGCTACGGTGCACTGGGCACGATGGGCGTAGGCGAAGGCGGACCCGAATTAGTAAAGCAGCTGCTTCGCAACACGTATGACATTGACAGACCCGGTGTTATTCTTGTCTGGCTCACCGGTAAGCCGCGGCACGGTATCGGCCCGCACGATGCCGCGCTGGCGCTGGTCGGCGCGACCTTCTCCTCGGGCTTTGTCAAGAACAAGGTTCTGGAGTTTGCCGGACCTGGCGTGGCATCCCTGCCGATTGACTTCCGGAACGGCATCGATGTTATGACAACAGAGACAACCTGCCTCTCGTCTGTCTGGATTACGGACGATATCACGAAGCAGCATTACGTCACGCACGGCAGGCCTCAGGATTTCCGTCCTCTTGCGCCGATGGAAGGCGCCTGCTACGACGGAATGATTCAAATCGACCTGTCGGATCTGGAGTCCATGATTGCCCTTCCCTTCCACCCCTCGAATGTGTACACAATCCATGAATTCACGCAAAATGCACGCGAACTGCTTGCCGGTGTCGAGGCGGAAGCCGCAAAGAAATTCAGCAAAGCAACCCTGCATCTGACGGAAAAAATACTGCCGGACGGACGGGTGCGAGCCGACCAGGGAATCATCGCCGGCTGCGCAGGCGGCATGTTCGACTCCATTGACGAGGCGGCTTCCATTCTTCGCGGCGAATCAACGGGAAACGGATTCTTCAGTCTGTCCGTCTACCCGACCTCCGTTCCGGTCTCGCTGGAGCTTACCCGCATCGGTGCTCTGTCGGAACTGCTTGCAGCGGGTGCCGTTATAAAGCCGTGCTTCTGCGGTCCGTGCTTCGGTGCAGGGGATGTCCCTGCCAACAACGGTCTGTCCCTGCGGCACACTACACGCAATTTCCCCAACCGGGAAGGTTCAAAGCCGGGAGAAGGCCAGCTGGCGGGCGTCGCACTGATGGATGCGCGTTCCATTGCGGCTACCGCACGCATGGGCGGCATCATAACCGCTGCAACGGACATCGACTACGAGCATACGCCGCATAAGTATCACTTTGACGGAACGGCCTATGCAAAGCGCGTGTACAACGGATTCGGGAAAGCTGACCATTCGGCTCCGCTGATTTTGGGGCCTAACATCACCGACTGGCCGGCGCAGTACCCGCTTGCAAAAAATGTACTGCTGGAACTTGCAGCAGTTATCCGCGATCCGGTTACGACTACGGACGAGCTGATTCCCTCCGGGGAAACTTCTTCCTATCGTTCCAACCCCCTGCGCCTCTCTGAATTCGCACTGTCCAGACGGGCTCCGGAATATGTGGGGCGCTCCAAGACGGTTGCCGCTCAGGAAGCCGCACGGCGTGACGGCAGCATTTCCGCCCATCTGCGGACGGTTCTCTCTGCAGTCGGGGATGCGGATGTGCTTGCACGGAATACGCAGTTCGGATCCTGCCTGTTTGCAAACAAACCCGGCGACGGGTCCGCCCGTGAACAGGCGGCTTCCTGCCAGAAGGTGCTGGGCGGATTCGGAAACATTTGCTATGAGTATGCGACCAAACGCTATCGCTCCAACTGCATCAACTGGGGAATTCTTCCCTTCACTCTGCCCGACGGTGCGGAATTTCCGTATGAAGCGGGTGACTGCATTTTCATACCGGATATCCGCACGGCGGTTGCCGACGGAAAAGACACCATAAACGCAATTGCTGTACGAGCAGACGGAACCACAGCGGAACTTGTCCTGCGTCTTTGCAATCTTACCGATGAGGAAAGACAGATTATTCTGGCCGGATGCCTGATGAACTGGTATGCCGAAAGAGCAAAGAAGTAAGAGTCGCTTCCTCCGTTTTCAAAAGTCTACAGGCATGGTGCGGACCTTCTCATACGAAATCTGCACCGCATGCAGCAAAGCAGCAAAAATCAAGAAAGGGTAAACCGCATGAGCAAAATACAGATGAAAACACCGCTGGTCGAAATGGACGGGGACGAGATGACCCGTGTCCTCTGGCGGATGATTAAGGACGAGCTTCTCCTGCCGTTCGTAGATTTAAAAACCGAGTATTACGATTTGGGACTTCCGGAGCGTGAACGCACGCGCGACGATGTTACCTTGGAAGCGGCGCACGCTGCCTGCCGTCTCGGAGTAGCGGTCAAGTGCGCCACCATCACGCCGAATAAGCAGCGCGTGGAGGAGTATGGATTGTCCGAGATGTGGAAATCTCCGAACGGAACCATCCGTGCGGTTATGGACGGTACGATTTTCCGCGCGCCCATTGTGGCCGATGCCGAAATGTTCCCGCCTCTCGTACGCGGATGGAAACAGCCGATCACCATCGCGCGCCACGCATTCGGAGATGTGTACAAGGCAACCGAATACAGAGTTCCCGGCGCCGGGCGTGCCGAACTGGTATTCACGGGCAAGGACGGGCAGGAAACCTTCCGGGCAACCGTCAACGACTACGATGGTCCCGGCGTCCTGCAGGGCAGCTTCAATAAGGATGTATCCATACGGTCCTTCGCACACGCCTGCTTCAATTACGCTCTATCCGTAAAGCGTGATCTGTGGTTCTCCACCAAGGACACAATCTCGAAGCAGTATGACCAGACTTTCAAGCTGATATTTCAGGAAATCTACGATGCAGAGTACAAGGAAGCCTTTGAGTCTGCCGGAATACGCTACTTCTACACGCTGATCGATGATGCGGTTGCACGGATCATCCGCAGCGAGGGCGGCATGGTATGGGCTCTCAAAAACTACGACGGCGACGTCATGTCCGACATGGTATCCACGGCGTTCGGGTCACTTGCGATGATGACCTCCGTGCTGGTATCTCCTGACGGTAAGTTTGAGTATGAGGCCGCTCACGGCACTGTCACGCAGCATTACTACCGCTACCTGCGCGGCGAGGAAACCTCGACAAACCCGATGGCAACCATTTTCGCGTGGAGCGGTGCTCTCCGCAAGCGCGGTGAAATGGACTGCCTGCCCGATCTGTGTTCCTTCGCGGATAAACTGGAGAGTGCAAGCCTTGCCGCCATTCGGGACGGCATTATGACCAAAGATCTCGCGGCTCTTGTCCCGCCCGACATGCGCAAGCGTGCCGATGATAACGGACACCCCGTCAATGTCGTCAACTCCGCTGAATTTCTGCTTGCCATCCGCGAAAGACTGGAAGCCGCACTGTAAATCTCTGATCCAAGGGGGTATATATCATGGCACACCGACGCACCTTAAAGTTCATAGCTCTTTTGCTTTGCCTTTCCATGCTGCTGCCTGCCGCACTCACTGCCGCCGGCTGTTCCGGCGACTCCGGCAATCAGACAGACACTCTGGCAGCCTCTGTCGAAGCCACCGAAATCGATTCCTCGGTGGAAACCTCCTCCGAATCGGGCGCAGACACGCAGTCGGAGCCGGAACCCTCTGCCGGGGAAACGGCAACCGATGCATCGGAGCCGGAAACAACCCGCTTCAATGAAGGCAAGGTTGACTACGAATCGGTGAAGAAAACCACCGTGTATGACGCATTCGACGAAAGCGGACGCAATCAGATCATGCAGAAAGGCTCGTCCGGCGTTGTTACGCTGTTTGACGAAGATTTTTCGGACGGAGACCCGAACTGCGGCGGAAAAGCGACATCCCGCAGCGCCGGCTCAACAGGCGTATATGAGGGAAGGCTGTGCATCCCGTATAACGGAACGGACGGTGTCGGCGGCGCGTGGACAACATGGTGTCCCGAGGTAAATACCAATTTCAATGACTACAGCCAAATTCAGCTTTCCGCGAGCATGGAAGTGTCGGGAGGCAGCGCCCCCGCCGCAACCGGATTCATCGGGTGCTATGTGACAAACTACACATTCAGCATCGCCGACAACTCCGGCGACGGCATCTGGTTCTCCTTTGTCAGTCAAAAGGATCAGATCGCCGTGTTCGGAAGTGATCAGGCACACTGGAGATGGGGCGGCGGAAATGTGCTGGTTCAGCTTTGGGACGGTGCCCTGTCGGGGCAGTTCCAGATGGACCTGATCTGCACCGACGATCTGACAACGTCCATGTACATAAACGGGCAGCTTGCGCTCACCGTATATATTGCAGACAGTCGGATCTATGTCTATGATGCGGACTACACGCAGGTGTACGAAGAGGACTACAACATGGACTCCGCCAAAGGATCACACTACTCTGTTTTCTGTCATGGCGGCGGACTGTGGATTGATGAGATGCAGGTGTACGGTGCCTCGAGGGGAGCCACCGTAGAAGAGGTTGTCGTAACCGCAACACCAAAGGAGGGATATGCTTTGGGTCTTGATATCACGAATAAAACCGACCTTGTCGGTATTTGTTACACCATGTGGTTCGACGCTGTCTTCGGCAGCGGCACCGGAAAACTGACCGGAATGTCCAATGTTGCCGAAATGACCGAGAAATACGGTTTTTCCACGCAGTACGGATTCGGAACGGAAGGCGATCAGCACAACAGCATCGGAAGATTCCATTACTGGTCGGAACCGGCGCAGGGCTACTACCGCAGCACCGATACCGATGCCATCCGCAACAACATGACACTTTTGTACAACGCCGGCGTAGACTTCCTGATTCTCGACTACACGTATGCGGGAGAAGGATACAAGCCCGGCTCGGCGGAGTGGACAAACTACATCAACAAGCCTATGACTGCATTGCTGGATACCATCATGCAAATGCGGGCAGAGGGACTCGGCACTCCGTATGTGGTCATGTGGATGTCGGACGATACCCTGTTTGATGCGATCTACGAGAATTTCTACAGCGTAGAGAAGTGGAAAGACTGTTTCGTTATCTGGAACGATAAGCCGTTCGTCATGCGCTGGACGGTCGACAGACGGGAACTTGAAACGGATAAATTCACCGTGCGCGGCATGTACGGCCTGAGAGGGCGTGCGTCGAAGGGTCAGTGGACTTACCTGGAAGTCAGCAACAAGAAAACCGTATCCTACAACGGTGACGAAGCCGAACACGTCAGCGTGGCGGTTGCAACGCAGGAAACCTATATGTCCCTGCCGACAGCGCACGGACGACAGGGCGGCGTGTTCTGGTACTCCCAGTGGCTGACCGCCTTCAAGGTTCACCCGAAGATTGTGACCGTTACGTGGTGGAACGAATGGACCGCTCAGCTGTACTATGTTGACGGAGTCGGATACATCTTCACCGATAACTTCAACCAGGAATACAGCCGCGACATCGAACCCATGAAGGGAGGACACGGCGACCAGTACTACCGCTGGCTGTGCGAATATATTCGCGCATACCGTGCGGGGGAAGACTGCCCCGTGTTGGTCGAGGAAGGATACGAGGAGCAGGCAAGTCAGGCAAAAAAAGCCGCTCAGAAATAATTATCCGGCAGCTTAGCGTCTGGAGGTATGCACAGGAAAATGAGCATGAATAAACTTTTTCAAATGACACTCTCGTGTTTGCTGCTCTGCCTGCTCGCCATTGGAACCGTGAGCTGCTCCGAGTCGGGCAATCATCCCGGCAATGCGGAAACCGCCTCCGAGACAGCCTCCGAGACGGCCTGCGAAACCGCCGCGGAGGACTCCGGCCTGTCGGAAACGGATACAGAGTTTCCGAGCGAACCTGCCGCTTTTCCGGAATCAGAGCCCGAAAGCAAAGCTGCCGTCGAAACAGATACCGACGCAGCCGAGGAAACAGCCTTTGAGGAAACTTCCTTCAACGAAGGGAAAGTCGATTACGACGTTGTGGACGGGACTGTCGTAGCAACTCCGAGAGACGGGTACAGCTTGGGACTTGACATCACGGATCGGGAAGACCTTGTCGGTATCTGCTATTCCATGTGGTTCAATGCAATTCACGGCAACGGAACCGGCAAGTTGACAGGATGCCTCAATGTCGAGGAGCTAATTGCAAAGTACGGTTTTTCCTCCAAGTACGGATTCGGAAACGAAACGGAACAGCATAATGTGCTGCACGCCTTTCACTACTGGTCCGAACCCGCCCAGGGCTACTACCGCAGCACAGATACGGACGCCATCCGCAATAACATGAACCTTCTATATCAGGCAGGCGTGGATTTTCTGATTCTGGACTATACCTATGCAGGTGCGGGATACAGACCCGGTTCGGCAGAATGGGAAAACTACATAAGCAAGCCCATGACCGCCCTGCTGGACACCATCATGCAGATGCGCGCCGAGGGATCCGGAACCCCGTACGTGGTCATGTGGATGTCGGATGACTCCCTGTTTGAGAGCGTTTATCGGTATTTTTACGGTGTGGAGAAGTGGCAGGACTGCTTCGTCATTTGGAACGACAAGCCATTCATTATGCGTTGGAACGCCGGACTGGACGACATTGATACCGAATACTTCACGGTGCGCGGAATGTCCGGTCTGCACGGCGCTTCCACCGCGCAGTGGAGCTATCTGCAGGCGAGCAACAAGAACACCGTCTCCTATTTTGGAGATTACCCGGAACATGTCAGCGTGTGCGTGGCGGCACAGCGCGGGTACATGTCGGATCCGAATTCCGCCAACGGAAGAGCGGGCGGCGTGTTCTGGTATTCCCAGTGGCTGACAGCTTTCAGGGTGCATCCCAAGATCGTATCTGTCACCTGGTGGAACGAATGGACCGCACAGCTCTACTATGTTGACGGAGTCGGATATGTATTCACCGACAACTTCAATCAGGAATACAGCCGTGATATCGAGCCTATGAAGGGCGGTCACGGTGATCAGTATTACCTGTGGCTCTGCGAGTACATCCGTGCTTACCGCGCAGGGGAAGATTGCCCTGTCCTTGTGGAGGAGGGGTATGAGCATAATGCCGAGCGGGAGCTGCGTCTCTCCAAGCGTTGACCGATGTCGGTTCGCGCGTTCGGCAAACATCTAAACCTTGTCTCAAAAATATGAGAGGATAGCAAAACGGGAAAAAAACAGGAAAGAGAGGCAAACATATGAAAACCCATCGAAGCAAAAAAATTCTCCCGCTCTGCATGGCTGCCCTGCTGCTTTTGGCGTCAGTACCGGTAATGACAATCCCGACCGGTGCGGCGTCATATAAAAGAAGCGTCCAAAACGGAACCGGGGAACGCAGCGCGGAAACGGTTGTTGACACACTGTCCTACCGTGTCAATATCCTTTGCGAGTTTACCGGATTCAGTCTCACCATGCCAACGTGGACGAAAACCGACTCGGCATGCCGCCTGTCTCTGTACCTGTGGTGCGGGACTTTTGATGATACGCTGGCGCAGGATCCGGTTGCAACCAAAGTATTCGATCCCATGCGCGACAATGCTACCAACAGTGTACTGTTTGACGCGCAGCCTGCCGGAGAATACCTCATCCATGTATCCGATGTACGGAGCAGCGTCGGTGTTTGGGTAAACAATAACCCGACCGACAGCAAGGGCTTTGCCTATAAGGGCGGCACCGAATCGCAGTCTTTTGAGCCGGAACTGAAGATTACGTTAACCGAAAACCTTGACGAACCGTTCGGCATCTGTGAGCCGTCGGTCGCTCCCGTCGACGGAAATCATACCTCCCCGGATGAATACGTGATTCCGGATGACAGTAAGATCTATACGCATGAGGTTATGCCGGACACATGGGTCTTTACCGACGGGCTGGGACGTGTCTCCCTGACCAATGCGGAAGTCGGTGACCTGCGGGAAGACCGGACTCTCGCCATGTTCTACTGGACATGGCACGGCAGCAACCGCGGAGGCGAGCCGTTCAACAACCAGGAATTTCTGGAGGAACACCCCGAGGCGCTGAACGACTACAACTACTCCGAGTGGCCCGTGAGCGGATACGAGTTCTACTGGAATCAGCCCATTTACGGCTACTATAAGACCACTGACACATGGGTACTTCGCAAGCAGGCGGAACTGCTTGCCAACGCCGGCGTGGACACTATATTCACCGACAACACGAACGGAACCTATACCTGGCGTGAATCATACACGCAGCTCTATGAAACCTGGTCCGATGCTATGGACGACGGTGTAAAAACGCCCAAGGTTTCCTTCATGCTTCCGTTCAGTGACAAGGATAGTACACTGACTCAACTCAAAGACCTGTATCTTGACGTATACCGGGAAGACAAATATCAAAAACTT
>CAVDLN010000044.1:2953-12700 GCA_963609805.1 Erysipelotrichaceae bacterium | reverse complement strand
GTTGAGACCCGCGGTCTTGTTGCCGCTATTGAGGCAGCAGATGCTATGGTAAAGGCTGCCAATGTCATCCTGATCGGTTCCGAGAAGATCGGATCCGGACTCGTAAGCGTCATGGTGCGCGGCGATGTCGGCGCTGTAAAGGCTGCTGTTGAGGCAGGCGGTGCTGCTGCATCCCGTCTGGGCGAGGTTATCGCTACTCATGTCATCCCCAGACCGCACACCGATGTAGAGAAGCTCCTGCCGAAGATCAACTGATCCGAATCCGGATTGCGGATACGGGCGGTTCTCCCGCAGAACCCGCCGCCGGAATGTGCGGCGGGATCCTCCCCGGCATCGTGCCGCGTGAGGTGACACTTTCTCATCAGAAAAGGATCGTACTATGGAAAAGGCAATCGCGCTGTTAGAGGTTCAGGCAATGGTTACGGCTATCGTCGGACTTGACGCAATGGTTAAGGCCGCCGATGTCAAGCTGATCCACGTTGAAAAACGCTTGGGCGGTCGGTTGGTTACCGTAGTGGTGGAAGGTTCTGTCTCTGCCGTGCAAGCGGCTGCCGAGGCAGGAAAAGCTGCCGCCGCACAGGTTGGCCCCGTCAAGCTGTGTGAGGTGATTGCCCGCCCTCATCCCCAAATCATGAAGTTTCTGCGCACAGACCCGGTATAAACCGGGCGCGCCGGACTTTGATGACTGCCGCATACGGGAATCCGCGTGCGGTGATATACCCCTTACGTACATCACATAGGAGGAAAATAAGATGAACGAAGCTCTTGGTATGGTTGAGACCCGTGGTCTCGTGGCTGCTATTGAGGCTGCCGATGCTATGGTGAAGGCTGCTAATGTCGTTCTGATCGGTTCCGAGAAGATCGGATCCGGTTTGGTGAGCGTCATGGTACGCGGCGATGTCGGTGCTGTTAAGTCTGCTGTTGAGGCAGGCGGTGCTGCCGCATCCCGTCTGGGTGAGGTTATCGCTACTCACGTTATCCCCAGACCGCACACCGATGTAGAGAAGCTCCTGCCGAAGATCAACTGATCCGGCCGCTGACTGACCTGCATCTATTCCCGGCTGCGTACGCTCGGCGTAGGCAGCCGGGAATAAGAAGGCATTCCGCCGCGCCAGATGGGTGAACCGGAGGCATTCTGCTCCAACCGGTTTACAAAGGATGTTTCCGGTTTACACATCTGATACGGCCAAAGGAAAGCATGGTGATGCTCTCATTTGCCGGTGCTTCCCAAAATTAGTAGAGAGGATTCTGAGCTATGGAAATGAATGCACAGTCAATTGAAGCGATTGTCCGTAAGATCATCTCCGGCATGGAGACACCGCCTGCCGCCGAGTCGTCTGACGAGGTGCCGCTTGGCGTCTCCAATCGCCACATCCACCTGACCCGTGAGGACATGGAAACACTGTTCGGCAAAGGATACGAGCTGACCCCCCTGAAGGATCTGTCGCAGCCCGGACAGTTTGCCTGTAAGGAGACCTGCACGCTGATAGGTCCGTCTATGCGTTCCATTGAGAATGTGCGCATTCTGGGCCCGCTGCGCAGCGGCAGTCAGGTTGAGATATCCAAAACCGACTCTTTCGTGCTGAAAGTGAAACCCCCTGTGCGTGAGTCCGGAAATACAGCCGGCTCCGCTCCCATTACCATTGTGGGGCCGAAGGGTGTTTTGATGCTGAAGGAAGGATGCATTATCGCGAACCGCCATATTCATATGAGCCCGGATGATGCGGCACGCTTCGGCGTAAAGGACGGGGACACGGTGGATGTGGACGCAGTGAACGGAACGCGCCGTACCCGCTGGTTTGATGTGCAGATTCGTGTTTCCGAGAAATTCCGCCTCGAGATGCACGTCGATACCGACGATGCCAACGCAGTCGGATTGGGGAACGGCAGTACAGTAACCGTTGTCCGCAACCGCAGCTGAGCGCAATACGGCAGAAAGAACGAGGATATATCCGTGCTGAAAGGAAAGGTTGTGGGGAATATTGTCTCCACAAATAAATTTGACAGCCTCCGCGGTTATAAGTTCCTGGAAATCCGGCTCATTGAGCAGGATCGCCTGACCGATAACTATATTGTGGCTGTGGACCGCAGCATCAGCGCAGGCATCGGTGAAGATGTACTGGTTGTGACCGGCAGCAGCGCACGAGTGGCTGCCGGAGAAACAGACGCGCCGGTGGATGCACTGGTCGTAGGAATTATTGATAAGAATTAAGGCATGCGGATTTTCCGCCGGTCTTAGCTTCTGATACACCCTATTCTATTGAAAGGAACCGGAACCGGCGGATGAACCAGTCGGTGTTCGGAGAATTACAAACGTATGTCTGGATTACAATTGAAGTCAATCATGCAAAAGAACGGCATTGTAGGCGCAGGCGGTGCCGGCTTCCCGTCTTACGGTAAACTGACGGACGGTGCCTCACTGCTTGTTATCAATGCCATTGAGTGTGAGCCGCTGATGTATACCGACTACACTCTTGTCAAAGAGAAGCTCGCTGACATCGTTGCCGGAGCGCAGGCTATTATGGAGTTCGGCCATATTCCTAACGCAATCCTTGCCATCAAGGCCTATCGTGCCAAGACGCTCGGACTGACCGACGGACAGTCCCTGGCGGAGGGAGTCCGTGTTAAGACCGTGCCGAATGTTTACCCCATGGGTGATGAAATCAACCTGATTTACCAGACCACGGGCCGCCTGATTAAGCCCGGCAACCTTCCCATTTCGCAGGGCGTTATCGTGTATAATGCGGAGACAGTGTTCAACACGCGCGCCGCTATCCGGGATGACAAGCCGGTCATCGAGAAGTGGCTGACAGTCGGTGGTGACATTCCCCAGGCATATGTTGTTCGCGTCCCGGTCGGCATGCGGATCAGCGATGTGCTGAAGGCAGTCAAGGTTACCGTGCCGGAGCACTACGTCATGTTCGACGGCGGTCCCTCCATGGGAACCATCAAGAACCCCGCTTCGGATGTCGTTGTCAAGACAACCAAGGCACTTCTGATTGTGCCGGACAGCATTCCCGCTGTCGTGAACAAGCAGCGTTCCGTAGAGGAAAATCTGAGGCTCGCCGCATCGGTGTGCTGCCAGTGCACACGGTGCACCGAAATGTGCCCCCGCCATTTGCTGGGGTATCCTATCGAGCCGCATAAGATGGTACGCGCCACGCTGAGCGCCGCACAGGAGACACCGGAGCTCATCCGCAATGCCAGCCTCTGCTGCTCTTGCGACATTTGCGGAACATTTGCATGCTGCCAGGGTATTTCCCCGATGATGGTTATCAAGGAATACAAGAAGATTCTCGCAAAGAACCGCATCAAGTACGTTGCGGGTCCGGACGAAGAGTTTATCACTAACCCGGATCGCGAGAACCGCATGCTTACTTCAGGCAAGTGGAAGGAAATGCTGGGTGTGTCCCGCTTTGATAAGCATCCGACTTACATTCCGGAGAAGCTTAAGGCAGACAAGGTTGAAATCCGTATGTCCCAGCACATCGGTGCTCCGTCGGTTCCCTGCGTGGAGGTTGGCGATACCGTAACCGAGGGACAGATGATTGCAAATGCCGGCAACGGTTTGTCGGTTCCCCAGTACGCCTCCATCGGCGGACGTGTTACCTTTGTGGATCCCACCCGCATTATCATCGAAGCGCAGAACGCGTGAAGCATACCCATTGTACATAGAGAGTAGAGGTCAGATAATATGTATCAGGCTATAGGAATTGTTGAACTGAAGAGTATAGCAAAGGGTATTGAGGCAACGGATGCCGCCCTGAAAAGTGCGGGAGTCAAGCTTGTCTCCGCACACCCGTCCTGCCCCGGAAAATATGAGATCATTCTCACGGGCGGAATTGCCGATGTTGAGGCAGCTGTAGACCATGTCAAGAGCCGCTTTGACAGCCGCCTGATTGATTCCTGCGTAATCGGACGCATCGATCCGCAGGTTGTTACCGGTATGTTCGGAACGCAGGAAGGCGCCAAGACGGGAAGCGTCGGCATTATTGAGACTTTTTCTGCCGCTTCGCTGATTCGCGCTGCGGATATCGCCGTCAAGACGGCCAAGGTTGCCATTTACGAGCTGCGTCTGTCCCGCGGTATGGGCGGAAAGGGCCTGGTCATCATTACGGGCGATGTCGGCGATGTTACCGCTTCCGTTGAGGCAGGCGCCGCATATGCAAAGGAGCAGGGCCTGTTCTGCAACTCTGCCGTTATTCCCGCTCCCCACAAGGAACTGTGGGAGCAGCTGTCGTAAGAAGATCGGCGGGCGCGGATTCCCGTGCCCGCTTCTTTGTTACTGACATGTGCTTAATTTTGGAAAGATGAGGTAACGATCATGTCTGAATTACGTTTCTGTATTCAGAAAAGTCCTCGCATCCCGCAGCTGATCGCTGACCTGTACGAGAATATGCCGGTCATTGAGGCGGATCGCGCAGAATTGATTACCGAAAGCTATCAGCAGACGGAGAATCTGCCGATCATCAAACGCCGTTCCGCAGCATTCCGGCACATTCTGGAGAATATTCCGATTGTCATCCGGCGTGGGGAACTGATTGTCGGTTCCAATTCTGTTGCGCCCCGCGGCTGTCAAACCTATCCGGAGTACTCCTTCGAATGGCTGGAAAAGGAGTATGACACCGTCGCCACACGCGAGGCGGATCCTTTTTATATCGCACCGGATACCGTGCGCCGCCTGAAGGCGGTCTACCCTTACTGGAAGGGTAAGACAACCAGCGACCTGGCTGCCGCCAATATGGATCCATCAGTGCTTGATGTATTCCTGAATCATGGAATTTTCACCGTCGGCAACTATTTTTATAACGGTGTGGGACACGTCAATGTCAATTATAAGCGCGTCATTGAGGAAGGCCTTGATTCCATTATCGAGCAGTGCCGCGATGAACTCTCCAAGCTGGATCGCGGACAGGGCGACTATATTTCACGCCGCAATTTCCTGGAGGCAGTGATTGAAAGCTGCGAGGGCGTCGTAACCTACGCCCGCCGATATTCCGACCTTGCCCTGCAGGAGGCGGCGGAGTGCACAGACTCCGAGCGGAAGGCAGAATTGCTCAAGATTGCCGATGCATGCGACCATGTCCCCGCGCATCCCGCACGGGATTTCCATGAGGCGTGCCAGGCATTCTGGTTTATCCAGCAGCTGCTGCAGCTGGAGTCCAGCGGACATTCTATTTCTCCCGGTCGGTTCGATCAGTACATGTACCCTCTGTTTAAGCAGGGAATGGATGACGGCACACTGACGCTCGAGAAAGCACAGGAATTGCTGGATTGCATTTGGGTTAAGCTGAACGACCTGAACAAGGTACGGGATGCCGGATCCGCCGAAGGATTTGCGGGCTACGGCCTGTTCCAGAATCTGATTGTCGGCGGTCAGAATGAAGAAGGCCTTGATGTAACCAACGAGCTGTCCTATATGTGCCTGGAGGCGCAGCTGCATGTGCGCCTGCCGCAGCCGTCCCTTTCTATCCGCGTTTGGAATATGACGCCGCACTCGCTTCTCATCAAGGCAGCGTCTGTGACACGTGAGGGGCTCGGTGTCCCCGCCTTTTACAACGATGAGGTGATTATCCCATCCATGATGTCCCGCGGCTACACGCTGGAGGATGCGCGGAACTACTGCATCATAGGATGTGTAGAGCCGCAGGCCTGCGCAAAAACAGACGGCTGGCACGATGCTGCCTTCTTTAACATGGTTCGTCCGCTGGAACTGGTCTTCTCGAACGGCATGGACAAGGGAGAGCAGATCGGTCCCCGTACGGGCGATGTCCTGAAAATGACGTCATTTGACGAGTTTTACAAGGCGTATGCCGAGCAGGAGGCGGCACTCATCGAGATGATGGTGCAGGCTGACAATGCTGTCGATATTGCTCATGCGGTTCGCTGCCCGCTTCCCTTCGAATCCTGCCTGATTGATGACTGTATCAGCCGCGGCAAGAGCGTGCAGGAGGGCGGAGCTCACTACAACTTTACCGGCCCGCAGGGATTCGGCATTGCAAATGTGGCTGACTCTTTGGCTGTCGTGCGCGACCTGGTCTTCGAGAAAAAGCTTGTATCGATGGCTGAGCTGAAGCAGGCTCTGGCCGACAATTTCGGGAAGGGCTACACACCGAAAAAGGCGGGCGAGCTGACCGCCGCAGCTGCCGCACAGATGGATAAGCAGGGCATTGAGGTCAACGAGGAAATCATCAAACGTCTGTACAACGGCTTCCGGACAAACAGCGCGGTGTCGGATGAAAAGAAGGCCCGTTATGCGGAGATTCTCAAGATGATTGAGGATGTTCCGAAGTACGGCAACGATTTGCCGGAAGTGGACATGTTTGCCCGCAGAATCGGTCAGACGTATACAAAGCCTTTGCTGAAACATACGAATCCGCGCGGCGGCATGTTCCATGCCGGCCTGTACCCGGTGTCTGCCAATGTACCGCTGGGGTATGATACGGGCGCATCTCCGGACGGAAAATTGGCCAATACGCCGATTGCCGACGGTGTCGGTCCCATGGCGGGACGGGATACGCACGGTCCAACGGCTACGGCAAACTCCGTGTCGCGTCTGGATTTGGGTGACGCATCCAACGGCACTCTGCTTAATCAGAAATTCCATCCCTCCGCGCTTGCAGGCGAGGCAGGACTGGAGAAATTTGTCGCGTACCTGCGCGGTTTCTTTGACCGTAAGGGAATGCATGTACAGTATAATGTCGTCTCCCGTGAGACACTTTTGGATGCACAGGCGCATCCCGAAAATTACAAGACGCTGGTTGTGCGTGTCGCAGGGTATTCCGCCCTGTTCACCACGCTGTCCAGATCTCTGCAGGACGATATTATTAATCGTACCGAGCAGACGGGACTGTAAGCCCCCGAAGAGGGGAATGTACCGTCAGGGAAAACTGCCGCTGCCCGGCAGGCTTTCTCTGACGGTCGGAACTGTTCCTGCACAGTAAGGAATTGAATATTATGTTGGAAAATGTGTACGACCAGACAGGTCGGATTTTTGATATACAGCGATACTCGCTGCATGACGGCCCCGGTATCCGCACCATTGTTTTTCTGAAGGGCTGTTATTTGCGCTGCCGTTGGTGTTGCAATCCTGAGTCGCAGGAGTACAGCATTCAGACCATGAATATGAACGGTACGCAGAAAACAGTTGGACGGGATGTCACGGTTGGGGAACTGATGCCGGAACTTGAAAAGGATCGCGGCTATTATGCGCGTTCCGGAGGAGGCATTACGCTGTCCGGAGGGGAATGCATGGCTCAGCCGGATTTTGCCGAGGCGCTGCTGATTGCCTGCCACAATTACGGATTTACAACTGCCATCGAGACAACGGCCTTCGCCGATCGCTCTGTGGTGGAACGATTGATTCCGCATGTGGATTATGTGCTGATGGATATCAAGCACATGGATGCTGCCAAGCATAAGGCTTTTACGGGGCAATCCAATGAAAAGATATTGGCAAACGCACAGTGGATTGCGGAGCATGCCTCCAGTCTGACTATCCGCGTGCCGACGATACCTACCTTCAACGCAACAGAAGAGGAGATCGCCGCGATTGCCCGCTTTGCAGACTCGTTGCCCGGTGTACGTGAGCTGCATTTGCTGCCCTATCACCGCCTGGGACAGGACAAGTATGCCGGGATCGGGCGTGAATACACGTTCTCTTCGCTGACTCCGCCCACAAATGAGCAGATGGCATCGCTGAAGGCTGCCGCCGAGGCTGTTTCGCATCTGCATGTGCAGATAGGCGGGTAAAAAGGCCCGTGCAGTTCACGGCGGGCATACGGCAAAAGCGGTGTGTGCCGGACATTGTTTTCAAAAAAAGGAACTGCACCTGAGGGGCGGTTCCCGCGGGAGGAATACGCAATGCAGGATTTTGAAATGAAGGATAAGATGCGGATTGTCCAGGAACTTGTTCCCGGACGGCAGATTACACTCCTTCACATTATTGCCAATCCGGATCCGGTCCTGTATCAGAAGCTGGGACTTGACCCAAGATTGGACTATTCGCATTCCGCTATCGGAGTCTTGACGGTGAGCCCTGCCGAGACGGCTGTCATCACGGCCGATATTTCCATGAAGACCGCAAATGTGGAGCTGGGGTTTGTAGACCGCTTTTCGGGTACACTGATTTTGACGGGGCGTGTGGCCGAGGTCGAATCCGCCTTCCAGCACATTTCGGATTATTTCCGTGACAAGCTTCATTTCACGGTCTGCGAACTGACAAGGACTTGATGAATGAAGAAGCTGATTCTCATGGGGCGTGTGGCAGCCGGCAAAACAACCCTGACGCAGGCGCTCAAGGGTGAGCAGCTGCACTATTGCAAGACGCAGTATATCAATTATTATGACACCATCATTGATACTCCGGGCGAGTATACGGAGGTTCATACGTTGGGTGCGGCACTTGCCGTTTATTCCTATGAGGCGGATGTGGTCGGCATTGTCATCAGTGCCAACGAGCCGTACTGTGTGTTTCCGCCCGGTTGTGCAGCCATGGTGAATCGGGATGTTGTCGGCATTGTCACCGGCATTGACAAACCGGATGCCAATGTGCCGCAGGCAACCCGCTGGCTGGAGCTTTGCGGGTGTCATAAAATATTCTATATCAGCTCCTATACGGGAGAGGGACTGTCCGATATTATGGATTATCTTCGGGAACCGGGAGATAAACCCGAGACAAAATAACCGTTTGCTTCCCGGGTGGCAGCCCTTTTCGCAATACACCGAAAGGAAGAGAGAGCTATGGGCGATTCGAGTCAGGTACCTGCGCGTACCCAAACGGTGGTTATATGCTTTGCCAATAACAAGGGTGGAAGCGGAAAATCCACAACCTGCTGCAACGTCGGCTACAGCATGGCATCGGAGGGGAAACGCGTTCTGCTGATTGACGGCGATATGCAGATGAATTTGACGCTGTCTTTCTTTGATGATGAGACATCCCTGAATTTAGCCCGCGGCGGGGATAACCTGTACACCGCAATCAAGGAGCAGCGGGATCTTACTCCCTACATACGTAAAACCGAGTATGAAGGGCTGGATCTCATCCCGTCCTCTACGTTGATGAGCGGCATTGAATTTGATCTGTTTACCAAATGGCAACGCGAGTTTATTCTCCGTCAGGGACTGGAAAAGATACGCTCCGCGGGCACATATGATTATATTCTGATTGATTCCCCGCCCACATTGGGATGCTGGGTCATGAATATTCTCTGTGCATCGGATTACCTGATTATTCCCGTTGAGGCTTCGCCTTGGGGACTGTTCGGACTTGCCAACATGTTCGAGTTCTGTGAGCAGGTTCGGAAGATTTCTCCCTCGCTGACGATTCTCGGCGTTGCCGTTACAAAAGTCAATGAGCGCAAGAATTATTTTAGGCAGACCATGGAGGTTCTGGCCGACATGGAAAGCGAGCGGGGCATTCATCTGTTCCGGAATTATGTCAGAGTGGACAGCAGCATCGAGCATGCGCAGGATGACAGCAAGCCCGTGATGGCGTACAGGAAAGCAAGCCGGTCGGCTCTTGAATATTTGGCGTTAGCCAAGGAGGTAATGGAATATGCCCATCGGTAAGGACAGTATCCGGAAGCGTGTTATCGGCACCGACAGTACCGCCGCCGAGTGTTCGGAAGCGGGCGCGTCAAGGAGTAAAACCGCGGAAGAGAAGGCCGCGCCGGCAGAAAAAACTCCTGCCGCCGGAAAGACGACTTCACGGCGCTCACCCGGAAGGCCCCGCAAGGCGTCGGCGAG
>CAVDLN010000044.1:1986-2868 GCA_963609805.1 Erysipelotrichaceae bacterium | reverse complement strand
CGGCGAGTGCGGAAGCTGCGGCTCCGATTGCTGTTACGGAATCCGTGCTGACAAATGTTTCCCCCGAAGTAGTTGAAAAAGTGGTCGGGCATGCGGAGGACGAAACCGCCGAGCATGTGCAGATAACCGACAGTATGCCAAGCTACCTTCTCTGATAAAATACAGAAAACCGAGAACGGCCGATATCCGTTCTCGGTTTTCTGTATGGCAGCGTTACCTGCGCTGCTGTGTGACAATGCGGACACTTACTTCTCCGCTGTGCAGTGTCCGAATCCCGTCCGGTGTTTCCAAAATCAGTCCGTAGTTGTCGTCGATACCTCGGACAGTTCCCTCGCAGGTTTCGTTCCCGCGTGTGGCACAGACTTGCTCACCGATCAGCATCAAGTGCTGTCTGTATTCTGCCAATGTTGCGGGGGCGGAAATCGCATCCTCGCTCAAAATGGCAAGAAGTTCGCGGGCGATGCTCCCGCAGAGCAGTCCGACATCAAGCGGCGCCCCGCACGGGGTGTTTATATCTATCAGGCTTCCTGCGGGAGAACGCAAACCGGAAGGGAAGGACTCCGTGCACAGATTTATTCCCCATCCGACCGCAATATAGATTTCCCCCGGACGCGGAGTGACCGCTTCCGTCAGGATTCCGCATACCTTTCTGTCGTTGCGATACAGGTCATTGACCCACTTTATTTCGGTTTCTGTTTTGGTAACGGATCGGATTGCGCGGTATGCGGCAACTGCCGCTGCTGCCGTTACCGATACCGCTTCATCCAGTGCTTTTTCCGTGCGCCAAAGCAGGGTCATGTACAAACCGGTTCCGGACGGTGAATAAAAATTCCGGCCCATGCGCCCGCGTCCTGCGGTTTGCTCTGCCGCGGCGATCAGGGT
>CAVDLN010000044.1:0-1889 GCA_963609805.1 Erysipelotrichaceae bacterium | reverse complement strand
GTTGTGGGACAGTTCTGTTCCATAGCCAAGCGCTTTGCTTCTGTGTTGGTGGAGTCTATTATGTCGCGCTGCATGACTCGTATTTCGGAAAATTCCGCCAATCCCCGGCGGATGGCAGGTATGCAAAGGGGAATCAGAGTTTGTGGCATGGTGTCTGCTCCATTCGTGCTTCGTTGTGCTTATTATCTATTATACTGTAGATCTTCCGTTTTGTCTACTGCTTTGCCGTAATTTTTTCTGTTGGCAATGACATGTTTGTCCGGACGGAAACCCAATGCTTTTTCGGCGATGCAGGTCAGTTTTTTGCCGAAAGGCTGAATCCTGTGTGAATTTTACTTGGGAGCACTTGATTTTTTGTGTGAAATGGTGTATTATTAGGAAGTATTTCAGACGCTCCGGGGGGGAGCGAAATTCCACACAGAGGAGAACATGAACTCAATGAAAATTGCGAAAATTACCCTGCTTACCTTGGCTGCAGTGTTAATGACCTGTCTGCTTCTGCTGGCTGCCTGCACCGGTGCCGAGAGCGGAGAAACCGAAACAGGTACCGCATCGGATGTTGACACATCGACAGACGATGGGAGCAGCACTGCTGCGGAGACAGAAACCGCAACGGGAAGTTCCGGTCTGAACGAGGATGTGACGGCTCCCGTCCGGTATGATTATCTGTCCGCGGATGTGTCTGCGGACGTGGAAATCGATGCGTCTGTCTATTCCGATATGAAATTGACTCTGCCGGCCAGTCTGAACATTACAGACGAGGACGCGATGGATTACATTAACCAGAGCGTTCTGTTTCAGTACCGCACAACGGACAATGACGGCGCAAAAATGACAGACCAGAAGATGAAAAAGGGAGACTCCGCCTTTATTTATTACAAAGGTGTGATTGACGGTGTGGAATTTACGGGCGGTTCAAACTGGGATGATGATTCCCCCTATGAGCTGGCACTCGGTTCCGGAACATTTATCTCCGGGTTTGAGGAAGGCCTGATTGGCGTCATTCCCACACTTACCTCCAAGGAGAGCCCCGTTGCCGTGAAGGTAATGTTCCCGGAGGATTACGGCAATGAGGAACTGAACGGCAAGGAGGCAACCTTTTATGTTGTGGTAGAGTATGCCGTCCAGTACACACTCCCCACATTCAACCGTGATTTCGTTGAGAATACGCTGAAATACACCTGCAAGAAGGATGTGTATGCAAGCGATGCGGAGTACCTGCAGGAGTATTGCACATACATACGCACGCAGCTTGAAGCCAAGGTCGCCGACGAGGTTGAATACGCAAAAACCGACGCGCTCTGGACATACCTGACGGATACCGCCGTCTGCAAAAATCTGCCGCAGTCCGAAATAGATTTCTACTATGAGTCCTACCAGAGTCAGATTGAATCGGCCTACAGCCAGTATGCCTCCTACTATGGGGATACGTTTACTTCCCTTTATCCTGATGAGGCGCACTTCTCCGTTTGGTATATGGGTCTGAAATCTGCCGACACATGGCTGGATGAACTGAAGGTGCTTGCCACAAAGCTTGTTCAGAAGGATATGATTACGCATGCCATTGCCGAGAAGGAAAACATGGAAACCGTATCCGATGAGGAGTACCAGGAGGTTGTGGAATACTGGGTGGAGCAGTATTCCGGTCAGATGACTTCCGATGAGATTGTACAAAGCATGGGTGAGCTGTACCTGAGGCAATCGGCACTGGCCGATCGCATGAGCGAATGGCTCATGGAGCATGCGACCTTCTCGTTCGCGGAGAGCGACTGACGCTATTCCCGCAAGAAAAAAAGAGCAGCACGGATGGCCGATGGCGGCTGTCCGTGCTGCTCTTTTTTAGGGGAGATTATTTGCTCTTGACGGTTTCGACAAGCTCGGCCAACAGC
>CAVDLN010000043.1:0-12824 GCA_963609805.1 Erysipelotrichaceae bacterium | reverse complement strand
GTATTCCGGCCCGCATTGTGCGCCGCCATGGGCGAAAAGTCGATGATCTGGATCAGGTGCATATTCCCGACCCGGTCGCGCAGGAAATCAACAAGCTGAAAAAAGAAATCGGTGATCTCAAAAAGCAGGTCGCCGCACTGCAGGACAACGATGCGAAGGGCGGAAGCGACATCGAAAAGGGCAGATAACAGTTCAAAACATCCCCCGGACGAAAGTGAATGACTTTCGTCCGGGGGATGTTTTTCTCTCTGCGTTTATGAACGCGGTTTTTGCCGCACCGCCGTCAGAAATCCGTTTTCCATATGCAGCACGCGGTCTGCCCGCTCCGCAATCTGCATGTCATGCGTAACCATAACCAGTGTCTGCCCCAACATGGCACGTGTCTCCAGAAGCAGTTCCAGAACCTCGTCCGCATTGGCGCGATCCAGGTTTCCCGTCGGCTCATCCGCAAAAACCACATGAGGCAAATTGATGAGTGCCCGTGCGATGGCAACCCGCTGACGCTGTCCGCCTGACATTTCCGACGGCAAATGATGCAGGCGATCTGCGATACCCAACGCCGCAACCAGCTTTTTCAGGTTCTCCTCGTAAGAGGTGTCCGGTTTGCTGCACATCATGGTCGGAATCAGAATATTTTCCAGTGCCGTAAACTGGGGTATCAGGTTGTGCTCCTGAAACACAACGCCGACATACTCCCCGCGAAAATGTGCCAGTTCATCATCGTCCATCGCCGTTATGTCCTGCCCGCGGATAATCACATTACCCGCATTCGGGCGGTCCAATCCCGCCATCAGGTGCATAAGCGTGCTCTTGCCCGAACCGGACGGGCCCACAATGGCGATAAATTCGCCCTCATGGATGCGTATATTCACCCGATTGACAGCCGTTATAATCTCATCCGACTGCTCATACTGTCTCGTCAGGTCGTGTGTTTCCAGAATGACGCGCTCCGGATCTATGCCGCCGGACGCGTCTACAGTACTTTCTCCGTATTTATCAAACATAGCAAATTCCTTTCATGAAAGCTGATTTCCGTGTGTGCCCCCGTTCCCCGCATGCCTCATCAGCCGGCCGGGAATCACGCAGGACGCAAAGCCGCACACAAGTGAAATGCCGACGCAAAGCAGCAGTGCCGGAACCGACAGGCTGTAAGCGTACGGAAAAGCATCAGTCAGGTGAAGCTTGGGAAGCAGAACGGCGATAAGCAGATACACAATCCTGTTGCATAAGCAGACAAGCAGCACCGTAACCAGGGAGGCAATTGCCGAAAGAATCCCGCCTGCCAACGGGAAAATTCTGGCAAGGTTCCTCTTTCGTGCACCAAGCGCACGCAAAAGTACGAACTCCTCCCTTCTCTTCCGGTAAAACATAATCTGTGAAAAAAGCCAGACAACCGGGGAAATCAGAAGAGTTAAAACAGACAGCCAGCGTATCACATCCGGCACATCCCGCCCGCTTTGCACCGTCGAGCGGAAATAATTTCCCGTTCTTGTAACCGTCCAGCCGCTGAAATAGGATACGGCCTTTCGAATCGAGCTTTCCGCGCTTCGGACTTCCTCGAAAGATGATCCGCTGTCCATATACACATACAGCTTGTCCCGTACAGCAGGCTTTCCGGTCAGCTCCTCGTAGGCGTCGTAACCGACGCCGAACAGAACGCTCTCCTCGGATGTCATTCCGTGCACCACGGCGCATACCGTATATTCCGTGTAGGTGAAGGAACAATTGGATATCTGCTGGCGGAGCGCCTCCTGCTCATTGGCAACAACCGTCATGGATCCGTTCTGCTTCCGGAATACCGCCACAACTACCTTGTCTCCCGGAGAAAAATTATAG
Organism: Erysipelotrichaceae bacterium; assembly: GCA_963609805.1. Taxonomy (GTDB): domain Bacteria; phylum Bacillota; class Clostridia; order Oscillospirales; family CAG-272; genus CAMEON01. Next base: position 10,988 of record CAVDLN010000043.1, on the reverse strand, counting down.
GCGGACCGGTTGTATATGTCCTCCGTCACGATAATGCTGTATGGGTCCGTCAGAACGGCCGTCGGATCACCCTCTATAGTCCCCAGACCGTTTTCGGTGACGGCAGTCAGCCACAGGGAATCGACCGCCACGTATGTATAATTCTGTGCAGCCATTGTATACCCGTCGGAGGCGCGTTCCTCGGACGGAACCGTGTAGGATCCCGCAACACTCCCGAGCTGTTCCGGCCGTATCAGCATATGCGACATGCAGTCCGCCGCACTGCATTCCGTCTGCCACCAGACATAGGATACCGATGAGAGGCTGTTGACGGAAGGAATAAAATAATCCCCGTCGCTGCGCAGCATCTCTGCCGTTTCATCATCAACATCCGTCAGGATAACGCCCCCGTCTTCCCCGGTTTCGCTCTCCGAACCGGCAGTATCCGGATATGAGATGATATACTCATAGGCCGGAACCTCCGCCCGGACATCCTGTATCTGTGCCAGATACAGCCCGCTGACGAAAAGTGCCGAAAATGCAACCGCCGAAAGAATCAGTCCCGCGAAGTACTTTCGCATGCGCCAGACGGAAAACAATTCGTACCGTCCCGGAAACGATGCGCCGAATACGCGCAGAGACCGGCGCGGCGAACTGACGAGCCCGGAGGTATCCTGCCCGGTAAGCATCCATATCGGCGTACGGTGCGACAGCCGCCGCATGGGACGCCGCACCGAAATCATCAATGTCAGCAGCCAGAGCAGCGGCGTTGTCAAAACCGTAAGCACCGACAAGTGCAATCCTACCCCGCGGGGCATGCACAGCAGGACCGTTCCCGCAACGCCCAGCAGAATCGAAAACGGAGCGCAGAACAGTGCTATAACCAGCATATCCCCCATCATCGCGCCGAACAGCATGGGATAATCGGCACCGCAGGTCGTGTATATGCCGTACGTAAAGCGGAAATGTTCCAGCCTGATGCGGAACAGGACGGACAGTATCAGCATCGATATCAGCATCCATGCCAGCGTCATGCCCGCACGTTCCCACAAAAGCGGTGCTTTGTAATCCGTTGCATAGTCATACAGGGGGGATGTGCCGATTCTGTACTCCCCGGAAATTCCGTGCAGAATTTCCGAACGCACATACGACAATGTTTCGGATGCATCATACCCGTCGGGTGCCGTTATAAAGCAGGTGTAGCTTCCGTCCGTCTCCTGTCGGATGCTTGCCTTCTCCAGCCACGGAACCTCCTTTTCCAGTTCCACGTAAAGGCGGTTATTGACCGCCGTCATCTGTTCCTCCGAAAGGCCGCCTATCTCAATATGGTAATCGTAGTTGTCTTCAATCTGCTGCCGCGTGTGCTCCAATTCCGCATCCGCACTCAGCGCAATCACGGAAAAACCCGTTCCTATTACCAGCATGGCCAAATAGAAACACAGGTATTCCCGCGCACCGTGCGTCACACTGTGCAGTGCCCGGCGCAGATTGCGTCGGCGGAAGGCAGCGGCAAGTGCCGCACCCGTTCTGCGAAGACGCTGCTTAAAGCGTGCCCGTCTTGTCTGCCTCATGAGGGTACATCACCTCGTTTTCTTTTTTCTGAATAATTATACCATATTTTTGCATTCACCAGACAATTTTTAGACTCAAAAGCTGCACAAAATTTCAAGGCATATTTTGAGCAGTGTGCATAAAAAGCAGCTGCTTAACCAGCACAAATTTGAGCATGCCTCTTGACAGATACAGGAAAATGTGACATAATAGTGTACGCTTCAAATCAACGCATTCAAGGAGCCTTACCGCATGATCATCACCCGCCATCTCCCCACTGGAGAACCGCACTGCACCGGCATGACCGTTACGGCAAACGGAAACCCCGCTGAGATTTCGCTCTGCCGTGTATCCGCCGTTCCCTACAACACCCCGTGGCCCGGCTGTCAGCGGCCGATGGAGCAGACCGAGGAGGCCGCCTTCCTGGGATTCGAGGCAGACGAGCCCGTCACGCTGCGTATCCGATGGACTCATCCTGTGCACGAGGTAATCGTCCGTCCGCTCTCCCGCAATATTGCCGCCGTGCCGGATACCGATTCGGTTGCCGTAACGCTGCCCGTCCCGGGCGCATATACAATCGAGGCCGACGGATACCACGGTGCCCTGCACGTATTCTTTGACCCGATACGCGACTTCCCGTCCCTTGTCCGGGACAAGAAGCACATTGTCTCTTTCGGTCCCGGCGTGCATGAAATCGGCTGCATGGATCTGGAATCGGATACTGCAGTGCTGATAGACCGCGATGCCTGTCTGTACGGAAGTTTCCGCGCGGTATGTTCCGAAAATATCGAAATTCTCGGATACGGAGTCATTGACGGCAGCCGCGAGGTACGCACCGACGAATCCAGTCTGCTGCCGAAGGATTACGCGGAGCCTCTGCCCGCCGACAGGGACGGCATTCTGCGGCGACTGACCGACCTGAATGTGCTGGACGGCATTCTGCGCTTTTACCGCTGCCGCAATATCCGGGTAGAAGGACCGATTCTGCGGGACGCCGCCACATTCGCCGTCATACCCGCCGGATGCGAAAATGTCACACTGGAAAACCTGAAAACCATAGGAATGTGGCGCTACAACTCGGACGGCATCGATCTTTTCAACTGCCGCAATGTATGCGTACGGAACTGCTTCCTGCGGGATTTCGATGACTGTATCGTAATCAAAGGCATCGCGGGCTGGGACACGGCGGACAATGCGGACATTCTGGTCGAGGGCTGCGTAGTCTGGTGCGACTGGGGACGCAGCCTTGAACTGGGAGCCGAAACCAATGCGCCCGCATTCCGGAATATCACATTCCGCGACTGCGACTGCATTCACGGCTCTACGGCCCATATGGATATCCAGCATCATAACCGGGCGGATATCGGACATGTAACCTTTGAGAACATCCGGGCTGAATACACCAAATACCAGCTGCCGGATGCTTTCCAGAGCGATATGTCCGTCCAGTACCCGAAGGATGCGCCGATCAGACATCCGCTGCTGTTCTGCCTGCCCATTTACAGCTCGGGACTGTTCTCGAAGGATGGGCTGAACGGCTGCATCCACGATATCACTTTCCGCAATATCCGCATTCTGACGGATTCTCCTGAGGTACCCGTCCCGGAGTCCTCCTTTTCAGGACTCAGTGAGGAGCACTCGGTGGATTACGTATTCATAGCAGGCGTCTCCTTTAACGGAAAGAGTCTCAGCACGCAGGATGACCTGCGGCTGCACACAAATGAATATGTTCACAATGTAACCATTCTTCCCTGACCGGGAAAATCTACGGAGGTAAATGAAATGGAACCGCGTTTTTCCTTCAACTATGACGGCATTGCTTTTTCGAATCTGAACTGCACGGTGCAGCAGGTCGGAAACGATACGATTTACACGCTCCCGGATGGTCTTGAGCTGACCTGCCATGTGCAGCGCGAGGATTCCTACGGGGTTATCCGCTGGTATAACAGCTGGAGAAACCCGACCGACCATGTCAGCGGCCGTGTTACGGATCTGTACGACTGTGATGTCACCGTTCCGTTTGACCCCGATCCGCCCCGCACCAGGCGCAACAGGCAAAGTACCTGGGAGCCGGATATGCTTCGCCTGTGGACGACGGAAGGGGCAAATGTCACGGAAACCGACCATCGGCTGATCCCGCACCGGCTGTGGGCCGGAGACAGTCACCACGCCCACTGCGAAGCCGGGCGCTCCGGCTATGGCACCGCGCCGTTTTTCGATGTTGAACGCCGCGGGCACGGCGTCCTGCTTGCGGTCGGCTGGTCAGGGCAGTGGCAGGCGTATTTCGATCGGACGAATGATGCCCTGCGCATCCGGAGCGGCATCATGAACACATCCTTCCGCCTGCTCCCGGGAGAATCCTTCCGCACAAGTTCGACCGTCCTTATGGAATACAGCAGCGGACAGGCGGCAGCACACAACATGTGGCGGCGCTATCTGCGTGAGCGCGTCTCCCCCATCGGAAAGAACGGCGGTGCCCGCGGAACGCAATGCCCCTTCTCCGCCATATTCTGGGGCGGCATCAGCACCGAAGCACTTATGCGCCGCTGGAACGCGATCTTTGACGCCGGACTTCCCTTTGACTACTGCTGGGTAGACGCCGGATGGTATGAACCCCTGCGCAGCACGACAACCGCCACTCAATCGGCTCAGTGGATGCAGACCGGCTGCTGGGAAGTGAACAGATTCTATCACCCGGACGGTTATAAGGATTTCACGGCGTTTCTCAGGGAGCACGGCGTCAAATTCCTGCTGTGGTTCGAGCCGGAGCGGGTGCGCGTGGACAAGCACTGGACAGAATACCGCCTCGGATCCGACCCGAATGCCGAGAACGGCCTGGCCAAACTGGAAAAAGACAGCGTCTGCGAGGATATGATCAACATGACATCGCGGCTGATCAAAGAAATTCCAGTGGACTGCTATCGGCAGGATTTCAACATTGCCCCGCTTGATTTCTGGTACTGCGGAGACAAGGAGCAGGAAAACGGGCTGGAGGATCGCCGCGGCACGACGGAAATCCATTATATCAATAATCTTTACCGCTTCTGGGATACCCTGCTGGAACGCTTCCCGCATCTGCTGATTGACGACTGCGCCGGCGGTGGACACCGGATAGACATCGAGCTTCTCGGGCGTGCCGTTCCGCTGTGGAGAAGCGACTTCCAATGCACCTGGGACGCCTGCCCGGAGGCCAATCAAAATCAAAACGTATGGGCATCCTGGTGGTACCCGTACAGCGGAATCGGATACGGCCCCACACTGGGCGATCTCTACAGTTTCCGGAGCGCATACACGGCAGGCATGACCGTGCGCACATGGGAACACGCAGACCCGGAGTGGGAAGTCGGCGGTATGGGCGAGCCGCTGGACTGGGCAAAGAAATACTTTGCCGAATACGCCGAATTGCGGCATTATTTCACAGCCGATTTCTATCAGCTGATCCCGCCGACCTACGAAAACACGACATGGGTTGCCAGCCAGTATCACGACACCGCCGACAATTCCGGGTTGATTCTCGCCTTCCGCCGTGCGATGTGCCCCTACGAGCAGGCCACCGTGCAGCTGGGCGGACTGGAGCCGGAGTGCAACTATACCTTCACGGACCGTGACACGGGGACGGAATTCATCGCACGCGGTTCCGACCTCATGTCCGGCATCACTCTCACCATTCCGGGCAAGCGGCAGTCACTGCTGCTGACCTATCACAGATCATAAGCGTCATCGGCCGCATGAAAAAAGGTGTAAAAGACCCCGAAACGGGTTCTTTTACACCTTTTTTGCGGAAAGATTGCCGAACCCTATTGACAAAGCAGAAGCAATCGGCTATAATGCTGCTGTCTCAAATGAGACATTCATGGATTCAGAGGAGCGACATATGGATAAGTCTGCCTCTATGATGTCAGTTCTGACAAAGCTCCCCCTGTTTGCCGGCTGCCCCGAAAGCCTGCTGGAAAGCATTCTGTTTCCCGGGTGCCGGATGGCGGACTATGCCGCAGGGGAACCGATCCGTCAGTATAAAGAGCCGCCCGTGCTCTGCATTCTGACTGCGGGTTCGGCATCCGTGCACACCCCCGGAGAAGCGAGCGAATGCCTGCTGCGCGTTCTTCACGCAGGAGACGTATTCGGTGTCGCCACTCTTTTTGCCGCTTCCCCTGCCGTAACACGCGTAACGGCGGAGCAGCCGACCCGTGTGCTGATTGTATCCGAGTCAGCCGTACAGGCCCTGCTGTCAGCCTCGCCCGCCTTTGTTATGAATTACATTGCCTTTCTGTCTGACCGCATCCGCTTTCTGAACAGACGTCTTTCGTGCCTGGGGGCAGGCTCCGCCGCAAGGCGGCTGGCAGCCTGGCTGGACACCGCAATACCGGACGGGACGGAGGACTGCGAGCTTTCGCTTCCGTTCAGCCGCATGACCGAACTGCTCGGAATTTCACGGGCGTCACTTTACAGAGCTTTGGATGAATTGGAAGCAGACGGGTACATCGTCCGCTCCGGAAAGCATATCACACTGCCGGACAGGGAGCGGATGCGCCGCGCCTTCGGACTTGCATAACGAACTTTATTACTAAACAGGAAAGGATATACATCATGAAAACACACCTGCTCTCCCGTATTCTGACCGCAACGCTGGCACTTCTGCTGGCACTCTGCCTCTCGCTTCCGCTGCTGTCCTGCGAAGGAACGTCCGACGAAACCGGCACGGATGCCGCCGCCGGCACAGATTCCGCTTCCGCATCCGACATGGAAACCGAGCCGACCGTTGACACGGATCTTGAAGTAAAAGTTTCCGTCCTTTCCGGAACCACCGGATTCGGCATGGCACAGCTGATGGATCAATCCGCAAAAGGGAAATCAACCTTGAAATATACATTCAGTGTTGAAACCGATGCATCCAACATTCTGCCTTCCCTTCTCAACGGATCCGTTGACATTGCCGCCCTGCCTACCAATGCAGCGGCAAACCTGTATGCGAAAAAGGCGGACTCCGTGCGGGTGCTGGCCGTCAACACGCTCGGCGTGCTGTACGTTGTTACCGGTGAGGGTGTCAGCGTATCCTCGTTTGCCGATCTGAAGGGAAAGACCGTGTACTGCCCCGCACAGAATCCCACATTTGTTTTCACGGCGCTCTGCCAAAAGAACGGGCTGGAGCCTGGCAAGGATATCACGATTGACAATACCTACGCCCAGCCCGCCGAGCTGCGCACCATGCTGGCTGCCGGAAATGTGGACATCGCCGTTCTGCCGGAGCCGATGGTAACAATTGCCGAATCCGCGAATGATAAATTGAGCACCGCGCTTGATCTTACCGCGGCATGGAATGAGGCCTTCGGAGATTCCGCCGCGCTGACGCAGGGCTGCGTGGTTGTCCGTACCGCCTTTGCGAAGGAACATCCGGCAGAAGTGGCCGCCTTCCTTGCGGAATACGAGTCCTCCGTGAAATTCGTCTCCGAGAATCCGTCCGAGGCGGGAACCATGATAGAGGAACAGGGAATTTTCGCAAAGGGTGCGGTTGCCGCCAAGGCCATTCCGCATTGCAACCTCTGCTTTATCACCGGACAGGAAATGGCGGACAAGCTGACCTCGTTCTATAACGTTCTGTTCAGCGTTGCGCCTGCCTCCATCGGCGGTGCGGTTCCGGATACTCAACTGTATTATGGTGTCGAATGATGCACCGCAGTTTTTCACAACCGCCCTCGGCTGACAGCCGGGGACGGTTTTTCCCTTTCCTGCCGCGTCCGCTCGCGCGAGTCCTTGCCTGGGTGCTGGTTGCGCTCTTTTGGCTGGGACTGTGGCAGCTGCTGGCATGGCACATTTCACAGCCCCTGCTGCTTCCGGGGCCTGCCGCAGTTCTCAAACGTCTCCTTGCTCTGTCTGCAACCGGTCTGTTTTGGAGAGCTGTACTGACTTCCCTGGGGCGCATCACAGCGGGCATTCTTGCCGGATTGACAGCCGGCATCCTGCTGGCTGTCCTGACGCATTTTGTACCGCCTCTGTATACGCTTTTTTACCCGCTTATTACCGTTATCCGCTCAACGCCCGTCGCATCCTTTGTTATCCTGCTCTACATTTGGATCGGGCAGGATACGCTGCCGATTTTCATTTCCGTTCTGCTGGTTCTCCCGGTCGTCTGGGCAAATCTGCATGAAGCGCTGGGCAGGGTGGATCCTAATCTTCTTGAGATGGCGCAGGTGTTCCGCCTGCCGGTTCTGCGGCGGATTCGCCGCATCTACCTGCCCTCCGTGCTTCCGGCTCTCGCCGCCTCCTGCCGCTCCTCGGTCGGGCTGGCATGGAAGGCAGGTATTGCCGCCGAGGTTCTGGTCGTTCCGTCACTGTCGATCGGAAGGTACCTGTTTGAGTCCAAGCTGTACCTCGAAACGACCGATCTGTTTGCGTGGACCATCCCCGTCACGCTCCTCAGCCTGCTTCTGGAAAGGCTGATGCTGCGCCTGATGAAACTTGCCGAGCGGCGGCGTCCGGAGCGGAAATTGCCCAACACGGAACGAAAGGAGGATGTATCATGCGACGGGAAAGAACCGTAACGGCGTCCGACGCCGATCTTGTCTTTGAACATGTATCGCTGCACTACGGCAGCAAAGCTGTTCTGCGTGACCTGTCCGTCCGAATCCCGTCCGGCAGCTGCGCCGTACTGATGGGCGCATCCGGGAGCGGGAAAACATCCGTTCTCAAACTGGCCGCACGGCTTCTGCCTCCTACTGCCGGAACTGTGTCCGGCGGCGGTAAAATATCCATGCAGTTTCAGGAACCGCGGCTGCTTCCTTGGCGCAATGCGGCGGAAAATATCAATGCGGTACTGTCGGACACACGGAAAACCATGCCCGAGGCAAAGAGCTGGCTGGCGCAAATGGGCCTTGCCGATGCAGCCTGCCTGTATCCGGATGAACTGTCCGGCGGCATGGCACAGCGGGTCGCACTCTGCCGCGCACTGGCAGCCCCATCCGACACGGTCCTCTTGGATGAACCATTCCGGGGTTTGGATCCGGCTACCAAACACGACATCATGAAAATTGTCAGAAAGGCAACATGCGCCGCAGGCAGGACACTTCTGTTGGTCACGCATGCGGAGGAGGAAGCGGACTTCTTCTCAGACCGTATTGTATACCTTTCCTGACCTCCCTGCCAACTGCATACAAAATCACCTGCCCCGACGGAGCAACCTCCGTTGGGGCAGGTGATTTTGTATTATCGCTTCTCAAAAACTCACTGCGGCTTCTTCTTCGGAACCGACATTCTGAAGTCAAAGCGGCGCGGAACATTCTCCTCGGCAGGGTCAAAGGAAAGACCGAAAGCTTCCGCACGTGCACGCCTGATACTCAAATACAGATTGGTGAGTGAAATCTCGCCTTCCCTGATATCGGTCACGACCAATCCGCCGTCGCGCATCAGAATGCTCTCCGCCTCCTCCGTTTTCCCGCTGTGCAAAAGCGCAAAGGCGTATGTCATGGCGGCACGTCCGTCAGCCCGCACCGCTGCGGATGCGGCCTCATAGGCGGCGGCTGCCTGATCGTTCAGCCCGGCGTGCACCGCCAGCATGAGCGCCTGGCGGGCCAGCGATACATCAGCGGGGGAAAGGCGTAATGCCTCCAGTGCGCTGTTTGCCGCTGCTTTTTCGTCTCCGTTCAAGCGTTCGACCTGCGCCCGCAGAAAAAGTGCAGTCGGTGTCGTACGTATGGCAAGAGCTGCCGCAATGGCCTCCCCCGCATCGCGCAGCCGACCTTCCGCAAGTGCTATTGCAGACAAGTGCAGGTACTTCTCATGACATTCGGCGGATTTTTTTATGCGCTCCGTCCACTCATCCTGAAGCATCCACGATACGGGAGCGGAGAATTTGTTGTCCGACTCGAGTGTTCCCTGCTCAAGCAGGCGAACCCAGTCGGCCTGCTCCGAGACAACCTGCCCGAAATCCAGGTGTGGACACATCGGATGCTCGCCGTCATGTGCGCGGCGCATTCTCTCCAATGCACCCCAACCGGATCCGGAACAAATCATCTTCTCCGCAGGACGCTTTGCCATGCCGCGTGTTTTCTCCAACATGGTCTGCAGCCCGGATTCGGAGCAAAGCGACTCCAGCCGCATCCGCACCTCACTGCGCGCGTCATCCCAATCACCGTGCACACGTACCGGATCCGCGGACAACGCGCCATAGGCCTCCATCCACTCCCATGCGGTCAGCGGCGGCATGGGCAGGCACTCATACTGCGTGTGCGCCAAACCCGCCTGTATTTCCACATACCGTCCCGGCTCTCCCGAAGTCAGAAATTCCTGCCAGCGTGCTCCGCCTTCGCCCTGCCCCCAGACAAACAGTTTCCGTCCCTGCAGACGTGCCGTCGAGGTCTGGCAGAATCCGTACCCGTTCTCGTCCAGATAGGCCGTAAATTTGCGCGCCGATTCCGGTATCTTCCAGAAATAATCAATGGCAACAGGATTGTTTGACGGATACGTAATGTCAATTCCGTCTGAAAAGGGGACAGGATTTTTCCCGACTATCCCGTTCTTGTTGTTGTAGGACACCGTGGCGTCTATAATGTCCCTCGCGCGGGGATTCTCCCGCACCGCCATATTCGTCCACCAGTACATCGGGACTGTCACGCGGGTCGGATTGACTATGCGCATCCGTCCCAGCAGTACGCGGGAATCCTCCGGAAGAAAGAAATCCATCTGGTATACGCACTGTCTGATCCGCTCAAACTCATACATACGGAGCACGGGCGTGCCGTCGTCCAATTCCGTCTGCGCCGCGAAAAGCTGTGAACAGGTGAGCGGATGATGGCCGATCATGCCGCAGTTGAACTCTATGCCTCCTGCCAGCCATGCATTGCGAACCGCAAGGTTGCACGGACGTATAACGGGGTTGCGGTAAAGCAGTTCCTTTCCCGCCGCCTTGTCATACAGCGACCACAGACGCCCTCCCAATGCGGGAAGGAAAAGAGCCTTCAAATACCGGTTTTCAAGCTCTACGCCCAGATAGACGGTCGGCTCCTCGGCACGATCGTACAGATCCTGCATCCTGTAAGGAAAAACAGACCGCAATCTGCCGTACCCGACAAAAAGCCCGTCGTCCTCATCCAGTCTGGATTCGGTCAGTGCCTGTACATTGGACATCTCATACAGGGACGGCAGTGTGGATTCTCCGTTGAAGTGGGCGGACGGAAGCAGAACGTCCACGATGCGCATGCTCATGTCAGTAATCTCCTTTCGGCATATCAACGCTGCTTTCCTTTAGAAAGAAACCGATATATATCCGATAATAAATTCAACACTCGTCAGTCCGTACAGAAGCAAGCCGTCAGTCCCCGCCGGGAAGGTTCCGGTAAACGTCAGGGTCAGGAGTCTGCTGTCCTCCGGATCTTTTTCAACCTTATAATGAACTTCCGCGCTGTTTTGCGTGCCGCCCGTCATATGAAGCAGAACAAACGCACCCCGTTCTCCGGATGTGGCAA
>CAVDLN010000042.1:0-12880 GCA_963609805.1 Erysipelotrichaceae bacterium | reverse complement strand
CGAAAACGGCGTCATGATTGTGGATGCTTTCACGGGACGTCTGATGCCCGGACGCCGCTTCTCAGACGGGCTGCATCAGGCGATTGAGGCAAAGGAGGGTGTCAGCATCCAGAAGGAAAACAAGACGCTGGCTACCATTACCTTCCAGAATTACTTCCGTATGTACGGCAAGCTGTCCGGCATGACCGGAACGGCGCTGACCGAGGAGGAGGAATTCCGGGAAATTTATCAGCTCGATGTGGTCTCCGTACCCACCAATATGCCCATGATCCGCAAGGATCACGACGATGCCGTTTACAAGACAACGGCGGGAAAGTACCGTGCCGTTGTGGAGCAGGTGCGTAAGTGCCACGAAAAGGGACAGCCGGTTCTGGTGGGTACCGTGTCGATTGACAAGTCCGAGGTGCTTTCGGCGCTGCTCAAAAAGGAAGGCATCAAGCATACGGTTCTGAACGCAAAATACCATGCCAAAGAGGCGGAAATCGTGGCGCAGGCAGGCAAATTCGGCGCCGTGACCATTTCCACGAACATGGCGGGACGCGGAACCGATATCATGCTGGGAGGAAACCCGGAATACATGGCAAAGGCGGATCTGCGCGCCGCCGGCGTTGACGAGGGACTGATTGCGCTTGCGACAGGCAGCGCGGACACGCAGGACGAGGCCGTGCTGGGCGTGCGCCGTCAGTACCGCGAACTCTACGCCAAGCATCGTGAGGAGGTCGCGCCGGAGGCGGACAAAGTGCGCGAGGCAGGGGGTCTCTTCATCCTGGGCACCGAACGTCATGAGAGCCGACGGATTGACAATCAGCTGCGGGGCCGTTCGGGACGGCAGGGCGATCCCGGCGAATCCAAGTTCTTCATTTCGCTGGAGGACGACCTGATGCGCCTGTTCGGCAACAATGATCGCATCATCAGCATGATTGACCGGCTGGGTGTGGATGAGGACACGCCGATTCAGGCGCGCATCCTGTCCAATACCATTGAGTCGGCGCAGAAGCGCATTGAGGATCAGAACTTCAAACGCAGGAAGTACGTGCTGGCATATGACGACGTCATGAACCAGCAGCGTAACGTCATTTATAATCAGCGCAAACAGGTGCTCGATGATGAGGACCTGACCGAAACCATGCGCCGGATGATTCACGAAACCGTTGAGGAGATCGTACAGGCGCATACGGCGGACGAGCATGCGCAGAACTGGGAGCTGGACGGGCTGCGCGCGGCTCTTCTCGGATATATCTGCCGGGACGACGACCTTCGGTATTCCCCCGAGCAGCTGAAGGCGCTGAAGCGCGAGGACGTGCTGGAGTCGCTGCTTGCACGGGCGGATGAGAGACTCGCGGAGCAGGAACAGCTGTTTACGCCGGAAACCTTCCGTGAAGTCGAACGCGTTATCCTGCTCCAGAATGTGGACAGAGCGTGGATGGATCATCTGGACGCCATGGACGAACTCAAAAATGATATCGGTCTGCAGGCCTATGCCAACCGTGACCCCGTAAACGAATACAGACTGGTCGGTGCGGATATGTTTGACGCCATGGTAGCGGAGATACGCGATAAGACCGTACGTATGCTGCTGACCGTTGCGCCGAAACCCAGGCAGGAAATCAAACGCGTGCAGGTTGCCAAGCCTTTGACGGAGGGCTTTGAGGGAGGATCCAAGCCGTCCGCAAAGAAAGTTGTGCTGACGCCGCGCCGCGCCGCACCCAAAGTAGGGCGTAATGATCCCTGCCCGTGCGGGTCCGGGAAAAAATACAAGAACTGCTGCGGCTCCAATGTGAACCGTACGGAATGACATGCGGTACGGCACGCAGCAGCGCGGCAGGAGGGAGGAACGCTGAATCATGGGTTTCGGATTAATGCTGGCAGGGTATTTTACCTTGACATTTCTGTCGTTTGCGGTGGGTGACTATGCGTTCGCGTTCTATGCCGTCGGCGGAGCGGTCAGCTTTATCGCCGCCGGAAATCTGTATGAGTACAAGCACAGGTTCGGTATAACGGTTGCGACATCGGCCGCATGGATCGTGCTCGGCGTGTACGGCGCCGTGTCCTTTCTCGGCGAGGTATTCCTGTGGGAGTTCCCGCTGCCGGGATTGGATGAGACAGTGCCGAACATCGTCCTCTTTGCGCTCCAGCTGATTCATACGGCTGGGCTGTTGTATGCTACGGGGAGTCTTGCAAAGAGTGTAGGAGCGGAGAAGGTGAGTACGGCTGTCCCGTGGGATGCCGCTATGCTGGGCGTATGGGCGGCAGGGCAGATTGTCCTGCTGGTTTTCCCGGCGGTTGCCGCCTTTGAGGATCAGACCATAACAAAGATTGTTTTGCTGATTCAGCTGATAGGTTACCTTATGGTCTGCTGGACGCTGCTGCGTGCCTATCAGCTGATCTGCCCGGCAGGGGAAGAGGAGGGAGCACCGCGCAGACGTTCCCGCTTTGCGTGGGTTAACCGCATCAACGACAAGATGGAGGAACGCTCCCGGCGTGCCGTGGAGGAAAGCATAGAATACCGCCGGCAGCGGGAGGAAGCCCGCCGGACACGGCGGAGCGGAAAGAAAAAGAAGTAGGAGTGGTTCAAAATGAAAGAGCGCAATAGCGGAACGCTGGGTCTAGGCTGTATTGTGGCGGGGGCCGTGTTCCTGTTTGATCCTTTTGTCAGCGTGTTTGACCTGCTTCCCGACCTTATCGGGTATCTTCTGATTCTGCGCGGACTGCGGCGGCTGGCTGTTTTGGACGGACATTTTGACGAGGCAATCCGGCTGTTCCGACGGCTGGTTCTGCTGGCTGCCATCCGCATTCTGTCGATTCCGTTTATATTCGGTCTGACTTCCTCTTCCGAGCAGCCTGTGGAGCAGCTTCTCGTTCTGTTTACGCTGGCGGTTCTGGACTGTATAGTCTTGTTCCCGGCGTGGCGCGAGGTCGCGGCCGGATTTACGCAGCTGGCATTTCTGCATGACGGAAAGGCCGTTCTGCGTTCGGACAGACGGGGAACCTCCGGCACGGACAGACTTCTCCGCCACACGCTGGTATTTATGACGGCCCGGGAACTGCTGGCTGTTCTGCCCGAGGTGACGGTTCTGTTCAACAGTCAGAGCGGAGAGGACGGGGTGAACCGCTGGTCTTCCCTGTACGGCTATGTCGGTGTGATTCGGCTGATCTGCGCTGCCGTCGTACTGGTATGCGGCATCGTATGGCTTACCCATGTTATTCGATATGCCCGCGCGGTGCGGAACGATCAACCGTTCGTCGCCTCGCTGCGTCAGTCTTTGAACGGCTATATGGAACTGCATCCGGATCTTGTGCGGTGCCGCGCGGTGAGGCGAGCCCTGTTCCTGCTGGGTTCGGCCGGCGTGCTGACGATTGATTTCTACGTGGACGGGATCAATGTGCTGCCAGATGTACTGGCGGGGGTGTGCATCCTGTGCGCCGCCGTGTCCTTGCGGAAATGCATCAGGGTGCGGTATCTGCCGGTCATAGGCGTGTCGGCTGTTTTTCTGCTGCTGTCCGCTGCCGCAGCGGTGAAGCAGTCGATTATCCTGCACGATTTTGTCTCCGACGGCCTGCTGGACAGCGAATCCTATACACAGACCCGATACTCTGCGCTGCTGGAGAATGCCAACCGTATGCTCAAGGATGCGGCGGCATGCAAGGATTTTTACATTATGTGCGCAATGCTGCTGGCAGCGCAGCTGTTCTTTGTTCTGCTGCTGCTTGTGGTGAGACGGCTGCTGAACAGTGTAATAGACCGCTATACGGGGACTCCCGTCGGGCGGGAAAATGACCCCCGGATGGCCGGAGCCGAACAGGAGATACACAGCAGCCTGAGGAGGGGAGTTCTGATTGCCACGATAATCGGATGCGCGGCCGTTCTGTTCCCCGTGGTTTACATGGCGACGCTCCCCCATGCGCTGAATACCGCAATGGCCGTGTTCGGACCTCTGAACACGGTTCTGAAAATTGTTTTTGCCGTGTCGTATATACGGGTGCTGGGAAATATACGGAGGCAGATGGATACACGCTATCTTCTCGCATGAAAAGAAGTCCGGCGGGAGTTTTGAGCGTACTCTACAGCGGGAATAACGAAAGAAGGATTAGATTGCATATATGACAGATACCATGACCAAGACGGAGCAAGACACACATGACCTCGGGGAGAGGTACCTTGCCGCGAAGCGTGCTCTGTTTGACAGGGTTTACGCGGGGCTGAACCCGATGCAGCGCCGGGCGGTGTATTCAACCGAGGGCCCGCTTCTGGTGCTTGCGGGGGCGGGAAGCGGGAAGACAACCGTGCTGGTGCGGCGCATTGCTTTTATCATCAGATACGGGAACGCGTATGAGAGTGACATTGTCCCGAAAAACATAACAGAGGAACGGGTCGCCGAGCTGGAGAGGGCTGCCGCGCCCGATTCCGTACTCAGCAGTGCGGAGATTGAATCCGGGATTCTGCCCGAGTTCATCACGGATCCGTGTCCGCCCTACCGGATGCTGGCGATAACCTTTACCAACAAGGCGGCAGGGGAGATCCGGGAGCGGCTGGTCAGGCAGCTGGGCGACGAGGAAATGGCCAAGGATGTCTGGTCAGGAACTTTTCACTCCATCTGCATGCGGATACTCCGCCGGGACGGGCAGCGCATAGGCTATGACCGATCCTTTACCATCTACGATACGGAAGACCAGAAAAAAACACTGACGGCTGTGCTCAAACGGATGTATATCGATGACAAGCAGTTCCCCGTCAAAAGCGTAATGAATGCCATCAGCCGGGAAAAGGATATGCTGCATACGCCCGAGGATGCCGCCGCGGCAGCCGGGGCTGATTACAGGGCAGGGAAGATTGCGGCGATCTACCGGGAGTATGCCGCCGAACTGGCACGCTCTAATGCCATGGATTTTGACGACATTATCATGCAGACGGTACGTCTGCTTCGGGCATGCGACGATGTGCGGAAGTATTATCAGGAGAAATTCCGCTATGTGTGCATTGACGAATACCAGGACACAAACCGCGCGCAGCTGGAACTTGCGATTCTTCTTTCCGGCGGAAACCGCAATCTGATGGTCGTCGGAGATGATGACCAGTCCATTTATAAATTCCGCGGGGCAACCATTGAAAACATCTTGGGCTTTGACCATCGGTTTTCCGACGCGCGGGTAATTAAGCTTGAACAGAATTACCGTTCGACGGGAACTATTCTGGAAGCGGCCAACCGGGTCATTTCGCACAACGAAGGCCGTCGTGGGAAGAACCTGTGGACAAGCGCCGGCATGGGGGAGAAGATTATTCTGCGTACGGCGGAAGACCAGGTAGCCGAATCGCGCTCCATTGTGGAAACAATCAACCGCATGATGGCAAAGCCGCGTCCGGACGGTACATCCCGCTGCTTCCGCGATTTTGCCGTGCTGTACCGTACGAATTCGCAGTCCAGCTCCGTGGAGCGGGCCTTTGCAAAGAGTGCGATTCCGTACCGCATGGTCGGCGGAACCCGTTTCAATGACCGTAAGGAAATACGGGATGCCGTTGCCTATCTGCAGCTTATCAGCAATCACGCCGACAGGGAGCGGCTGCTCCGCATCATCAACGAGCCGAAACGCAAGATCGGTGAAAAAACATTGGATGCCATCAGTCAGCTGTCGGAGGAGCAGAGCTGTTCGATGTTCAATATTATGACGCATGCGGATGAGTATCCGGTTCTTGCCCGTTCCGCCGCCAATCTCAAGTCGTTCACCGCGCTTATCGATGAGCTTACGGAGATTGCGTCGCACTCCGATATGGCAACACTGTTTGATGCCGTGATGCATAAGACAGGCTATATGCGGATGCTGCTGACGGGGCCTGACTCCGAAACCGAGCGAATCGAGAATCTGAACGAGCTGAAGTCCAACATGATGGAATACGAGCAGAAAACCGAAAGCCCGACGCTTGTCGGTTTCCTTGAGGAAAACGCTTTGGTCGCCGATGTGGACAAGTACGATGACAAGGCGGATGCGGTGGTGCTGATGACGGTGCACAGTGCCAAGGGACTGGAGTTCCCGATTGTTTTCCTGCCGGGCATGGAGGACGGCATCTTCCCGGGTATGCAGACAATGGTCGGAAATCCCGGAGACATGGAGGAGGAGCGGAGGCTGGCATATGTCGCCCTGACTCGCGCCAAGGAGCAGGTGTTCATTATTCACGCCAAGACACGGCTCTGGTACGGGCAGACTGTATACAATCCCGTTTCGCGCTTTGTGGAGGAAATACCGGCCGAGCTCATCAGCAAAGAGGATCTCACGGAAATGCATCAGGCCGAACCGGTCATGCATACCGAGAGACAGCGCCGCCGTGCACCCGTTTACACGGATCGTCTGACGGTCGGACAGCAGGCTGTCGGCCGCGCGGATGCGGATATTATGGCCCGCCGCAAATCGGACATGGAGGCACTGAAGCCCGGTGATCGGGTAGCGCACCAGACATTCGGGGACGGTGTCATTCTGTCCGTCAAGCCGATGGGCGGGGACATTCTGTTTGAGGTGATGTTTGACACGGCCGGAATAAAGAAACTGATGGGAACATACGCGCGGCTGAAGCGCAGGGAGTGAGTATGGCGGAACTGGTTGTGAAGCATTTCCGGGAGCTGAGCGCGGAGGAGCTCTTCGAAATATACAAGGCGAGGATTTCCGTTTTTGTCGTGGAGCAGGCCTGCCCGTATCAGGATGCAGACGATGCGGACAAGTCGGCCTACCACCTGTGGCTGCGGGATGAGACGGGAATACTGGCGTACGCGAGGGTGCTGCCGCAGGGTGTCCGATTTGAGGACGTGTCGATTGGCCGTGTTCTATCGCTGAAGCGGCGATGCGGATACGCAAGCAGAATTGTAGAGGAGGCCGTTCGGGTTGCTCGGGAGAAATTCGATGCCCTCTGCATTACCATTGAGGCACAGCTGTACGCACGCTCCCTGTACGAGAAAGCGGGATTTCGCCGGGTTTCGAAGGAATTTTCGGTTGACGGAATCCCTCATATTCAAATGGAATTGCGGCTTTCATAAAGAAGTGCCCCGACGCATGCGCCGGGGCACTTCTTTATGAAAGTCTATGGAATAATATCGGACGTTTTGCACAGCTCCTCGGCCGTATATGCCTGCGGATTCACTTTTTGGTGAGCAGCAGCAATGCCAGCCGATCGCATGTCAGACAGAGCCGGTATGCGGCGCGCTGCCGCAGGCACTGCCCGCCGAGCAGCAGACGGTGTTCTTTCCGCAGAACATGTCGCAGTTCTTTCAGCTCTGCCGGGAACTCGCGCCTGCGTCCGGAGAGAAGCAGCAGTTTGTACAGATTCCAAAAGGCAAAGGCTCGCAGTCTGTCGACGGATTTCAGCATGGCGGGATATGCCGAGACGGATTCCCGAATGAGGCGGTAGGCCTCCATCTGGGACAGGCGACGTTTATGAAAGGGCTGCGCGGTCGCTGCACCGGGACGCGTTCGCCGGTAATGATACAGGCATGCGCCCATCAGCAGAAGCGATGCACCGGCTTTCCCGTAGAAATTGCGCACGCAGAACAAGGTGTCCTCTCCGTAGAATATATTCTCCTCAAAATGCAGCGTACTCATGGAGGATCGTCTGAACATGCGTCCGCAGCAGCTGCCCAGCAGATTCATATCATCAAGATCTTCCTGCGTATACAGGCGTGATCCGTCGGGACCGGCAAGGGCGGGATCATAGGCTTTTTTTCCGTCGGAGTCAATCCAGTTGACGGATGCGATGTCGGCGCCGGTATTCTGCAGCCCGGCGTACAATTCTTCCAGATAGGTCGGATCAACCGTGTCGTCCGAATCCACGAAAGTCAGATAAGGTCCGCACGCCATATCCAGCGCGCGGTTTCTCGCAGCGGAAACCCCCCCGTTATCCCGGTGCACGATCCGTATGCGCATGTCCTCGGCCGCATAGCGGTCGCAGACGGCTCCCGTTCCGTCGGTGGAACCGTCGTCGATCAAAATCAGCTCGAAATCACCGTATGTCTGTGCCAGCAGGCTGTCAAGACACGAAGGGAGCTCGTCGGCAACATTGTAGGCGGGGACAATTACCGAAATGACAGTATCCATACGTCGTATTCCTCGGATGTTCTTTCATGCTTTGTTTCTATGCAGCAGTGCACGCAGATTCTCGCGTACGAAACGCACGGTTTCCCGTTCCGTCAGTGCCGCTGCGCCGAAGAAGACGGGCAGGAGCACTACTACGGAAACGGCAGCCCACAGGATGATTGTCCCGTAGGAATCCAGGGACACATGCGACAGCGCCCACCGTCCGACAACAGTCATGCCGACAAACAGCAGAATATTGAGCAGCCAGCGACGGTATGTAATCATGGGAGAGCGGTGGAGAATGCGCCGGTTGGCGTACAGAATCATGTCATTTGAGCGGTACAGGAGCGCGGCAATGGTTCCGATCAGAACCCCGTAAATGCCGCTGAGATCGGTTCTTCCGCGCAGCAGCAGGACCGCCGCAATGGAAACAGACAGATTTATGCAGGATTCCAGCACGGAGCGCCATTGGGTCTGCTTGAAATGCTGCGCAAAGGAGATGGTGTGCACCGAGGAATTCCGCCCGTTTATCAGGAACTGCACGGCGATAAACAGATAGGGAAGGTACTTGTCTACATACCGGATATCCGTTACGTCGGCTGTGTAGAGCTGCAGGAACGGGGAGATAAACAGACCTGCCACGGTAAACAGCCAGAAGGTGAGCGTCATGTTGAAAATTTCGTACACGTCCAGCAGCTTGACAAAACGGGAGAAGTCGGTATGATAGGTTTGTCCGAGAATGAAGTTGGCATTGCTGAAGTTTCCGATCAGCGTGGTTACCATGCCGAACAGCATGGCATACATAGAATAGACACTGGCAGACGCCAGTCCGCATAACCATGTCAGAAGCAGGGTGTCCGTGTTGTTGAAGATGAGTGTGGAAACCTCATGGATAATCACATTCCGGCTCTGGGAAATGGCGGCATAGTCCGGCTGGGCCTTCCTGTCCAGCCAGCGGTAGTGGCGGTACATGTACAGGCATACAAAGCCGATCTGAAGCAGATTGACGACGCAGTACATGGCCTGCAGCTCGACTACCCCGAACCCGAAATACAGCAGGCAGATTTTTGACAGGCTGGTAATGACATAGGTAACGGTGCCCAGATTGGTCAGGACATATTTTTTCCCGTCGGCCAGCAGAAGCAGCCGCAGCTTTCCCTGAAACAGATAGTTGACGGCGCCGGGAAGTCCGCTGAACAGAACCACCAGTGCGATCTGCCACGGCTTGATGTCTTCGGCCTCAACGGTAAGCGGGAAGATGGCGGCGCAGGCCAGCACCGCCATCAGGTAGAAGTAGCCCGTCCGGCGATAGAAATGGTGTGTGGCTGCCATAATGCGGCTGACGGAATCGCGGTCATTTACGGCGATCGGCCCGTACAGAGCCTGCATGGATGCCGTCCCTATGCCTGCCTCCAGCAGGGCAAGGTAGCCGAGCATCTGATTGACGGATGACAGAAGTCCGTTGGCTTCCGAGCCGAGACTGACCAGCACCAGACGCGGTATGATAATGCCGAGTGCAATGGTCACAAGTTGATTAAACAGCCCGGTGACAATGTTGCCGAGCCCTTTTTTCGCTTTTACATTGTTCACTTTGCTCTGCCTCCGTTTTTGAGACTGATCAGTCGGTTGACGGTACGCAGAAGTTCCGCCGAGCGTGATTTCAAAACCGTGGCATACCAACCCGGCGTATTCCCGAAGTTACCGTCGCGGAAGGCCTCCCGGCAGGTGTCGCTCCGCAGAATGCGGCGCATTTCCGCTGCTCTTTCCCGCCGTGACAGCGGACAGCCCGGCACGGACAGATTGGCCAGTGCCTGCTGAACACGCCAGTTCAGGAAGGAGCAGTAGGATGTGTGAATCGCATCGGTGTCAACGCCTGCCTGTGCGAACAGCTGCTCCCGCAGGACGCGCGATGTCTCTATCGCGTTCCACAGGTCGGGCACATACCGATGGGTCAAGCTGCCCTCATGCTCTTTTTCGTAAAAATACAGATCCTCACGCACGACCAGGAAGCCGTGATCCGCATGAAGCAGGTAGCGCAGAACGAACTGCTCGTCCTCGCAGTAGGCCATGGATTCGTCAAAGCGAAGCGACTGTGTCTCCAGAATCGAGCGTCGGAAGCTCTTGTTGCAGGGCGACAGCATCAGCCCCCGCTCCTGCAGCTGCCAGACGGCGGACAGCGGGAGACTGCTGTCCCCGATGCCGTTCCAGTCGGTTGGTACCTCGCGCGGTTCCGCACCGGGGTACACCAATTTTATGCCGCATACAGTCATGCCCATGTCATCCGCGCCGGTCATTCCGTCCCCGCACAGTTTCCCGACCCAGTCCGGGGACACCGTGTCGTCTGCATCGCAAAACAGCACGAACTTTCCGCCGGCTGCATCGAGCCCCTTGTTTCTGGCTTTGGATACGCCGCCGTTTTCGGTGTGTATCACGCGGACGCGCCGGTCGCGTGCTGCCCGGGAATCGCAGATTTCGCCTGTTCCGTCGGTTGACCCGTCGTCAACAAGTATTACCTCAAAGTTTTTCTCTGTTTGTGCCAGGAGACTGTCCAGACACCGCGGAAGATAACGGGCGGCATTGTAGGCGGGAAGAATGATGCTGGCCAGCGGCGAGCCGCCGGCAGGGGAGAAGGTATCATGCATTGCGGGTATCTCCCTCCGTATTCGTGACCTCGGACTCCTCCGCGGTATCCGCAGACGCGCCGCTTTCCGGGCCGGGGTCGGCCTCCGTGAGGGCTTCCGGATTATTATCCGTCTCTGCCGGGGCGGGTTCGCGGCGCCAGATGCGTTCCATGCAGAAGTACAGCACAACGCCGAGTATCACCATGCCGAGCGCCCAGAACTGAGAGGGGGAGAGAATGCCGAAGAATTTTCCTCTGTCGTCACCGCGAATGAATTCAATGAGGAAGCGGAATATGCCGTAGCCGATCAGGTAGACGGTCATGTTGTGACGGAAGTTCTTTTTCAGCAGCAGGTACGAGCAGACCGCAAACAGGATGAGCAGGAAGGCGGCTTCGTAGAGCTGGGTCGGGTACACGGGCTCGGAAAGGTTGGGAAATTTAACGCCGAGCCAGCTGTCCGTCTGCTTGCCGTAGCAGCAGCCGGCGAAAAAGCATCCGACGCGCCCCAGACTGTGTCCGATCAGAACGCAGCAGGGCAGGACGGAGAGCGCCGGAAACCCGTATGCCGTGCTGACCAGCCGACCCTTCAGCCGGCGGCGGAACAGGAAGTAAGCGCCGATGAACACGACCGCGCCTCCCAGCATTCCCCCCAGAAAGGTGATACCGCCCTTGAGGCTGAAGCCGTCGGCCGGGTTCTCGATGTAATTATACAACCCTTGGAACACGGCGGCAAACCCGAATCCCAAAAACACAGATACGATACCGTCGTAGAACAGAAAGTCTGTAAATGCCAGATCGATTTTCATTTTCTTGCCGTACAGGTACAGCACTCCGAATGCCGCAAGAACACCCAGAGCCACCATGATTCCGTACATGTGAACTTTCCAAAATAAAGCGTCGGGTAACATAAAACCGCAAATCTCCTCTCGGGAATATGTCAATTATTATACCATGACGGACCGCGGTTGTAAAGCTTTTTTTGCAACATATCCGTCATAGAGACCATAATTTCCGTTGCTCCGTACGAATCGGCCGATTCGGAATCCCGATCGGCATTTCCCGTGTAATGCAACCGTGAATATTTTGTAACCTTTTTCGCTTTCCTATTGCAATTTGACAGGGAATGATGTAAAATAGATGCTGGGTAACGAAGGGCGTTAAAGTAAATCGGTACGGTTGCGCCGCTTTGCCTGCCAAATGAGACACCTATCAAGGAGGAATTTCTGAATGAATCCTACAAACAATCAGCATTTGCTGAACTGGCTGAACGAAATGACAGCCATGACAAAGCCGGACAACATTGTCTGGATCGACGGAAGCGAGGAGCAGGCAGCCGCCCTCCGCAATGAGGCGCTTGCAAGCGGTGAGCTGATCAAGCTCAACCAGGAAAAGATGCCCGGCTGCTATCTGCACCGCACATCCTGGGATGATGTGGCGCGCGTGGAGGGTCGTACCTTTATCTGCACGAAGACAAAGGAGGACGCAGGCAATATCAACAACTGGATGGATCCCGCGGAGTGCCGTGCAAAGCTGACCAAGCTGTACACCGGATGCATGAAGGGACGCACCATGTATGTCATCCCGTACTCCATGTCGATTGTCGGTTCCCCCTTCGCAAAATACGGCATCGAGCTGACCGACTCCATCTATGTCGTTCTGAACATGGAAATCATGACGCGCGTCGGCAATAATGTTCTGGAGGCACTGGGCGATTCTGCGGATTTCATCAAGGGTCTGCACTCCAAGGCAACGCTGGACGCAGAGAACCGCTATATTGTTCACTTCCCCGAGGAGGATACCATCTGGTCTATCAACTCAAATTACGGCGGAAACGTGCTGCAGGGCAAGAAGTGCTTTGCACTGCGTATTGCCTCCTTCCTGGGTCGCAAGGAAGGCTGGATGGCAGAGCATATGCTGATTCTGGGCGTGACCTACCCGGACGGCACCAAAAAGTATGTGACGGCTGCTTTCCCGTCTGCCTGCGGCAAGACCAACCTTGCCATGCTGATTCCGCCTGAGGTATTCCAGAAGCAGGGATACAAGGTTGAAACAGTCGGCGACGATATCGCATGGCTGCGTGTCGGCAGCGACGGCCGTCTGTGGGCGGTCAACCCGGAGAACGGTTTCTTCGGTGTCGCACCCGGAACCAACGAGAAATCCAACCCCAACGCACTGCATACCTGCATGAAGGATACCATCTTCACC
>CAVDLN010000041.1:0-13286 GCA_963609805.1 Erysipelotrichaceae bacterium | reverse complement strand
TAGGAGAGATATTCTCTTCCCGCGTCCTCCAGATGGTAGTACATCCGGATTCTGCGTTTCCCGACGGTTATTTTCTGCCCGGAGATCAGTCCGCGCTCCCGCATCCTGTACATGGGCGCGTACATGGAGCCGTCCTTCAGTTGGATTGCGCCGCCGCTGCGCCGGAACAGTTCCTCCCGGATTTCATAGGTATACATATCCCGCTCCGCCAGGAGCGAAAGAATCCACAATTCGGACAGCCCGCTTTGCATATTTTCATTGACGGCATTGCGCCATTCGTCGGGGAGACTGTATTTTGTATCCGGCATGGTTTTACTGCCTCCCCATCGGACGGCGGGCTGTCCGCTTATGCTGCCCGCCGAGATCCGTGCCTTCCAGCTGCAGCAGCTCTCGCTTCAATTCCAATCCCCCTGCGTATCCGACCAAGCAGCCGTCGGAACCGATTACGCGGTGGCAGGGGATCATGAGCGATACCGGGTTGTGACCTACGGCCCCTCCGACAGCCTGCGCCGAGATTCGTCTGCCGTATTCTTTTTCAAGCCGACGGGCAATTTCACCGTAGGTGATTACCTGTCCCCACGGGATTTCACGCAGGCAGTTCCAAACGGCGAGCCGGAACGGCGAGCCGTCGAGGAAAATCGGCGGCAGAAAATCCGGCTCGTGCCCGGAGAAATAGATGCCGAGCCAGTGTTCCGCGTCCCTGAGAATCGGGAGACAGCGGGGCACGGAGCGGTCTGTCAGAGTGCTCCCGAAGCGGGTTTGCCCGTCAAACCAAAGGCCGACCAATGCGTCTCCGTCCGCATTGCAGGCAGCCGTGATGCCGCCAAACGGGGAGGCGCAGTGATGCGTGTAAACCATGGCGTTTCTCCTTGAGAATGATGACAGTAAAACAGTAAAACAGTAAAAATGTGTTTTTCAGTTCGGCAGGCAGACCGTCAGGAACGCTCCTGTATCAGGCAGGCGGAAGGAAGCCAGCCGGACACGGTCTCTGAAAGCTGCGGAATCAAAGAGGAGGGGCTGTCCGCCTCCGTCTTGCTTGCAAAGAGCCTCCCGACGGGTCCAGATGCGGGTAAAACCGGCCGAAATGTCGTTGTCCGACAGAAGGGCGCGCTCCCCGGCCGACAGAAAACGATTTGCAAGACGGGCGGCACGCTCTCCCGGGACGGACTCCTCAACGTCCACGCCGATCCGACCCTCTCCGACCCACAGAAAGCAGGCCGCATGTGCTCGGGAGTGCGAGAGGCTGAAATCCGCGGGCCGCGCGGAACTACCCTGCCTCTGCAGAAAAGGCCGCCCGTTTGCATCGCGGCGCAGACAGCAGCCGTCGCCGGACATTCCTGCCGCGTCCAGAAGCGGCGGCAGGAGTGACAGGGCAAACAGGCGGACAGGCGCAGACGCGCCGCAGGCAAGTCTGTCGAGGTAGTCCCGGCTGTCCGCATCGGGAAAGCGGGTGCTGAGTAAGACGTGCAGAGCCTGCGCATCCGGCAGGGGAAACGGCAGCCGACGGACGGCAGGGTACAGCCCGGGTATGCTTCTGAGGGGGGCGGGGGTAAGGTCGGGGGATTGCATATCAGTTGTTCAGCCCCATCTGCCCCATAAGTTTTTTGTTGAATTCCTCGGCCGTGTTGTAGCCCATCTTTTTCTGACGGTTGTTCATGGCGGCGATTTCCAGAATGATGGCGAGGTTTCGTCCCGGCTTGACGGGTATGGTAATGGACGGGACGTCAATGCCGAGGATGTTTGTCTTCTGCTCATCCAGTCCCAGCCGATCATACATTTTTCCCTGAATCCAGTTTTCAAGGTTGATGATAAGGTCAATCCGCTCCGTCATTTTTACGGCTCCCATGCCGAACAGTCGCCGCACATCCACGATGCCGATGCCGCGCAGCTCCACGTAGTGACGTATGATTTCGGGTGCCGTGCCAACCAGTGTTTTATCGGATACGCGCTTGATTTCCACGGCATCATCCGCAATCAGGCGGTGGCCCCGCTTGATAAGCTCAATGGCTGTTTCACTTTTTCCGACGCCGCTGTCTCCCAGCAGCAGCATACCCTCTCCGTATACCTCCACCAGCACGCCGTGCCTGGTTATGCGGGGGGCCAGGTGCGTGTTGAGGGATGCAATCATGGCTGCCATGATCGGACTTGTTTTCTTTTCCGTGCGCAGAATGGGAATGCCTACTTTGCGGGCCTCGTCTGCCATTTCCTCAAAAACCGGCAGACTCGTGGTATACAGAACGGCCACGGGCCGCGCATGGATGTAATTGACGATGCGGCGGCGGCGTTCCTCCGCGTCCAACCCCATGAGATAGCGATGTTCGGCATTTCCGATCATCTGTATGCGCTCGGCATCAAATATTTCAAAGAATCCTGCCAGAGCCAGTCCGGGGCGGCTTATTTCCGGCGTCGTAATCAAAATATCGTTGTAGTTGTCCGGAATAACGATTTCCTCCAAGGAAAACTCCTGCGCCAGCTTTGACAGGGGAATTGAGTATACTTCATCGACCATGACGGTATCCTCCGATTTATACAATGTTCGGCTGTTCAGCTGTTCGGCTGCTCAGCTCGATGTAGATTGCGCTGCCGCTGTCCGGCAGCCCGACGGTCAGTTCTGCGTCGCTGACGGCGGCGGTATAGCCGGGCAGGGCAGGGTAGACGTCCGAAATGCGCCATGCTTCGGCGTAGCGCGACAAATCGATCCGGGTTTGCAGCGGTTTTCCGTCCGGCAGAGCTGTGGACCACACTGCCAACAGGAGCTTTCCGCTTTCGCGGTTCAGCAGACCGTACGGGAAGATGCTCCGTGCGGAAAGCCGCAGAGTTCCGGCAGGGTACACAGGGACGGCCTGCGCGGTGACGGCGCGGTTGCGCTTATATATCTCCGCTGCCTCCCGCATAAGGGAAATATTAAAATCATCGGCACAGTCGATGTGCCCGGACAGGTACATGAGCCCCATGAGACCGGAAACCATGTTGTGAACCGTGACCCGCCCGTCGGCAAAGCATTCGGTGAATGCGTCGGACGGCCGGAAATTTTCCCTGCCGTCAATGGCTGCAGGGTAGGGGCAGGCCCACACGCCGACTCGCTCCGGAGGCAGGCAGGCGGACATTCCCGAGATGACGGATGGATTCCGCAGGTAATCCTCCTGGTCGCTGTTGGACTGAAGGTAAAAATGACGGACGGTGCCGAAATCCGCGCGCATGGCTCCGGAGCAGCAGCCTTCGATCATGAGATCCGGATGTGCTGCACAGACCTCGTCGATCAGCGACAGCACGGCGGCCGCATGGTCACCGAGCGCAAGCGCCCCGTTCCGATCCGGCTTGCCGGGCGTGTCGATGCCGACCCCGACGGACTGATTGTAGTCGTTTTTGATGTATCGCACGCCCATTTCGTACAGGCGGTCAAATACACCGCGGATGTGCGCCCGGACGTCTGGATTGCGAAAATCCATGAAGCAGCGTTCTTTTCCGATTACGTGCCCGTGACGGTACAGAAGTGCCTCCGGGTGTGCTTTGGCAAAGTCGGATTCTATGCCGACGGACTCGACTTCAAGCCATAAGCCGGGCTTCATGCCCCGCGCGGAGATTTCGTTCAGAATTCCCTGCACACCGCCGTCTCCGAACGGCCTGTCATAAGGCTCCCAGTCCCCCATATCCGCACT
This sequence comes from Erysipelotrichaceae bacterium, assembly GCA_963609805.1. Lineage (GTDB taxonomy): Bacteria > Bacillota > Clostridia > Oscillospirales > CAG-272 > CAMEON01. The sequence goes on along the minus strand of CAVDLN010000041.1, from coordinate 9,627 downwards.
CCAGTTGCCGGATGTTTTGAACCATCCCGCATCAATGACGAAGTACTCCGCTCCGACGCGTGCGGCCGCGTCCATCAGAGGGATCAGTTTTTCACGCGTGGGAAGACCCCACAGGCAGTTCATGTAGTCATTGAAGCACAGCGGGGCGACGCCCATCGGAAAACGGCGCAGCGTCAGGGCACGTTTGGCACTTGTCAGCGCCGCAATTGCCTCCTCGAAGCCTCCCTCTGCACAGCCGTACAGAGCGGGGCAGGTTGTATAGCTCTCCCCGGGAGCAAGAGTCAGAGCCCAGCCGTCGTTTCCCTCGCAGGAGGCTCCCAGGAAGACGCACAGTGTGCTGTCCTCCCGATGTCCCCGCGCGCACAGTTCGATTTGCCATCCCGTTCCGCCGACCAGCACCTCAAAGAAATGTGTGCGGTGCAGCTCGGTGTCCTCCAGCAGGAGCAGCGGATAGTACTTGGATGTGCTCCATGTGCCGATGCTGCGCAGCCGAACCGAGGTCTGCGAATTGTGATTGTAAGTATTGAAAAGGCCGGCGTCCTCGATTGACATGTGGCGCCATTGTCCTTCCCCCTGCCACGAGCTGTAGGCGAAATGAACGCGAAACCGGTCGTCGTCCCAGTGCCGCTTTCCGTCCGAGCCGATGCCGACAAGAAAGGCGGCGCTCAGGGTATCGGCCAGGAAGGGAGCCACGCCCGTATTGGTCAGCGTTGTGGATTGAAGTGTTGCGCCGCAGGGGAGTGCCTGCCGTTCCATGCGGATTTCTCCGCGTCCGTCCGGCAGGCGATAGAGCCCGTCGGCGACACGGACGGATGACTCGGCAAGACCGTTTGATGCCAGGTTTGTGTTGTTATTCTCGGCATTCAGGTTCAGATAGAAAGAAGATGCGGGTTTTTCCATGGTTTCTCCTTCTCGGTCGGATAGTTCGGGTTACAGTTACAGACGGAAATACGCGCTTTTTACGGATCAGTCAATTGCCTCAAACTGCTCCAGGGCAGACTTAAAGGAAGCCATGGCGGCATTGAAGGCGTCGGGACGGGTCAGGTCGACTCCGGCCAGCTTGAGAAGCTCCACGGGACTGTCACTGCCTCCCGAGGACAGGAAGCGGAAGTAATCCTCGACTGCGGGCGCACCTTCATTGTATATGCGCTCCGCAATGGACACAGCCGAAATGATGCCGGTGGCGTACTTATACACGTAGAAAGCGTTGTAGAAATGCGGGATCCTTGCCCACTCGTAGGCAATTTCCGGATCGGAAACCACAGAACGCCCGTAGTACTTCTTGTTCAGCGCCAGATAGGCGTCATTCAGCACATCCTTGGTAAGCGGCTGACCCTTTTCCGCCATATCGTGAGCCATGAATTCAAACTCCGCAAACTGCGTCTGGCGGAACAGTGTGCCCTTGAGCGTGTCCATGTAGTAAGAGAGCAAGTACTTCTTGAGCTTCGGATCCTCCGTATGCCGGAGCAGGTACTTTACGAGCAGCACCTCGTTGACGGTGCTGGCAACCTCGGCGACGAAAATCTTATAGTCGGCTTTTTCCTGCGGCTGGGCACGTTCGGAATGGTAGGAATGCATGGCATGACCCAACTCGTGTGCCACGGTGAAGACGCTGCTTGTGGTGGGCTTGTAATTGAGCAGGACATAGGGGTGGGGCAGGCCGAACACGCTGATGCTGTAGGCTCCGCTCCGCTTTCCGGCTGTTTCCTCGACATCAATCCATCCGTTGTCATGCGCTTCCTGCAGGAGCTCCTGGTAACGTTCCCCCAAGGGAGCAAGGCCTTCCTTGACAATGCGGAACGCCTCCTCGTAGTCGACCTTGATTTCCGCATTCTCCACTACCGTGGTGTATATGTCGTACATATGCATGGACTTATAGCCGAGGATCTTCTTGCGGTCGCGGTAGTACCGGTGCAGGAGCGGCAGGTTTTTATTGACGGATTTCAGAAGATTGTGGTAAACCTTGATATCCACATCCTCGGATGCCATAGCCATTGCAAGGCAGGAGTCGTATTTGCGCGCACGTGCGATAAAGACATCCTTGTCAACATTGGCAACATAGGTGGCTGTTATGGTATTGATAAGCCCGATATAGGCCTTGTAATATGCCTGGAATGCCGCCTTGCGCACCTTGCGGTCGGGGTGCTGGAGAAGCATTCCGTAAGCACCGTGCGTGACTTCCATCGGCTTCCCGTCCACCTTGATTGTCGGGAAGGGAAAATCGGCGTTATCCAGCATGCCGAAAATCTGCTGGCTGCTGCCGAACACGCGGGAGCCCTGCGAAAGGACTTCCTCCGTTTCCTGCGAGAGAACATGCGGCTTTTTCTTGATGAGCAGCCGCAATGTGTAGTCGTAATCGGAAAGCCGCGGATCGCCTGCGAAGGCCTCCAGTGTTTCTGCCGGCAGGGAGGTCAGCTCCGGGGTTATGAATGCGGTCTCGGCGGCCAGTTTCATTTCCAGCTGGGACATGCGCGACATAAGCGCCACATATTCGGATTTCCGGGTATCCTCATCGCCGCGCATATAGGCGTATACGTCGAGGCGCATGAGCTTCAGCACAATGGCATTGAGCTTTTCCATGCATTCCAGCACGGTGGAGGCATCATTCAGCTTGCCTTGATAGGCGGAAAAACCGGGCTTTTCCTGAATGGCTGCTTCCACATCGGCATACATTGCCTCCCAATCTTCCTGCGACGCGAATATATCCTCCGTCCGCCATTTCCGGTTGGCGGGAACCTGTTCTCTTTCAAGTGCCATGGGAAATCTCCTTTTTGATTTTTGATAGCAACATTATAGCACAGATCATTGCATTTGGCAACAGAATTTGTTATTCCCCGAAAAAAATAACCTACCCGTTGACAAAACATAATATGTATGGTAAAATGCCATGATAGGTTTTTTACGGGAGGAGGGGACAGACGTGACGGATGCGGATGACGCCAAAGACAGGAAGAGCACACGGGATCGTGAACTGGATGATTTTTGGGATATTTCCCGGCTCCTGCCCCATGATCCTGCGGACAGGCAGCGAAAGACGACACCTGCCCGGTGCTTGCGGGATTCTCCCGAGGCGGTTGAAATAGAGCTTGCGCCGCGTGAGCCGGACGGGAAAAGCACGGCCGCCGCGCATGACGAACCGCTGCCTAAAAAAAACGGTGCCGGGAGCGGCTCCGGGCTGCTCGGACAGGCGCATTACGTTCCGCCGCACACGGCCGATGAGGGAAAAACGGAGGCTCCCGAACTCTCCTATGAAGCGGAAAGTGTGCTGCTCCACAGGGTGGAGGTGTACACATGGAAATCCGACTATCGGTATTTTGATCAGTTTGCAAGGGATGCCGCCGCCTATACTGTCCGCCGGGCTCCGTCCGAACCGCCGCCCCGTGAATCGTTTTTTTCCTTCTTCCCTCAGTATGCGCAGATGGGAAGCCGTCAGGAGGCGTGGTATCTTTGGTGGAGGGAGCAGGTAAGGCACGGGGTGTTTCCGGATACGGACTATGCATATATCCTCCTGTATATTTTTGAGCTTATCAATTCACCGCTGCCCTCTGCGGCGGACGACAGGGGAGAGGCCGGGAGGATCTGCAGATCTATGGCGCAGATATGGATGGCCTACCGCCGCCGCTGCCCGCAGCTGGATCATTATATGTGCGAGTGGCTGTGCGATTTCTGCCTCATACACCGTCTGAATGCCCCATCCGATATTCTTTCCCCGGCGTTGGATGATATAACCCGGATCAGCGAAATGAAGGAGTTCTATCTTTCCGCCGCAGTCGGCGGGCAGGATTCCGACACGCAGGCTCTCACGGGCGCACGTATCCTGCTTCGTTACTGCTGCCAGTATGATTACCGCAGGAGCAAGTTCGCGGTCGGGGAGAATGCGGCACTGTATGACCGTATCATTCCGGGGGCCATTGCCGCCATGCTGCCTTCTTTGCTTGGACAGGAGGGGAAACCTCCGCTGGTTTCCATGCAGGATTCAAAGGTCACCCGCGATGCTTATACGGGCGCTCTGTGCGCCTACCAGAACAAGCGCCGGCTGGTTGTTGCTTACACGTCTTTCTCCCGTTCGCATGATCTGCGGTTTCTGATCGGAGATATGGTCAAGCACACCGAGAATCGGCTGCGGAAGCACATCGGCGTCCGTTCCAGGCTGTCGGTTATCAATCTGCCGACGGCAGTTCGGAATGCGTTGGACGCATACCTGGATCCGCTGCTTCCGGCGCCGTCCGCATCTCTCAGGTCAAAGCAGGAGCCGCCGCGTCCGGCTTATGAGGCCCTGTACGACATGCCCCGAAATCCGGTATCGCAGGAGGAGGCCTCACGCATCGAGCAGTCGTCGTGGGAGACGACCCGTATTCTGACTGAGGCGTTCGGAGACGGAGAGGACGGCAGGGAGAAATCGGATGACGCACAGGCGGCTGCACCCGCAGCCCGGGCAGGGGCGGAGCGGCATTCCGAAAATGACCCGGCAGGATCGGCGGCAGCCAAACCAGACCCTTTTTGCAGTGCGCCGGAGCTGTCCGAATTTCTGCGGCTGGCCTACGACGGGGACGGAAAGGGACAGCGGGCCTTGGCGGCGCGGCTGCATGTTCTGCCCGACGGGCTGGCTGACCGCATCAACGAATGGTCGGCCGAGGGCAATATCGGAGACATAATTTTAGAGGAAACCGACGGCGTGTACACGGTCATAGACGAGTACCGCGAGACTGTTTCCGTGTTTCTTCGAAAGGAAGGAAGTTCCAATGAACAATGTGAGTTCTGAAAAAGAGATCAAGGTTCCGCGGCGCATCCTGGGGTCTCTTCTTTCCTCCGTTTCCGCCGGCGTGGTGCCCCGTGCGGGCGCACCGTATATTGCCATCGGGCGGGCGGATGAAATCGCCGCGCTGCTGTCCGATCTTGAGCAGATCGGCGAGGGCGGCGGAACCATGCGGTTTCTTATCGGACGATACGGAAGCGGCAAGAGCTTCCTGATACAGCTTATCCGCGGCTATGCCCTGGAACGCGACTTTCTGACCGCAGACGCGGATCTTTCCCCGGAACGGCGGCTGTACGGTTCCGGAGGCTCCGGCGTAGCGACGTATCGGGAGCTGATGAAGAATCTCGCATCCAAGGCATCCCCGGATGGCGGAGCATTGCCGCGAATCCTTGCACGCTGGATAGGTCAGCTGCAGGACGGACTGACAAGGGAAGGGATCTCTCCGGACAGCGCGGACTTTGCCGAGCAGCTGAACAGGAAGGCCGCGGACACTATGCGCGAGCTGGAATTTCTTGTCGGCGGATTTGATTTTTCCCGCGTGGTTACCGCATATTACCGCGCCTATCTTTCGGACGGAACCGATTCGGAGGCCCGCATGAGCGCCTGCCTGCGCTGGCTGCGCGGCGAGTATACAACCAAAACAGAGGCCAGAGCGGAACTTGGCTTCCCGGTGTCGGTAATCATTGATGACGACAACTGGTATGATTTTCTCAAGCTGTGGGCCGCGCTGTCAAGACATATCGGCTACCGCGGGCTGATGGTGTTCATCGATGAGTGCGTCAACCTGTACAAGATTACGCACCGCGTCAGCCGGGAAAACAACTATGAAAAGATTCTCTCCATGTTCAATGATACCCTGCAGGGACGTGCCCCCGGGTTGGGCATTGTATTCGGAGGGACGCCGCAGTTTCTGGAGGATACCAGGCGCGGATTGTTCAGCTATGAGGCGCTGCGCTCAAGGCTGTGCGACAGCCGCTTTGCGCTGGAAGGATTCAAGAATTTCATAGGCCCGGTCATCAGGCTGAAGAGACTGACGGATGACGAACTGCTTGCGCTTATCCGCCGCGTGACATCCCTGTATGCACAGTACTACAATTGGACTCCGCGTATCACGGGGGAGGAGCAGGTCGCTTTTCTCAACCTCTGCCTGTCGCGGGCAGGGGCCGACAGTATGATTACCCCCCGCGAAATGCTGCGGGATTATATGACGGTTTTGAATATACTCATGCAGAATCCCAAGGCCGTGTTCGGGGAGGTTGTCGGTTCCGCCGCCATACTGAAAACGGAGACCGGCGAGGAGGACGCGTGGGGGCCGACCGCCGCGGAAAAAGCCGACGGCACGAAAACAGCGGGGCACGGTTTTGACCCGGACGAGCTGAATTTTTAAAAAAGCACGAGACAAGAGAGGAGAATCAACTACCATGCGCATTGATTTTTCGGATACAGGGGCGCGCATTAAACCGCTGCACGGAATCGGACAGCCGCCCATGCTGGGAAATGACTGCGGGATGTTTCACTACCTGACGGATGCGGGCATTCCCTTTTCGCGCCTGCACGATGTCGGAGGGTATTTCAGCGGAGGCAGATTTGTGGATGTCCCCAATCTGTTTCCGAATCCGGATGCCGATCCGCAGGATCCCGCTTCGTACCGCTTTGCCTTTACCGATTTGCTGGTGCGGGAGCTTATGGAGAGCGGGACCGAGCCGTTCTTCAGACTGGGCGTGAGCATTGAAAACGAGTGCGCTCTGTATGCGGAGCGCATTCTGCCGCCGCACGATCCGCTCGCATGGGCTAAAATCTGCGAGGGGATTATCAGGCATTACACCGAGGGGTGGGCGGACGGCTTCCGCTACCCGATCCGTTACTGGGAAATATGGAATGAGCCGGACAACGAACCGGACCCGATGCTGAACCAGATGTGGCGCGGAAACGAACAGCAGTTCTTTGAACTGTACGGCGTCGCGTCCGTCTACCTGAAGGAGCGGTTCCCGCATTTGAAGATCGGCGGATACGGCTCCTGCGGCTTTTACGGCGTGACCGGCGGAAATGTCCCCACCTATGCGGCGGCAAGTCCGAGATTTGACTATTTCAGGACATTTTTTGACGATTTTCTCGCTTACATCAAGGAACATGACTGCCCGCTTGATTTCTTCTCATGGCACAGTTATGATTCCGTAGAATCGACCGCTATGTTTGCCTCGTACGCGCGCCGGCGGCTGGATACCGAGGGCTTTGCCGCGACCGAGACGACATGCAACGAATGGAACTGCCGTCCGGATCTGCGCGGGACGCGCATGCATGCCGCGCTGTGTGCCGCCATGTTTGCCTCTCTGCAGCACGCACCGGTTGACAGCGCCATGTTTTACGACGGGCGGTGCGGTGTAAGCATGTACAGCGGATTGTTCAACCCGCTGACCGAAAAACCGTTCCCGGCGTATTACGCATTCCTTGCGTTCAATGTGCTGTACCGGCTGGGACGCGAGGTCGCGGTGTACACGGAGCAGGCATCCGAGGCCGGAAGGCAGAACGGAGCGCTCAGCGTGCTCGCGGCCAGGGGGGAGCGGGACGGAGCGGAGCGCGGCGCCGTGCTTGTCAGCAATCCGACGGAGGCCGCCCTGCCGCTTGAGCTTGTGACGGACGGAAGGCTTGCGGGCTGCTCCCTCCTGTCCGATGAGGGCATGGTCGGAGTTTCCGTTCTGCCTGCCGAATTGGCACCCGGCGATGTTTTGCTGGCGGAGTATGAATTGTGAGCGGCGCCTGTGACGGTCGGATGAAGGACGCAGCGGAGGCGGACAGAGTTTTTGAACGCTTCCCCGCATTTGTCAGGGAATATATTTATGCGCACGGATGGGAGTCATTGCGTGCCGTGCAGGTGGCTGCCGCGCGCACACTGTTTCTGACGGATCATCATCTGCTGCTCACTTCGTCTACGGCAAGCGGCAAAACCGAGGCTGCCTTTTTCCCCATTCTGTCCTCCCTGTACGAGAATCCGACTCAGACCGTGGGTGCTTTGTATATAGCCCCGCTCAAGAGCCTCATCAATGATCAGTTTTACAGGCTTGACGAATTGCTTGCCGTGAGCGGTATCCCCGTGACACGCTGGCATGGGGATGTTGCTATGTCGCATAAAAAGCGCCTTTTGGTAAGACCGGCAGGCATCCTGCAGATCACGCCGGAGTCTCTGGAGGCGATGCTGATCAATCGCTCCAACGATATCGTGCGTCTGTTCGGGGAACTGCGGTTTGTGGTTATCGATGAGATTCACACGCTGACGGGTACGGACAGGGGAAACCAGATTATCTGCCAGCTTGCGCGGATCGGGCATCTGATCGGACACGAGCCGCGCCGCATCGGACTTTCGGCAACTATCGGGGATCCCGCCCTGGCGGCCGGGTGGCTGGCCGGCGGCACCGCGACACCGGTTGATATCCCGCATTTTGAGGAAGGCAGAATATGCTGGCGGCTGGGACTGGAGCATTTTTATATCCAGAATACGCAAAAGGATCAGAGCCGGGATCCCGGTGAGGGGGAGAATCCGACTCCCGACGGAGCATCCCCGGAAGCGGCCGCAGCGGAAGCGGCAGAGGGCGTGCCGGTGCCGGCGGAAGCCGGACATGTCCGAAACGCAAGGATAGACGCAGGGTATGAGTATATGTACGACTGCGTGAAGAACAAGAAATCCCTTGTGTTCGCAAATTCGCGGGAGGAAACCGAATACCTGTGCGCGACCTTCCGGCAGATTGCACGGAAGAGATCCGAGCCGGATGTATTTTTGATCCATCACGGAAACCTGTCCGCCTCCCTGCGGGAGGAAGCGGAAGCCAAGATGAAAGATGCGGAGCAGTTCGCGGTTACCTGCGCCACCGTTACTATGGAGCTCGGTATTGACATCGGCCGGCTGGAAAGGGTTTTGCAAAGTCAGGCGCCGAACTCCGTGATCAGTTTTTTGCAGAGATTGGGGCGGTCCGGCCGCAGGGGCGAGCCGCCGGAGATGATGATGGTGTTCCGCGAGGAGGATCCTCTGCCCAATACGCCGCTTCCGCAGCTGATTCCGTGGGAGCTCCTGCGGGGAATCGCCATCATTCAGCTTTATGTGGAGGAGCGCTTTATCGAACCGCCGAACCGGCGCATCCTGCCGATGAGCCTTCTGTTTCACCAGACATTGAGCATGCTTGCCTCCTCCGGCGAGCTCCCGCCGAGACGGCTGGCGGAGCGGATACTGTCCCTTCCGCCCTTTGCCATGGTATCCAAAGAGGACTACCGCACGCTGCTTGTGTCCATGCTGGAGCATGAGTATCTGGAAATGACCGAGGAAAAAGGACTGATTGTGGGTCTTGCGGGGGAACGGCTGCTCAAATCCTTCAAGTTCTACGCCGTTTTCAAGGATTCCGAGGATTATACGGTTCGGGCGGGATCCGATGAGATCGGGACTATCACGACGCCGCCTCCGGTCGGCGATCGGTTTGCACTGGCGGGACGCGTCTGGGAGGTTGAGGAACTGGATATTCAGCGCAAGCTGATCTATGTCCGTCAGGTGGACGGAAAAATGGAGGTGTCATGGCCGGGGGATTTCGGCGAAATCAACACGCGGATTCTGGAGCGGATGCGCCGTGTACTGGAGGAGGACACCGTCTATCCCTATCTCAAACCGAATGCCCGCCGCCGGCTGGAGACGGCGCGTCACGTTGCCCGCAACACGGGTATGACGGGGGAGGGAAGCCATTGCCTGCTGCCGCTGGGCGGATACAGCTGGTGCCTTTTCCCATGGCTGGGGACACGCTCGTTTCGGACCTTGCGCAAGTTCCTGCAGCGGCACGGCAGCGAATTCCGCATCAGCAATCTGGAATTTGAAGGCTGCTACTATATGACAT
>CAVDLN010000040.1:7358-14340 GCA_963609805.1 Erysipelotrichaceae bacterium | reverse complement strand
TCCGAGGTTGGCCTGTGCGCCAAAGAGTATGTGAACCGTGAGGTGAATGCATCACTGTCCGGGGGCGAGCTGAAGCGCATAGAAATCGCCATGATTCTGGCGCGGGGCACAAAGTTCTCGGTTTTTGACGAACCGGAAGCGGGGATAGATCTGTGGAGCTTTCAAAATCTGATTGGCGTTTTCCGCAATATGTATGAGCAGACGCATGGAACCATATTGATTATTTCTCATCAGGAAAGAATTCTGGATATCGCCGATCGTGTGATTGTACTGTCCGGCGGTCACGTTACGGAAGACGGCAGCCGCGATGATGTATTGCCTGGATTGCTTCACGTAACATCAGGCTGCGCTGTTGCACAGGGAAAGGAACTTCACCATGTCTGAATTCAAGGGACTTGACGCGATTCAAAAGCAGCTGCTGGCGGAGGTGTCCGGACTGCATGAGATGCCGGAAGGGGCTTACTCGCTGCGTATCAACGGATCGCTGGTCGGGAAAAATTCCTCCGCGCATATCCGAATCGAGAAAAAAACAGATGTAGCCGGCATTGATATATATATCGAGCCGGGCACTAAAAAGGAAAGCGTTCATATTCCGGTGCTTCTCGCGCAGACCGGATTGAAAGAGCTGGTGTACAACGACTTTCATATCGGAGAGGACTGCGATGTAACGATTGTGGCGGGGTGCGGCATTCACAACGGCGGAGCGGAAACCAGTGAACACAGCGGGATTCACCGCTTTTGGATCGGCAAGCGTTCACGGGTGAAGTATGTGGAGAAGCACTACGGCGAAGGGGAGGGAACCGGAGAGCGCGTAATGAATCCGACAACAGAGGTCCACCTTGACGCAGACAGCTATATGGAAATGGAAACAGCGCAAATCAAAGGGGTTGACTCTACCAGACGTGAAACCGATGCGGAGCTCAGTGATCGAGCCACACTGATTATTCACGAGAAAATTATGACGCACGGAAAGCAGTGGGCGGAGACACACTTCAAGGTCGAGCTGAACGGCGTTGACTGTGGGACACACGTTGTATCGCGCTCTGTCGCACGGGATTCCTCCAGACAGCTGTTTGTCTCTGATGTGCGGGGCAATAACCGCTGCTCGGGACATACAGAATGCGATGCCATTATCATGGATTCGGCATCGGTGACGGCGAAGCCGGAAATTGCCGCCAACCACGTCGAAGCTTCCCTGATTCACGAGGCAGCTATCGGAAAAATTGCGGGAGAGCAGTTGATTAAGCTGATGACGCTGGGCCTGACCGAAAAAGAGGCGGAGGAGCAGATCATCAATGGGTTCCTTAAGTAATTTCCGAGGGAGATAAGCGGGTTTTATGGGTATTCAAGTGAGTGACATGAGCTGTGAGGAGTCCCGTCGACGCATGGCTGAAGGAAGGCTGTATTTTGCCAATGACCCGGACATCGTGGAGGAGCAAACCAAGTGTCTGGAGCTTATGTACGATTTCAACGCGACGCGTCCCTCCGACGGGGCACGTCGGCAGGAACTGCTGAAGCAGATGTTTGCCGAGATCGGAAGCGGCTGCTGGATCGAGCCGCCCTTCTATGCAAACTGGGGTGGAAAGCACGTTCATTTCGGGAACGATGTCTATGCGAATTTCGGCCTGACACTGGTGGACGATGCCGATATTTACGTTGGGGACGGATGTATGTTTGCTCCGCATGTCACGATCTCGACGGCAGGTCACCCGATTGAACCGTCCTTGCGGCGTGCAGGCATGCAGTTCAATATGCCGGTTAGAATAGGAAGCAATGTTTGGCTCGGAACCGGCGTTCGGGTTATGCCCGGCGTAACCATCGGTGACAACACGGTTATCGGCGCGGGAAGCGTTGTTACGCATGATATACTGTCCGGTGTGGTGGCAGTCGGCGTTCCTTGCCGCATGATGCGCGAGATCGGGGAACATGACAGGCAGTTCTATTATAAGAACAGACCGGTCGATGTGCCGATTGACTAAACAGGCGGATGCAATGAAAAAGCAGGAGTACATGATCGGCGCATCGATGCCGGGCTGTGATTTCCTCGTGCAGTTAACGGGAAGGCGCAGGCCTCGGCTGCTGCAGCTGACGGACATGCAGGTCATAGATGCGAGCCAAAGACGATATCCGGATCGGCTTAACGAGCGCGAAATCGAATGCTGGTCGCCGGATAATGCGGATAGTGAATGCTATGCGCATATCCGCAGTCTGGTAGCACAGACAAAGCCGGATTTGATCTTTATTACCGGTGATATCGTGTATGGAGAATTCGATGACAGCGGGCGGAGCCTTGAGAAATTCTGCAATTTTATGAACGGATTGCGCATACCGTGGGCTCCCGTGTTCGGAAACCATGACAACGAAAGTGCGCGCGGTGTGGACTGGCAGTGCGGATTATTCGAAAGCGGGGAATACTGCCTGTTTCGGAGAGGAACGACTACGGGAAACAGCAATTATTCCGTCGGAATCACCGTAGACGGTCGTTTGAGCCGTGTTCTTTACATGATGGATTCCAACGGCTGCGGGGCCGGAACCGACCCGTCGCTTCGCCGGATGCCCGGTTTCGCCGAGGATCAGATTGCCTGGCTTCACGATTGCGGAAGGGAAGTGGAAAAAGCCGGAAATATTCCCGGCTTTCTCGCTTTTCATATCCCGACTGCGGAGTTTTTGCAAGCGGCACGCTCCTGCGGCTACGAAACGGAAGACACGCTGCGCAGCTATGTAATAGGGGCGGATATGCCCGCGAAGAACGGGGATTTCGGGTGCCGTCGGGAAATGCACAGTGTATTTGAGGCTCCGTCGGGCTTTGGTGAGACGATGCGCTCCGCACGGATAGACGGTGTATTCGTCGGACATGATCATGCCATCAACACGTCGGTTCTCTGGCAGGGCATCCGCTGGACGTACGGACTCAAGACGGGGCAATATGACTATCATATTCCCGGTCAACTGGGCGGTACGCTGATTACACTCAATACGGACGCAAAAACGGGTTCTATACCGGACAACAGCGAATATGCGCCTTATGTTGTTCAGCATGTACCCGCAATGACATCGTATGGACCTTTTCCGAACGGAAACTGAGCTGTCAACTGTCGGACTGTCTGCAGTCGAAAAAAAGTCCCTCCCAATCGGGAGGGACTTTTTTGATGCCTTAAGCCTTAAATAATACGCACGCGCACCACGCCGGACAAAGCGGCAAGATCATCCGAAACCGTGGAGGGTACATCACCGGTGATATCGAACATCGTGTATGCGGCATTTCCGCGGGATTTGTTGGTCATGTTCTCTATGTTCAGTCCGGCAGCGGACAGAACACCTGTCAGCAGATTCAGCATGCCTGGTACATTCTCGTGAAGAACGCAAATACGGGCATTGCCGGATCTTGGCATCGAAACAGCGGGGAAATTAACGCTGTTCTTGATATTTCCGTTTGTCAAATATTCATCCAGCTCAACGGCAGCCATGACAGCGCAATTGTCCTCGGACTCCTCGGTCGACGCACCGAGATGCGGAATCAGGATAGCACCCGGGACGCCGATCATCTCCGGTGTTGCAAAGTCGGTGACATATCGATGAACTTTTCCGGATGCCAGCGCATTTTTCATTGCCTCGGAATCCACCAGCGAATCACGGGACAGGTTAATGATCTTCACGCCGTCTTTCATTCCGGCAAGAGCTTCGGCATTGATCATGCCCTTCGTGTCGGCAGTTGCGGGAACATGCAGCGTAATGTAATCAGCGGAAGCAAAAATTTCCTCATAGGAAGCGGCACGGCAGACATGGTGATCAAGATTCCATGCGCCCTCTACGCTCAAATAAGGGTCGCAGCCGATAACTTCCATGCCAAGGCGAACGGCAGCATTGGCAACCATGCCGCCGATTGCTCCCAGACCGATGACGCCAAGCACCTTTCCTTTGATTTCGTTGCCTGCAAAACGGGACTTGCCCTTTTCAACCGTCTTTGCAGCGTTTGCATCACCTGCAAGCGTTTTTACCCACTCAATTCCGTCCACAATGTCACGGGAAGCCAGCAGCAATGCACACAGAGCCAGCTCCTTCACGCCGTTTGCGTTGGCACCCGGTGTATTGAAGACAACCACGCCGTTCTTTGTGCAGGCATCCAGCGGGATATTGTTTACGCCGGCGCCGGCCCGCGCAATAGCGAGCAGTTCCGGATTGAATTCCATATCCAGCATATTTGCGGAGCGAACCATAATTCCGTGAGGAGCGTCGAAATCCGTTCCGACGGCGTACTTCTCCGGATCCAACCGATTGGTCCCGACTTTGGCAATCTTATTCAACAGCAAAATATTCTTCATGACGATGCATTACCTCACTCACTCGGATTAAGCCTTGGGATTCTCGGAAGCAAACTTCTTCATAAATGCCACCAAAGCTTCCACACCTTCATAGGGCATGGCGTTATAAATGGAAGCACGCATTCCGCCTACCGAACGATGCCCCTTCAGATTCTTCAGACCCGCTGCGGATGCCTCGGAGGCAAATTTCTTATCCAAATCGGGATTCCCGGTTACAAACGTCACATTCATCATGGAACGGGAATCATTCTGAACCGGGGCAATATAATAATTCTGGCTGTCCAGATAATCGTAGAGGAGCTTGGCCTTCTTTTCGTTGCGAACTTTCATCTCGTCCAAGCCGCCGATGGACAGCAGCCAGTCTGCGACAAGGCCGAGCATATAGATGGTGTAGCAGGGCGGGGTATTGTACATGGAGTCATTGTCTGCCATGGTTTTCCATTCCAGCATGGTGGGCATGGCGGATTCCGCGTGATTCAAAAGATCATCCCGAACGATGACAACCGTCACACCGGCGGGAGCCATGTTCTTTTGCGCTCCGGCATAAATGACACCGAACTTGGAGACATCAACGGGCTCGGAGAGGATGCAGGAGGACATGTCCGCGACAAGCGGGATATCGCCTGTATCGGGAATATAGCCGTACTTGGTTCCGTAAATCGTGTTGTTAAAGCACATATGGACGTAGGCGGCATCGGGACGAATCATTTCCCGTGTAACGACGGGAACATGGTTGAAGTTCGACTCCTTTGTGGTTGCGGCACACACTACGTCGTAGCCCAATTTCTGAGCTTCCTTGAATGCCTTGCCGGAAAACTGGCCGGAAACAAGGTAGTCGGCCTTTCCGGTGCGCCGGATCAGATTCAGGGGAACTGCGGCAAACTGCGTGGATGCGCCTCCCTGCAGAAAAAGCACCTTGTAGTTATCGGGAATGTTCATCAACTTGCGAAGATCGGCCTGCGCCTTCGTTATTATGGCCTCATAGTCCGGAGATCGGTGGCTCATCTCCATGACGGACATTCCGGAATTGCCGTAACACACCAGCTCTGAAGCCGCACGTTCCAGCACGGGAAGGGGAAGCATGGAAGGACCTGCCGAAAAATTGAATACTCTGTTCATATCATTACCTCCGTTATTGGTTGAAAATCAATACTATAGATTACAAGCCAAGGCCGACCCGCATACCGCTGAGTATCCGAATCAAAGCTCATTTTCCATTATACCGCAAATGCAGGAAAATGTCAATACAATTTGCAGAAAAAGCACTTTATAAGCAAAAATCAGCCATAAAATGACGATACTTTAACCGGGCAAAATGGAAAAATTGCAAAATGCATTAATCCGCCAGCGCATCGCGTATAGAACGCGCGACCTGTTCTGCGGCTTTTTCAATGCCATCGCCAGTCAGATGCAGCAGATCGTCCTCGCGAATAAACCGATTTATATCAGGGGCAACAAGTCCGTACAGATCATTGATGCGTACGCCGAGCGGCCGCAGAACATTAACGGCAGCAGCGTTGTATTCCCGGACTCGTTCAAGGCTGTGTCCCCACATTTCCGGACGGGGAGGGGTAGTGGTGGCAAAAATTACGCGCGGGCAGTAGCTGAGCAGTATGCGGGCAATTCGTACCAACGATTCTGCATAGACCGGAAGAGACGTAAAAGGGCCGTCTCCGAACAGGTCGCACATATCCCAGAGTCCGTTATTCCAATGAATCACATCTGCGGTTTCCAATTCCGGCTTGTATTCGAAACATGTGCGGAGCGTATACGACGTAAAGCGCCCGTTATCATCTGACTGCCAGATGGATATGTCCGGTGCAAGAAGGGAAGGCACACGAGTTCCATACCCTTGCAGCCGAATGGAGTCACCAAGCAGAACAGCCTTTTTCATAAATGACATAAACCTCCTTGAGTGAAGCAATTGCTTTCGCACATTATAGCACGGATGCGCCGTATCGTCAAGTTTGCGCGAAAAAAATGTGCTTTCATAATTCGGTATAAAACTCCGCACGCATACGGTTTTGTCTCGCGTGCACGATTTATTTACATTTTATTAAAAAGTGCAATATTTGCGTAACTTCGAATACATAATTAAGAAAGAGGAGCCTTATTCAAAGCGGGCGAATAAATATGCGGTCACCTTTCTCACACTCATTCCGGCCTGTTGAAAACATGTTGAAAATATGTGCAAAAAAAGAAAAAAATAAGAAGAGCGAAATCTTTTTAGGATTTCGCTCTAATGATTTCCTTTATGTGTCAAGGGATATTTCAACGAGTCATGCGTACAGCGGCAATCTCTTCCGCAAAAGCGTCGTTGTTCTTTTCCTCCTGATTCAAGTCGCAGCTGATACCTGCGCCAAGCGAACGCAACTTTCCTACCAGATCGTCATAGCCCCGTTCTATGATGTGTGCATCGGAGATTGTAGAAACCCCGTCAGCCATCAACGCGGCAATTACCATAGCCGCTCCGCCGCGCAGATCGGTTGCGGTAACAGACGCGGCCGTCAAACGCTGACCGGGAATAAACGTTGCGGTATTGCTGGAATCCGCATGAAAGCAGGAAACACCCATTTTTTGCAGCTCGTTGAGGTAGTTGAATCGGCTGCTCCAAATATTTTCCGTCACGCTGCTGACGCCTTCCGCAACCGCAAGCAGGG
>CAVDLN010000040.1:0-7348 GCA_963609805.1 Erysipelotrichaceae bacterium | reverse complement strand
ATGCATGTCGGTAGGAAATCCGGGATATACATCGGTCTTGATTTGCACGCCTTTTAAGTGTCCGTCCGATACCACCGTCAGAACACTGTCTTCGCCTTCGGATTCGCCTTCTCCGACAGTTATTTTTACTCCCATCTCGGTCAGTTTGCTGACAACGGAGTCCAGGTGCTTGGCGATAGCTCCGACCAACTTGACCTCTCCGCCGGTTCCGGCGACTGCAGCCATATAAGTTCCCGCTTCAATCATATCGGGAATAATGACATGCGTACACCCGTGCAGTGCCTTCACGCCGCGAATATGTATCTCGGAAGTACCGGCACCTGTCACGCCAACGCCGCAAGATGTCAGAAATTTGCCCAAATCAACGATGTGAGGTTCACGGGCTGCATTCAGAATGATAGTTTCCTCCCCGGCTATGCGCGAGGCAGCAAGCATGATATTGACCGTTGCACCGACCGAGGCCGTATCCAGCATGATTTTTGATGCATGCAAGCCTTTTTCTGCAACGCCGGATATGCCGCGAGGGGACATTTCCGCTCCCATTTGCTCAAATGCGCGTATGTGATAGTCCAAAGGACGTGTACCGAGGCTGCACCCGCCGGTATGTGCAATACGCGTTCTTCCGCACCGCGCCAATTCCACACCCATCAGGTAAGAGGATGCACGAATAGAGGAAACTAAATCATCGGGAGATGTGCAGGGGCGAAAATGCTCTCCGTTGACCTTCAGGGTTGTCGGTGAAAGGTAACTGACTTCAACGCCCATATGCGTGAGGATACGAATTGTGGTTTCCACATCTTTCACCGGGGGAACATTGTGCAGAATACAGGATTCGTCATTAAGAGCGCAGGCAAACAGTATAGGCAGTGCCGCGTTTTTCATGCCGCTGATATGGACGGTTCCGTTCAGACGCCGCCCTCCGACAATATGCAAGCTCTTCATATCTATAAAATCAATCTCCCGCAGAGCGGAAGCGTCCTTTCAAGACAATAATACAACCGACCCTGCCCGTCGGGAAGCCTCCGCCCGCAAAGTGCGCGCGGAGAAAAGAGGGGGGAACGGTCGTTTTACGGCTGCCGGGACCTGCTTTTCAGTCCGATGTTTCTGTCACGCCGCGGGTATGCCGTCAGCGCGCGTGACTCTTTGTGAGTATCCGTTCCAATAAATATGCTGCCGAACAAATCAGTGATTCCGTAATCACGAAACCGCAAAAGAAAAGCCGCTCCGGAGTCTGCGTGTCAGGGAAAACTCAGATGTTAAACGTAGAATGCAGCACGACGGACGGCGGGTAGCAGCACAGGAAAACCAATCTGTTATGAACGCACAATGTACACATGCACACCTGCGCAACAGACGGACAGAATCTTCCATTAACCTATATACATCATACCATACAGCAGAATGAATGTAAATACTTTTTCGGAAAGTTCTCAATTTGTTTACATTTGCAATATTTCATTCACGGCAGAACATGGCAGTCCTGCTTAATTTTTCCCGGACTCCGCCTTGTACCACGCAACAGTCAGGTCTACGACCATGCCGTAGCTCTTGGTTCCGGAGGATACCTGCTGCGTATGGAGGTAGGAATTGTTGACGGCACCGGATACCTTTGACGCAGTCGAGTTTCTGTATTTCTGATAGAAGCTGCTGTAGGCAGAGAGTTCGCTGCGTGTGGCGCTGTTAAGGCCGGAACGGACATCCCTGTATTTGGACGCATCGGCGCTGTACAGCGCGTTGGCCACATATTCATACATGTTCAGGTAGGCACTGTACCGGATATACGTATCGTCTGATTCTATGCACACGAGAAATGCAACCATATTTGCCTCATCCTCGCGCGCAATGCCGCGCTGATGCGCCATTTCGTGGGCAGCCGTGTACGGAATGGTATAGTCCGGGAAGTTGACATTGATATTTGCCTCACCCGTAAAGAACGAATAAACGCCGGTGATGTGCATGTAGGACAGGACCTCGCTGATAAGCACCGGTTTGGGCTGTCCGGCATTGTCCCAAATAAAGTCATGAGAGCTGCAAAATGTGTCGTAGGCGGCAGACAGCCTGTCGTTCATTTCTGCCAGTGAGTACGGCATTACCGAAAAACTGTCCCGCTCAAAAGTCAAATTATCGGCTTCCTCGTTTAACCGCTGCACAAGCATTTCGGCTGTCTCGGCCAGTTCCTCTGCGCTGACCTCCTCGCGCTCGAGTCCCAGTTTCACATCCAGCGTGGAGTTGCGGTATCCTGCCGAAAAATTCAGCACGAACAGGGAGAATATGCTCAGCAGTACGGAAAGAAGCATGCCGATGAACACGCCTGCGGTACGCCAACTGTCACAGCGGTACCGAACGGCATAACGAATCGTGAAAATGAGCGCCGGGAGCAGCAGCAGAATGGTCAGCTCGCCGACGGAGAAAGGGAAGGGTGCGGTCAGTGCCGCCAGAAGTGCGCGAAGCGGCGCACTGATGTGCATGTTGAACCAATCCGAGAAAGCAACACTGTTAGACTGAATAATCAGCAAAATCATGCAGACAGCCGCGACAGCATACAGAAACAGACATACAGGAGGCAAAAATTCGTAACGCCTCGGTATGGGGCGGTACAGGCGTTTGCTTTCTGTGTTCAGAGTTTTGTATACATCGGCGGAAATCAATGACGGGAGCTGCTCTTCAGCTCCTTTTCCGCGCTGATTGCCGCCGGAACGGAATTTCATCATGGAAACATTCCTTTCTATTCATTCGTCTGTGCTGCTTGCCGCAGCCCATCCTGCCGCACGAGATCGGCGGCAGTCGGATTCCGTATCCAGTTGTAGGACGCTCCTTCTGCCGCTTGAAATAAAGAGCCGAGCAGCCCTTCCATATCTGCCGGCAGCGGGGCGAAGGCATGCATCCAACCGTCCGTACAGGGACGATTTACCGCCATTTCGAAGTCCGGCATCGGCGGAACCGTCGCGTGCCGACCGGCTGCCTCGGAAAAAGGCATAGGGAACGAAAGGGAAAGACAGTGCAGTGCCTGACGCTCTATCGGGAAACCTGCCGCAGACGGTGTTCCGTATACCTCGTCTCCGCAGAGCGGATGCCCGATATGTGCGAAATGCACCCTCAATTGATGCGTCCGTCCGGTGTGCGGCATTGCAAGCACCAGGGTGTTCGTCGGATTTGAAGCCAGAACTCGGTAGGTCGTCAGAGCATACTCGCAGTCTTTCCCGATTTCATGCGGATCTGCGTCCGGGACGGCTGCGCGCATAGCAACGCCGTTGGCGGGCAGTCGAATCGGAACCTCGATACGGTGAATCTGCCCATCATCCAGAAGACACCCGTCCAAAACGGCAAGATACCGCTTGGTCACGCGCCGCTCGACAAGGCATCCGCCGAGAAATCCGGCAGCCGCCTGCGATTTGGCTGCTACGACTACTCCGCTCGTGTTTCTGTCCAATCGTCCCATGGAACGGAAGACAAACGGAATGCCGTCGCATGCATAGCGGAACGCAAGCGCGTTGGCCAGCGAGTCCGTGAGGTGCCCGTGAGACGGATGCGTCGGCATTCCGGCCGGCTTATTGAGAATAATCAGGTTTTCATCCTCGTAGAGAATATCCAGCGGAGCTTCCCGGGGCAATACAGTGCGCGTAGCGTCATCGGCTGTGTCGTCAACGGCGAGCTGCAGCCGGTCTCCGGCATGCAGTACATAACGAACCGTCACGCGGACGCCGTTGACGGTAATGCCGTCCTCCCGCGCCTTGAGGTGCGCAAGGGCACCTGTTGAGAGTGCAAGCGTGTTCTTCAGATACGAGCGGAGCAGCCGTCCCTCGTAAGCAGAGGATATTGTAATATTCATAGCAACCGACCCACAGTATGTTTTACTGCCCGATCTGTGTCAGGCAGTAAAAACAGCATGTCAGATTCTCTCAAGAATCATGGAAACGGCAAGCGTGATCATGGAGCCCATCATAAGTATGCTGAGAATCCATGCCACAATGCGGGTTGCGAGGCCGCGGCGTCGGGCGCTCTTGCTTTCGGGCTTATCGGACATTTTGCTGTGCTCCTTTATTCTGTATCGGTATTGATTTTTATCTGCTGGAAGTCAATATCTTTTTCCTCCAGAAGGACACCTGCGGCAGGCAGTTTTGTTTTGCGGTAGGATTTCCCGCTTCCGAAGCGATCTCCGAAATCGGTATATGCCGCTTTAAGCGACTGCCCTTTACGCAGAGTTATCAGCTGATTTCCGCCGGAGGTACGTGTTGCCATTTTGGGAATCAGAGACGATTTGATAAGGATGGCTCTGTCTGCGTCCGAAACAAGCATAATATCCAGCGGCTCATCCTCATTTTCCCCAAAAACGGCTACAAGAGGCGATGCGGAGGAGCAGGCACCCGTCAGCTTGCGGCGGTTCCCTTTGGTTTCGTACGCGGATACAGGCACGCGTACACCCTTTCCGTTTGCAAACAAAAAGATCATGTTCCGGCTATTCGGATAATCGTTGCGCACTTCCATGTACATAGGCTTCTCACCGCTGTCCATGCCGAGTTTGGCGGGTAAAAAGTCTCCCATGGCAGACGGCTTGACGGTTTCGAAATCGGACACGGATGCACGCCATACCTGCGCTTTGTCGGTGAAGAATACCAGATTGTCCCTGTTGCGTGCCTCGATACAAGCAACAATCTCGTCGCCGTCCTTCAGCCGATGCTCGGGTGCTGTCTGCATGCGAACATTGGAAGATAGCTTTTTAAAATACCCTTCCCCCGTAAGCACCAACCGCACGGGATAATCCTCAATCGGGGAATCCTCCTCTGCGGGCGGCAGATCGTCCGGCTTGATAATCTGCGTCCTGCGCGGCTGTCCGTATTTTTTCTTGACCTCTGTCAGCTGTGCGGCTATGACGCCTTTCAGCTTGATATCGTCCGCAAGGATATCTTCAATTTCGGCAATCTCACGGCGCAGATTCTCAATTTCCGAGATTCGGTTGAGAATATACTCGCGATTCAGATTTCTGAGTTTGATCTCCGCGATGAAGTTTGCCTGAACCTCGTCAATGTCGAAGCCTGCAATTAGGGAAGGAATTACTTCCACCTCTTTTTCCGTTTTGCGGATTATGCGGATCGCCTTGTCAATGTCCAGCAGAACCTTGGCGAGTGCCTCCAGCAAATGAAGCTTGTCCCGTTTTTTCCCGAGATCAAAGGTCATTTCTCGCCGGACGCAGCCGGTTCGGAACGATATCCATTCGCGCAGTATATCGGCTACGCCCATTTGCCGGGGAGTGGCATCGATAAGAACATTAAAATTGCATTTGAAGCAGTCCTCAAGGGTTGTCAGGCGAAACAGGCGATTCATAAGCTTGTCCGGATCCGTCCCTTTTTTCAGATCAATCGTCAGCTTGAATCCCGAAAGACCGATTTCGTCGCGTACATCCGTGATGTCTTTGATTGTGTCGTTCTTGACCAGCTCAATGATTTTCTCCATAATCTGTTCCAGTGTGGTGGAATAGGGAATTTGAAGAACTTCAATGCAGTTTGCGGAGGCATCATATTGATAACGTGCACGGACACGTACGGATCCCTGTCCTGTCTCGTATACGGCTTTCAGCTGTTCCGCATCGTAAATCAGGGCGCCTCCTCCGGGAAAATCCGGTGCTTTTATGATTTCCATCAGCCGTTCGATCGGCAGATTGGGCTTTTTGAGCAGTGCGATGGTTCCGTCACAGACTTCTGCCAGATTAAAGGAGCAGATATTGGAGGCCATGCCGACGGCAATGCCCATATTCGGTGATACCAGAATGTTCGGAAAGGTGGTTGGAAGCAGGACGGGTTCCTTCATGGTTGCGTCGTAGTTATCCACCATATCCACGGCATCCTTGTCTATGCCACTGAATATTTCCGAGCAGAAAGGCTCCAGCTTTACTTCCGTGTAGCGCATTGCGGATGCATTGGTGTTGGAGGAGTATTGCTTTCCGAAACCTCCCTTGGAATCAACGAACGGATGCAGGAGTGACTCGTTATCCCGTGTCAGACGCACCAATGTGTCGTAGATGGCATCATTGCCGTGCGGGTTAAGCTGAAGCGTGTATCCGACGACATTGGCGCTCTTTGTGCGCGGCGTATTGGGATTGAGCAGCCCCATTTTATACATGGTGTACAGCAGCTTGCGGTGTGAGGGCTTGAAGCCGTCTATTTCCGGAATGGCACGGGAAATGATGACTGACATGGCATAAGGCATGTAGTTTTTTTCCAATGTATCCGTGATCAGTTGGGTACGTATAGGCGCGGAGACAATCTCTTGTGTTTCCTGTTTCTTTTTCTTTGCCATGGTATCTCTCTTCAACAGTTAAATTTGCAATAATTGGATTGCGTACCTGACGTATGCTTCAGAACGATTGACACTACACCTTTCTTACGGTGTGAGCTGCCGCACGGATCATGCGGTTGTACAGTGCCAGGCCCAGTCCGCTGCGCGGCGGCAGATGGGCATACACGACATTCGCATGAAGACTGTCGGATTCACGCAGGCGTGAGAACAGCGTATGCGCATGAGTTGCAAGGTCGTCCCTTGCGCCGACGGGGAGTAGCCGCTCGGGACGAAGAAACGGGATCTCCTCGTCATAGCACAGAATAGCGCATGGTTCAACCTGCTGCCTTTGCTGCAGATAGGCGAGGACATCCTCCGGCGATCCGTCCAGCAGAACTACCGGCGTAGCCGGTGCATAATGCTTATATTTCATGCCGGGAGAGAGCGGACGCACATCTGCGGACAGCAGTTCGGTGACTGCCGGCGCAACGACAACGCGGCTCCAGACACAGCACAGCGCATCATATGTGATCCCGCCGGGACGAAGGAGTGTCAGATACTCGCCTTCCTCGTCCCTGTCTAACTTGACAATCGTAGATTCGAGTCCTATTTCGCTGTCGCCGCCGTCTATAATCATATCTACGCGGCCATCCATATCCTGTGCTACATGGGCAGCGCAGGTTGGGGACGGCTTGCCGGACAGATTGGCGGAAGGAGCCGCAATCGGGACCCCGGCCGCCTCGATCAGCGCATGCGCCACGGGATGGGAGGGGCATCGCACCGCTACGGTTTCAAGTCCCCCCGTTGTGGAAAGAGGAATAATCGGCCTGCGGTTCATGATAACCGTCAGAGGACCGGGCATGAATACATCTGCAAGGCGCTCATACAGCGCATCCGTTACGGCATACTTGGGCGTATCGGCAGGGGATGCTACATGAATGATAAGCGGATTGTCAGACGGACGCCCTTTTGCGGCATATATGCGGCGGGACGCCTCCGCATTCGTGGCGTCCCCACCTAATCCGTATACCGTTTCCGTGGGAAAAACGACCAATCCGCCGCTGCGTATAATGTC
>CAVDLN010000039.1:0-14563 GCA_963609805.1 Erysipelotrichaceae bacterium | reverse complement strand
TGCCGCGGAGACTGTCCCGCAGCAGCAGGCAGCGTCCGAAGCTTCGTCGGCGGCCGATCGGGAGGATCCGCTTGCGATAGGACTGGACATAAACCGGAATCGGCGGGCAAGGCCGTCCCCGCTGGACGACCCCGAAATCGGACGCGAACCCGCCCGCGCACGGAAGGGTACGGCGCAGGCGGCATCGTCCGAACCGCAGGATTCCGTCCGCGGTACGGACACTGCGCGCCGGACGCGGGACGAATCCGAAAACGGGGAAAGCCCCGTATCGGGCGATACGGAACTGTACATGGATCTCGGGTACGAGGACGAACTGAGACGCACGCGGGGCGGCTCCGACAAAGCGGATGCCTTCCTTCGCGGCAAAATGCGGCAGGAGCATGTGGGCACGCGGAATACCGTTCCCACAGCCTACCGCGGCAGTGAGTACACGGGCTCCGCCATGACGGAGGATGTCATGCGGCGCTACCGTTCCGCTTACCGGATGGCGCTGGTGCGCCTGGCGGCCGCCGGCATCGGATGCCTGTGCGGTATCCTGTATGATATGCTGCCGCGTCTGCACATGGCAGGTTCGGCCGGCTTTACGGCGGGGTATGCGTACCCGCTGCTGGGCGTTGCCCTGCTGCTCCTGTTCTCAGCCCCCTCTCTGCACCGTCTTGGTCTGGGATTGCGCAGCCTGTGGGACTTCGAGCCGGTGCGCTATGCCGTTCCCGGCATGGCACTGTGCGTAACGGCACTGCATACGCTGATCTCCCTGGCGGCCGTCGGAGGAGGGAAGACAGTCCCGCTGTTCTGCGGGGCGGCACTGCTCCTGCTGACGCTGACCTGCCTGTGCGACCTGCTCTCCCTGCTTGCCGAACGGCGCAGCTTCCGCATCGTGTCCTCCGGGCGTGCCCGGACGGTCATTACGATGTCTGCCGCACCCGGTACGAGGACGGACGGCCGCACGGACGATATTGAAATTTCCGATGCCGCGGAGCATGCCGATGCCGGGCGGAACGCTCCGCTCACGCTCCGACTCTGCCGCACCTCCGGCATTCCGAACTTCTTCGCGGCTGTCAACCGTTACTGCGGCTGCCTGTCGCACCTGAATTACCTTATGCCGACCGCTATGCTGATGGCTATAGCCGCGGCCGCGGTTTCCGTTCTGCTGGGCGGAACGCTGCTGCAGGATGCGCTGCCGCACTTTACCGCCGCGTATCTTGCCTGCCTGCCGGGGGCCTATATCCTGTCGGTTACGCTTCCCTATGCCGCGGAAAACCGCGCGCTGAGCAGGGAAGGCTGCGCCGTTCTCGGCGAGTCGGTGCCGGAGCGGTACGCTCCCGCGAAAACGACGGAATGGCGTGGAAAAAAGAATGCGGCGCATACCCATTTCATTCTGCCGGACGGAATGGTGCTCTCCCCCGTGTCGCCCAATGAGGTCACTATTCGCGGGGACAGGCGGGCGGACGAGTGGCTGCGCATGACACACAGGCTGTTCGCACTGCTGGACTGCCCGCTGGCGGGATACGGCGATCCGATCCCGCGGGAGGAGCTGGATGCCGTGCGGCTGGAGACGGCGGAGAGCGGCGCGGAATTTCTGTGCCTGTACATGACCGACACCGCATCCGACGGCACCGTTGAGGTCATGCTCGGCTCCCATGATGCGCTGGCGGGGCACGGCGTACGTCTCCCGTCCGAGGAGGCCATGGCGTCCTACAAAAAGCAGCCCGACGACAGGGTGCTGTACATAGCTTACGACCGATGCTTCCGGGTGGCATGCATCAGCGGTCTGCGGATTGAGCCGGCGTTCCCGCTTATGGCGGAACGGCTGCGGTCGCTCGGATGCCGCGTGTCGGTACTGTCCTATGATCCGCTTGCGGAATCCTACCCGCTGTTTGCGGAAGGCGGGCAGCAGGATCTGTCCGTCGGTCTTGTTCGCCCGCGAAACAGCAGCCGCCTGTATGCGCCGCGTTCCGGCGGCATCGTGTCTGTACGGGAGGGGACGGATATTCTGCGCGGCTACTTTGCCTGCCGCCGCATTCACCGGGCTAACCGGGTCGGCATTCTGTTCAGCTGGCTGTGGATGCTTGCGGCGGGGGGACTGGCTGCCGTCCTGCCTGCCGTCGGGCTTCCGATATCTATTCTTCCGCTTCTCTGCTGCCTGTGGCATGCCGTGACAGCCGGGCTTTCCTGCCTACCTGCCGCGCTGCATGTGCGTCACAGCGCATCGGACGGCAGCGGCACATAAGGAGGATTCCTTTTTCCATGAATCAGAATGAAAAACGAATGATCCTGACCTCTGTTCAGAAACCCGGACGGTATGCCGGGGGAGAATACGGTCAGACCATCAAGGACAAAACAAAAATCGCGGCAAGATTTGCCTTTTGCTTTCCGGATACCTATGAGATCGGCATGTCCAACCTCGGCGTGCGTATCCTGTATCACTGCCTGAATCTGCACGAGCGCATCTGGTGCGAGCGTGTATACGACCCGTGGGTGGATATGCAGGAGAAGATGCGCGAGTTTGACCTGCCGCTGACGGCTGTCGAAAGCGGGGATCCGCTGTCGGAGTTCGATTTTATCGGATTCACGCTGCAGTACGAGATGGGTTATACCAACGTGCTGAACATGCTGGAGCTGGGACGTGTCCCGATCTGGGCGCGCGAGCGCGGGGAGGGGGATCCGCTGGTCATCGGCGGCGGCCCCTGCTCCTACAACCCGGAGCCGGTCGCGGATTTCTTCGATCTGTTCAACATCGGGGAAGGCGAGGATATGCTTCCGGAAATTGTGGAGCTGTACATTACCATGCGCGACGAGGGTAGCTATACGCGGGAGGCGTTCCTGCACCGCGCCGCAGCCACGATTCAAGGGGTATACGTGCCGTCGCTGTACGACGTGGCGTATAACGAGGACGGGACCGTACGCAGCTATACACCCCGTTATCCGGATGTTCCCGCCGTTGTGACCAAGCGTATTGTGACAGATCTGGACCGGGGACTGTACCCGGAGCAGGTGGTCATGCCGTATATTGAAACGGTGCAGGACCGCATCACGGTCGAGGTGGGGCGCGGATGCATCCGCGGCTGCAGATTCTGTCAGGCGGGCATGACCTATCGTCCGGTGCGTGAAAAAACGCCGGATGTCATCAACTGCCAGGCGCGCGCCATTTTCGATACCTCTGGATATGAGGAGCTGACCCTGTCCTCGCTGTCCATCAGCGATTACACCCGCATTGACGAGCTGACGGACAAGCTGCTGGCGTGGACCGATCCGAACATGGTCAGCCTGTCGCTTCCTTCCCTGCGGGCGGATTCCTTTACCAAGGAGCTGATGGACAAGGTCGCCTCCATCCGGGCCTCGTCGATTACATTCGCACCGGAGGCGGGCAGCCAGCGGCTGCGGGACGTCATCAACAAGAACCTGTATGAGGAAGACCTGATGCGTGCGGTAAACGTGGCGTTTGACGCCGGAAAAACGCAGGTCAAGCTATACTTCATGCAGGGACATCCTACCGAAACCGACGAGGACCTTGCCGAGATTCCGGAGCTGGCACATCGGGTGGTCAGTGAATTCTATAAGAATCCGAACCGTCCGCGCGGACGCCAGCCGCAGGTGACCATCAGCGTGTCCCCCTTTATTCCCAAACCCTTTACGGCATTTCAGTGGGAGCCGCAGGACACGCTGGAGGAAATGCTGCGCAAGCAGGAGTATGTCGGCTCCTGCGTGAAGGACCGCAAGGTGAAGTACAATCACCATGATGCACGCACCTGCGTCATTGAGGCGGTGCTTGCGCGCGGAGACCGCCGCCTGTCCGCCGCCCTGTATGAGGCGTGCCGCCGCGGATTCAAATTCGACGCGTGGAGCGAATATTTTGACTATGACAAGTGGATGGAGGTTTTTGACGCGGTCGGTATAGACCCTGCCTTTTATGCCAACCGGCGGTTCGGGCTGGACGAGGTGCTTCCGTGGGATGTAATCGACTGCGGCGTAACAAAGGCGTTCCTGAAAAGGGAGCGCGCAAAGGCTTTTGAGGGTGTCACCACGCCGAATTGCCGTGAGAAATGCGCCGGATGCGGCGCCAACCGACTGGGAGGTGAGCGGACATGCTGTCCGAAAAAAGTATGAGACATCCTGTTTCCAAATTCGACCGCCCGCTTCTGCCGGAGCCCGTCACCTACCGCGTGGTGTTTTCCAAGGTGGGAAACCTGCAGTTTTTCTCCCATCTTGACCTGCAGCGCACATGGCAGCGGGTTCTCGTGCGTGCGTCCATACCCATGTGGTATACGCAGGGCTTCAATCCGCACAGCAAAATCGTGTTCGGCATACCGCTGTCGGTCGGGACGGAAGGGACGCACGAAATGGTGGACCTGAGAGTTGACCGTGCCATCACGCCGGAGGAGATGCGGGATCAGCTCAATGCCGAACTGACAGACGAAATGCAGGTGTCCGAGGTGTATATTCCGACGACCGCCTTTGCGGATATCGCGTATGCGGTCTATACCGTAACAATCTCCGATCCCGGTACGGCATCGGTTTCCGCCGAGGCGGTCGAGGCGCTGTTCGCACCCGGCGGAGATCCGATTGTCATGACCAAAAGGACAAAGTCGGGCGACAGGGAAATCGACATTCTGCCGCTTGTCCGGGAAATCCGGGCAGCCCGGGACGCGGACGGTATCATGACCGTCCATGCGGTGCTGGCGGCAGGAGGAAACGCCAGCCTGAGCCCGGAGTTCCTTGTAAGCGCGCTGCGTGAAAAGCTGGGTATGCTCGGGGATACGGCGCACCCGGATGTGTGCTGGTATCGGATTCTGCGCACGGGCTTTCTCCGCGCGGACGGAAGCGAATTCAGATAAACGGTAAAAAAAGGGGAACTTTCCTCGGAAGGTTCCCCTCTGCTATCCGTTTTTCCGGCCGCGCAGCCGTTTATTTCGCCGTGAGGGAACCGACGGTGCTGTAGCCCGTCCACGAGGACAGATCCAGAACGCCGTCCCCGTCCGCCGAGGCGGTTCCGCCCTGCACAAGCGTGAATGTCTCCCCGGCAGTCAGCGCGGGAGAGCTGAACACCACGGAGCTGATGTTCTTGGGCAGGCAGTAGCCGCAGATCAGATTCCCGTCGGAATCGCACAGACCGATATTTGTTCCCGATGCAACGGAGGAGCGGAAGGAGCAGTCAAACACCGCCTGCCCGTTGTTGTCCGCCGTTTCGGCCATGCCGCTGGAGCCGACCGCAAGCAGCGTTCCGCCCGATATGGTCATGCTGCAGTTTCCGTCGCCGTAATCGATGGCGCCGTTGCCGTTGTCCGTCGGCCCGAACACCAGCAGAGTTCCGCCGGTCATCACGATGTTTCCGTTGGAGTCGATGCCGTCGCCGGACGCATATACCACGGTATACCCGCCGCTGACTGTCAGAAGAGGCGTCAGATCCGACGCACCCGCAGCGGATGTGCCGGAGCCGGACGTGTCCCCGGAGGACTGACTGCCCGATTGGCCGTCCGGGCGTCCGCCCATGCTCCCTCCGCCGGGGCGTCCCCCGCCGCCGAATCCGCCCATGCCGCCGCCCATGCCGCCGCCCATGCCGCCGGTCGTGCCGTTCGAGGCGTTGATGCCGTCATCCGAGGCGGTGATTCGTGTCTTACCGCCGCTGAGCGTAATCTGCGCCGCCTCCAATCCTTCGTAGCTCTGCGCGATTTCATAGCTGCCGCCGCACAGGGTCAGAATTCTGTCGGCGTGGACGCCGTCATCCCCGGAGCGGATATATGCCTCACCGCCCTGCAGGACCGCCGTCGGCATGGATGCCGTCGTCCGCCGATGTAATGGTCAGCTTCCCGCCTGCAACCGTGACGGTACCGGCGGCTTTCAGTCCCTTGGCGCTGATGGAGGATTTGCTGCTGTTCCCGTCGCCGCCGAAGCCTCCGAATCCGCCGCGGCCGCTGCCGCTGTCGGTCTTGGATTCGGTCAGTTCCTCCCCGCCTGCGTCCTTGGCGGTGATAACGATGGTTCCGCCGCTCACGGTCAGATCCGTGGCCGCGCTGATCCCGTCGCCGATCGATGTAATGTACAGGGTTCCGCCGCTGATGGCTATATACCCTTTCCCGTCCTTCTCCGTCTGGGCGGATTTCAGCCCGTCGCCTTCCTCGGACACGGTCAGCGTTACGGTTCCGCCGGTCACATCCACCGAGTCGTTTCCGCGCACGGCTGTGCCGCGGCTGGTCACGACCAGCGTCCCGCCGGCGATTTCAAGATCGTCCCGGGTATTGATTCCCTTGTCGGCATTGCCCGTAATCCGCAGGATCCCCTCTCCGTCCCGCTTCAGATCATCGCCGGAATACACGCAGGCGTTGGGGTACAGTTCACCTTCCGTCTGCTGCGATTCCTCCGTGATATACCCGCTTCCGTCGGAGAGAAGGTTGACGGAATCTGCTGCCGTGTAAAGGATGGTTTTCTTGGGAGAGCTGAGAATAAGCACTGCGGGACCCGTCGAGCAGGATACCGACACGCCGTTGAGCACCAGCTTGACTTTCTCGGTGTCTGCCGTGTCCACAATCAGCTGACCGTCTGTCAGACTGCCGCTGACAAGGTAGGTTCCCGCCGCCGTAAAGGTGACGGCGGAGCCGGATACGCTGACGCCGCTTCCGCTGACGGAGGCGCTGTCTCCCGTCAGTGTGACGGTCGCCGCCGTAGCGGCACTGTAGCTGCCGCTTCTGGCATCGGAAATTTCCTCCGGCGCGGGAGCTGTGTCGGGGGATACCAGCGAGCCGCCCGATGAGTCGGCATCCGTTCCGGTTCCGCCGCTTTCGTTGTTTATGACGGGCAGGTCACTTTCGCGGCAGCCGGACAGGAGTCCCGCCGCCAGAGCGAGTGCCAGCAGGATTCCGCCCGCTTTCCGCACTCCCGTACGATGATATATGCGATGGTAGAGATGACGATTGTTTCTTTTCATGTTTTGTCTCCGCTGTTTCCGCTGCTTTGCGATATATTATGATAAATGCAGTATACCGCAGCCCTGTGAATGGGCATTACGCTTACCATAAAAAATTCATGAATATTGTGTGACGAAACCCGAAAGATCCGTCACCCGGAAGGGAATACACATGAAGCTTACCTTGGTTGCCACCTGTATGTTCGGCCTTGAAAAGCAGGTCGGCGAGGAAATCGACGCGCTCGGATTGCGCCGCATTGAAACGATGGACGGGCGCGTTGCCTTCGAAGGGGAGGAGGCCGATGTCGCCCGTGCCAACCTGTCCCTGCGCTGTGCCGAACGGGTGTTTATCCGGCTGGGCTGTTTTCCGGCACATACCTTTACGGAGCTGTTTGACGGCACAAACGCACTTCCGTGGGAGGAATGGATCGGGAGGGAGGACGCTTTCCCGGTCAAGGGGCATTCCATCCGTTCGGCACTGACTTCCATACCGGACTGCCAGAGCATTGTCAAAAAGGCGGTTGTGGAGCGGCTGAAGCGGAGTTATCGCGAGGACTGGTTCCGTGAAACCGGCGTAAAGTATCAGATTGAATTCTTTATATTCAAGGATACGGCGGCGCTGATGCTGGACACCAGCGGCGTGGCGCTGCACAAGCGCGGCTACCGTCCCGCCGCGGGCGCCGCTCCCCTGCGGGAGACGCTTGCCGCCGCCATTGCCATGACAGCCCGTCCGCGGGAGGATACGCTGCTCTGGGATCCGTTCTGCGGGTCCGGCACCATCGCCATCGAGGCGGCCATGATTGCCACCGGGCGCGCGCCGGGACTCGGACGCAATTTCGCCGGGGAACAGTTCCCGTGCCTGCCCCGCAGGCTCTGGGAGGATGCGCGGGAGGCGGCACGGGCGGCCGTGCGCACCGACAGCCGCTATGAGGCGTATGCTTCCGATATTGACGAGGATATACTGGACACGACATACGAGAACGCCCTGCGCGCGGGCGTAGAGCAGCACCTGAACATCTTTCAGGCGGATGCCCGCCGGATTCAGCGGCTGGACAGACGCGGAACCGTGCTGTGCAATCCGCCCTACGGTGAGCGCATGGGGGAGCGGGAAGAAATAGAGACGCTGTACCGTCAGCTCGGCAGGACATTCCCCGCGCTGTACCCGTGGCAGGTGTACATTCTGACGTCCCATCCCCGATTCGAACGGCTGTACGGACGGCAGGCAGACCATGTCCGCCGACTGTACAACGGCATGATCCCCTGTTTCCTGTATGAGTATTTCAAGCCGGACGCGGCGCGGACGGGGAAAGCACCCTCCGCGAGGCGCGGGTGAGGAAAGCACCGAGAAAAGACAACCCGGAAAGGAGGCACGGAAATGAACATCGGACACAACCGCCCGCTGTTTTGCCTGTGTGCTGTCTGGATGCTGGCGGAAGGGCTGGCGTGGGCTGCTTTCGGGTCGGACGGGCGCAGAACGCTGATCCTCGGCGGGATCTGCGCGGGTATTTCCGCCGCGCTGCTGCTGTCCTGCCTTTTCCTTCGCAGATTCCGGCAAAAAAACGTCCGCCGGCCCCTGACTGCCGGGATCGCCGTGCTTTGCGCCGCACTGTCGCTTCTCAACAGCGGCGCGTATTTTGCCGGCAGGATTACGCCGTCCTCCTTTCCCGGATCGGCGGACGTGTCCGCATCCGCCGCGGCAGAGGACGATAGGGACGATACGGGGGAATCGGAACCGGATCTGCCCGATGCGGCGGGGGCTCCTGTATGGGAGGTGCGCGCCGTGGTTTCCGAACGGCTGAGCGGAGGAAGTCAGCTTACCGCCTACGGACTGATTCTGCGCTCGGTGCAGGGGGAGAAAGTCGGGGGATTCCCGCGTCCCGCCCGTGCCTACCTGCTGTGCACCTATGCCGCGAACCTTCAGCCGGGAAACGAGGTGGTTCTGCGTGCGCAGGCGGTAACCACAGAGGAGGCAGCCGGGGACCTTGCGGTATCCCTCAGCGGGGACGGATACACCGTAGGGCTTCTGTCCGGGGACGAGAACGACTGCACCGTTACGGCGGAACAGACCGATATGCTTTCGGTAAGAATCGGGAATCTGCGGCGGCGGCTGGCGGCGCGGCTGGAGGCTGCCGTCGGCGCGGACGGGCTGGGATTGCCATCCGCCCTCCTGCTCGGCGAACGGGGCGATCTGGCGCCGACGCTGCGCAGGGATTTCTCCCGCGCGGGCGTGTCGCATCTGCTGGCCGTCAGCGGACTTCACCTGACGCTCCTGTTCGGCATGCTGGCACTGCTTCTGTCCCTTTTGCGTGTGCCGCGCCGCGCACAGGCCGTTCTGCTGTCGGTGTCCGTCGTCGGCTATCTGACTCTGCTCGGATTTCCGCCTTCCGCGACCCGCGCCGCCGTGATGCTTGGGTTTGTGTATCTTTCCCGGCTTTGCGCGTCGTCTGCCGATCCGCTTACGTCGCTGGGACTGGCGGGCGCACTGATTCCGGGTATTTCTCCCTGCGCCGTTGCGGATGCGGGTTTCTGGATGTCCTTCTCGGCAACACTGGGACTGCTGACCGTTCCCGCCGCACTGCGGGGCGGAAAACCGGGAAGGAACGGCAAAACCGCGCAAAAGCGCGGAAAGCTTTATCGGGCCGTGACTGCCGTGACCGCACGGGCGGCCGCCGTCCCCGCGGCGCTCTTCTCCGGCTTTGCCGCCATGACTTTTTCTCTGTGGATTACCGCGCTGTCCGCCGGGACGGTCAGCCTGTGGTCTCCGCTTGCCACGCTGCTTCTGACGCCGCTGTGCGGGTTCGTGATTGCCGCGTCGCTGCTTGCGATTCCGCTTTCGGGACAGTGGATCGGAGAGACGGTGCTGCTTCCGGCCCTGCGCCGCGTGTGCGGCCTGATGGGGGACGCCGCGGCATGGATGGCGGAGCCGTCGGGTGCGGTGGTTTCGCTGAACCGGCCGCGGACGGCAGATGCAATCCGCGCGCTGATTCTGGCCGTCACGCTGCTTTTGCTGCTGTGGCTGTTTCTGGATCTGCCGCGCAAAGTGCGGGCTGCCGCGCTTTTGCCGGCTGCGGCGGGGTGGGCGGCAGTGCTTCTGCTGGCGTGCCTGCCCGCGCGGATCTGCGCGGACGAAGTACTGACATCCTATATCCGCCCGACATCCTCCTCCGAGGCGCTGGTGCTGGTACGGGGGCGGGAGGCGGTTATCTGCGACCTGACGGACGGGAGCCGCACGGCGCTGAATGCCGCGCTGGAGGAGGCGGAGTCGCTGGGTGCGACGGAGATTTCCGCGCTGATGCTGACGCATTTTCACACACGGACAGCGGGATCCCTGCGGCGCGCCTTTACGTCTGCGACAGTGCGTGCACTGTGGCTCCCGCACCCCGACACAGCGGAGGACTACTATCGGATGCTTGCCTGCGTGCAGGAGGCGCAGCTGTGGAATGCAGAGGTATACCTTTTTGAGCCGGGGGAACAGCTGACCGCTTTTGATACCGGTGGAGGAGGCGTTGCGCTGACACTGTATACGGATCGGCTGGAGAGATCGGCACAGC
Organism: Erysipelotrichaceae bacterium; assembly: GCA_963609805.1. Taxonomy (GTDB): domain Bacteria; phylum Bacillota; class Clostridia; order Oscillospirales; family CAG-272; genus CAMEON01. The sequence continues at coordinate 4,111 of CAVDLN010000039.1, read as the reverse complement.
CTGTCCTGCTGCTGCATATCGCGGGACGCGACGGAGCGGTAACGTATTGCGGCAGTGCCGTATCCGAATCCGGGCTGGCGGACACGGCCGGCAGGCTGACATCGGACAGTGAGGCGGTAATTTACGGTGCACACGGACCGAAGGCCAGGCAGTCCTTTTCCTGCGTGCTGTCCGGGAGGACACGCTACATCTGCTTTGCCGACGAGTCGGCAGCCGCATTTCTTGACCCGGACAGCCTGCCGTCCGCACCTCCCTGCATGGGGACGGGGCGGCTCAGGCTGACGCTGCACAGCGGCACAGCCGTGCAGCGGGCGGCCCTATGGGAATAATGACGGGAAAACCGATGTCGGGCAGGCAAAGTTCTTGCACAAACACACCATGAAAAGAACCGTTCCGGTATTGAATAATCCGGCAAAATGTGATACAATGTAACGCCGTGGGAACATATTGACAAAGCACGGAAAAACCACCCCGCATGCGGGCGGTTTCCGATCGGGAAAGGACAGAGAGTGTAATGGGAGCATTCAAGAAACTTGCAGGGAGAATCTGCGCGGCAGTTCTGACTGTCGCAATAGCCGCGGGAGCGTGCCTGTCGGCGGCCGCAGCGCAGAATGAGAGCGGCAGCGAGAGCAGTAACAGCAGCAAGTACATAAAGGGAACGATTCATTTCTGGGCACATGACAACGATCACGATCTTACGGATTCCTATGTGTATTCCGACAGCTTTTTTGAGAAGTCGTCATATGAGACAGACCTGCATCTTGCCGTTATTTCCATGGTGCTGGCCGCGTCCTCTATCAGCAGCAAGGACGTGGATTATGCGGAAAAGAGCAGGAATGTACAGGATTTTCTGAGTCAGATCGGGTTTACCGATATTGAGGTGAACCAATACTACCGGGAAAAGATGCAGATGAATACCCTCGGCGTAGCGGTCGCGTACAAGGATCTGGGGGATACCGTTCTGCTTGCCATCGTTCCGCGGAGCGCCGGATATGAGGCGGAATGGGGCGGAAACTTCAACGTAGGCGCGGGCGGTCTGCATGAGGGATTCCGGCAGGGACGCAACATCGCACTGGAGTTCACAAAGGAGTACGTTGCGAACCATGCCGATGCCTTTGCGGGCAAGACGGTCAAGGTATGGACGGCCGGGTACAGCAGAGGAGCGGGCGTTGCGAATCTGATCGGCGCGGCTCTGGTTGAGGATCCCACGGGCTATATCGGGCTGACCGTACAGCCGGAGAACATTTATGACTACACATTCGGCACCCCGCTGACCGTGTCGTCGTCCCTGTACCCGCGGGGAGAGCAGTACAACGGAATCCACAACTATTTCTCCGATTACGATCCCGTCCCGATGATGCCCTTCGCACAATGGGGATTTGAACGCTACGGGCAGGATGCGGAACTTGACGTCCACAATGCGGAAACCAAGGAAAGAATGCTGGCACTCCTTGCCGAGCTCAATCCCGCCGTATATCAGTCCTATACAACGGCGCAGGATCCGGATAATTTTCAGGCTCTGACACTGGGTGTCGGCGAGGACGGCGGCATTTCCCTCGTTCCGGACACGGAAAGAAGCATCACGCAGCGGGATTACCTGCTCGGTCTGTTCGAGAGCATGAGCAGTCTGGTTCCGACACGGGAGGTGTACGCCTCTTCCTATGAACAGGCGGTTACGGAGGCAACGTCTCTCCTGATAGGGGAGGATGACGCGACGGTGGCGGCCTTTGTCAAGGGCGCGGGAAGCTGTTCCTCAATCAAACCGCTTGCGGTCATGCTGTTTTTCTACAACTGGGCGGAGCAGTACGTTGAGAGTAAGGGAGCGGATACGCCTCTGTCCGATGCATGGAAAACCGAGGTGCTGCCGACGCCGGCTGCCGACGGTGCCACAACGGGCAATGCGGTTGCGGATGAGGTTCTCGGTTCGGATACCTACCGGGAAATGTACGACGAGGCAACCTCCGATACGCTTTCCGAGGAGTACGGGGTAGGCGTTGCGACATACGGAAGCCTGCTGAACATTTATCGGATGATCGCCGGCAAGTATATGGACAATGTGCTGCGGGCGGGGCTTACCGCTATAGGATACACGGGAGACGCGCTGGAACAGCATCCCCTGATTCAGGACAACAACGCGGAGGCACTCAGCGAGGTGGCGGCGCAGATGCTCTTCGGGACAGAGGATTCCCTCAGCTTCGAGGGTGCCGTCAACAAGGTGAAGAATGCCGCCACGGCAATCGGAAACAACTTCATGAGAGTCCACAACAATGAAGTGATTCTGTCCTGGCTGAGAGCCATGGACACCGAACCGTACGAGGAGGATCCCGTGGAATATACCGTGTCCGGCAGCGAAACATGGGACGCGGAGGCTTCGGACGGACTGCGGCTGCAGGCCGCTGCGGGCGTCATTACCGGATTCCGCATCGACAATCAGGAGTCCGACAGCTGCCAAATCAGCGAGGACGGGCAGAGCATTGAGATCAGCGCATCACTGCTGGCATCCCTCCCGGCAGGGAAGCATACGGTTACGGTTGTCTTTGAGGACGGGGAGGCAAGTCACGAATTCGAGATTCCGGCGGCTGAGCAGCAAACGTCCGGCAATGCAGTGACCGAGACGGCGCAGTCCCCGGAGACGTCGGCGACTGCCGCGTCGGAGACCGGAACGGATTCCGAAAAAGAGGGTTCGTCAAAGACGGTGATTATTCTGGTTGTGCTTGCCGCGCTGGCTGTTGCTGCGGCCGCATGGATTGTCGCCGCGCTGCTGCGGAAAAAGAAGAACTGAAAACAGAAGAAAAAAACGGAGGAGGACAAACCATGGAAAAGAGCCGTCTTAACGAGGAGGCCATGCGCAGGCATGCCGAGTGGAACGGGAAAATAGAGGTTGTCGCACGCTGCCCGCTGGAGACGCGTGAGGATCTGTCCCTTGCCTATACGCCCGGCGTAGCGGCTCCCTGCCTTGCCATCCGGGATAATCCCGAGCTGTCCTTCTCACTGACAAGACGTTCCAATCTGGTGGCGGTTGTCACCGACGGAACCGCTGTGCTGGGTCTGGGCGACATAGGGCCCGAGGCGGGCATGCCGGTTATGGAGGGGAAATGCGCCCTGTTCAAGGCATTCGCGGATGTGGATGCCTTCCCGCTGTGTATCCGCTCCAAGGATCCGGACGAGATCGTGCGCACGGTGTCCCTGCTGGCGGGGAGCTTCGGCGGCATCAATCTGGAGGATATCGCCGCGCCGCGCTGCTTCGAAATCGAGCGGCGGCTGCAGGAAGTCTGCGATATCCCGGTTTTCCACGATGACCAGCACGGCACGGCTGTCGTTGTTGCCGCCGCCATGCTCAATGCCCTCAGAGTGGTAGGCAAAGAGATCGGACAGGTGCGCGTTGTCATCAACGGCGCGGGTGCGGCAGGCATTTCCATCGGGCGTCACCTGCTCCGCCTGGGCGTACTGGATCTTACCATGGTTGACCGCTACGGCGCTCTGTATGCGGGAAAACCGGAGAACAATCCGGCACAGGAGGAAATGGCGGCACTGAGCAATCCCCGCCGCCTGACGGGAAATCTGGCGGACTGCCTGCGCGGCGCGGATGTGTTTATCGGTGTGTCGGCTCCCGGCGTTGTTACGCAGAATATGGTGCGTTCCATGGCCCGCGATGCAATCGTGTTCCCCATGGCAAACCCTGTCCCCGAGATTATGCCGGAGCTCGCCCTGGAGGCAGGTGCGCGGGTTGTCGGCTCCGGACGCTCGGATTACCCGAACCAGATCAACAATGTTCTTGCCTTCCCCGGTATTTTCCGCGGTGCGCTGGACTGCCGGGCCTCCCGCATCAACGAGGAAATGAAGGCGGCCGCCTCGCAGGCGCTTGCCGCTTATATTCCCGCCGACGCGCTGACCGAGACCAACATTATTCCCTCCGCCCTGGACCGGGGCGTGTCGCGCGCCGTGGCGGATGCCGTCATGGCAGCCGCGCGGGAAAGCGGCGTGGCGCGGGCATAATCGACGTTTTCCCCCAAAAAGAGCGGGTCGACAGCAGTCGATCCGCTCTTTCCATGTGCATATAGGAGACTCAGTCCCGGAGCAGCTTTCCTTCTCCGTCCGTTCTGTATCCCTC
>CAVDLN010000038.1:9851-14687 GCA_963609805.1 Erysipelotrichaceae bacterium | reverse complement strand
GAATCAGAGTCGGCAGCGACTGACCGACAAGCTGACGCAGCGTGTCGATATCATTTGTATAATAGGACATGATGTCGCCATGCTTGTGCGTGTCAAAATAGCGGATGGGAAAATTCTGCATGCGGTTAAACATGGTCTTGCGCATCTTTCCCAGAAAGCCCTGCGTAATAACAGCCGCAAGCTGCGTCTCTACCGTTACGGCAATGATGGACAGCACATAAAAGCATACCAGAAGCATGACCTTAGGGACAATCTGGCCGCGTGCCGTCTCCCACGGAGTTCCGTCGGTGAGGCAGCGGTCGATGACATCGGTTACCTGCTGCAGGAAAATCGAAGGGATAACCGCTACAATGGCGGAAAGCACAATGCATGCGGCGGAAACCGGAACCAAAACCGGGTAGTAATCGCACATCATATGAACCGTGCGTCCCAGGACATCCTTATTCAGCTTGCGCTTCTGCTGCATTCCGGCTGCATTCTCACTGCCTTGAAATTTCGGATTATGCTTCATCCTGCTCGCCTCCTCTTGTCTGCTGCTCATACACCTCGCGGTATATAGGACTGCGCGCTATCAACTCGGCATGCGTACCAATATCGGCCACCCTGCCGCCGTCCATAACCAGAATCATGTCGGCATTTTCGACGGATGCTATGCGCTGCGCTATGATTATCTTTGTCGTTTCGGGTATGTAGGTCGTAAACCCTGCCCGTATCAGCGCATCCGTGCGGGTATCCACGGCCGATGTCGAATCGTCAAGTATCAGAATCCGCGGCTTCCTAAGCAGGGCACGCGCGATACACAGACGCTGTTTCTGCCCGCCGGAGACATTAGCGCCTCCCTGTTCAATATGCGTGTCGTACTTATCCGGGAAGGACTGGATAAACTCGTCTGCCTGTGCCAGCCGGCATGCCTCTTCCAGTTCCTCATCGGTTGCGTCGGGATTTCCCCAACGCAGATTTTCCTTGATTGACCCGGCAAACAGCAAATTCTTCTGAAGCACCATTGCGACACCGCCGCGCAGTACCTCCAGGTCGTAATCCCTGACGTCCACGCCTCCGACACGAAGCGTTCCCTCCGTTACATCATAAAGGCGCGGAATAAGCTGAACCAACGTGGATTTGGAGGAACCTGTCCCTCCGATAATACCTACCGTAGAACCGGAAGGAATATGAAGGTTTACATCGGACAGTGCATAGGCCTTTGCTTTTTCGGAATACTTGAAACTGACATTCTCAAAGTCGATGGAACCATCCGCAATCCGCTTCACGGGATTCGATGCGATTTTCATATTGGGAACCTCGTCCAGCACCTCAACAATTCTGCGCATGGACTCGGCAGACATGGTAATCATGACGTAGATCATGGACAGCATCATCAGAGACATCAGGATGGACATGCCGTAGGACAGCAGTGCCGAAATCTGACCTATGTTGATACCGCTTTCCGGATACTTAATTGCCAAAAGAGAGCCCATCAGCAGGATGAAAACCATGTTGAAATACATGCAGAAATTCATCAGCGGCGTATTGTATGCCACAATGCGTTCCGCTTTCGTAAAATCTTCCGTGATGGCATCCGCCGCAACGGCAAATTTCTCCTTCTCGTATTCCTCACGGGAAAATCCCTTGACAACCCGCATGGCACGAACATTTTCCTCGATAGATTCGTTCAGCGTATCGTATTTATGGAACACCCTGTGAAAAGCCGGCATTGCCTTCCGGCTTACAAGAAACAGACCCACCGCCAGAACAGGAATAACAACCGCAAAAGTCATTGCAAGCCATCCGCCCATAACAGCCGCCATGATAACCGAGAAAATCAGCATCAGAGGGCTGCGGACTGCCGTGCGGATCAGCATCATGAACGACATCTGCACATTGGCGACATCGGTCGTCATCCGCGTAACCAGAGAGGACGAGGAGAATTTGTCAATATTTGCGAAGGTAAAAGTCTGCACCTTCTGGAAAATGTCATGCCGTAGGTTCTTGGCAAAGCCGGAGGACGCCTTCGCACAGGTAAAGCCGCCGAGTCCCCCGCAGCCGAGCGAAACAATGGCCAATCCGACCATGAGAAGTCCGATAGGCAGAATATCACCCGTCAGGCTCAGCTCAGTTCCTTTTTCCTGAATCCTGTTTATAAGGAATGTGGCAGTAATATACGGAATGATTGTCTCAATGACTGCCTCGCCAACCATAAGAACAAGTGTCAAATAAGCAGGGCGTTTGTATTCCCGGACACTTTTCAAAAGCCGAAAAAACATGAATGATTTCCTTTCCGCACCGAATTGATATATGAGGATGCGACAATTTATCCGGCGGCAGGGGTTCCCCGCCGACAGCCGACAAATCGTTAATCGATCTATTGTACCAGATACGGCTTTTTTTGTCAAGAGCCAATGTGCCGAAAAAGCGCATTCGAATCAGGGATAATTTGTATACCCGAATTACGCCGGAAACCGCTGATTTTGAGTATTGCGGATTTCGTACGTTTTTTTCTGCAGCGCCGAAAAGAGCGCCGCACCGGAGGTACAGCGCTCTTTTTTCATTTGAAAGCAAACCGGGACGGATGGGCAGTCGGATAAATCGCTTATTCCTTAGAACAATCCGCTTATGCGGCCGTTGTCGTCCACGTCAATCCGTAGCGCCGCCGGAGACTTCGGCAGTCCCGGCATGGTCATAATGTCGCCCGTAAGTGCGACAATGAAACCTGCGCCGGCAGATACCTTGACCTTCCGGACCGTTACCGTAAACCCGGTCGGTGCGCCGAGCCTTGTGGGATCGTCCGAAAAGCTGTACTGGGTTTTAGCCATACAGACCGGCAACCCGCCGTACCCGAGTTCGGTCAGGCGGGCAATATCCTTTTTTGCTGTCGGAGCGAAGGTCACGCCGTCCCCTCCGTATATCCTTCTCACAATGGTTTCAATCTTCTCCTCTATGCCGTCGCAGGACCGGTAGCTGAAGCTGAAGTCATTCGGCTGTTCGCACAGACGCACGACCTCCTCCGCAAGGGCCGCTCCGCCGCTTCCGCCGTCCGCCCAAACGGTGGAAAGAACGGTATTGACGCCGAGCGCACGGCACTTCTCTATAACAAGATTGATTTCCCTGTCCGTATCGGTCGGGAAGCGGTTGACTGCCACCACACAGGGAAGCTTATAGACATTGACAATATTGGATACGTGGCGCAGCAGATTCGGCAAACCGGCCTCAAGCGCGGCAAGATCCTCCCTGCCGAGGTCTGTTTTGGCAAGTCCTCCGTGCATTTTGAGCGCACGCACCGTGGCGACCATGACAACGGCAGACGGATGCAGTCCTGCCATGCGGCATTTGATATCGAGAAACTTCTCCGCACCCAGATCTGCTCCGAAGCCGGCTTCCGTAACGGCGTAATCGCCGAGCTTCATGGCCATACGCGTTGCCATCACGGAATTGCATCCATGCGCAATGTTGGCAAAAGGACCGCCGTGAACAAACGCCGGAGTCCCTTCGAGCGTCTGAACCAGATTCGGCTTCAGGGCATCCTTGAGCAATGCCGCCATTGCTCCGACTGCCCCGAGCTGGCCTGCCGTCACAGGCTGTTCGTCATAGGTGTACCCGACCACTATGCGGGACAGGCGCTCCTTCAGATCCGCGATGGAGGAGGACAGGCAGAAAACCGCCATGATTTCCGACGCAACCGTGATATCAAATCCGTCCTCACGAGGCACGCCGTTGACTCTCCCGCCCAGTCCGTCCGTGATAAACCGGAGTTGGCGATCGTTCATGTCCACGCAGCGGCGCCATGTAATGCGCCGCGGGTCGATTTGAAGGGCATTTCCCTGATAGATATGATTGTCCAGCATGGCGGCGAGCAGATTGTTGGCCGCGCCGATGGCATGAAAGTCCCCCGTGAAATGCAGGTTGATGTCCTCCATGGGAACCACCTGTGCATATCCGCCGCCCGCGGCGCCTCCCTTGATTCCGAAAACAGGGCCTAAGGACGGCTCCCGCAATGCGACAACCGCGTTCTTCCCGATATGGCGCAGTCCATCCGCCAAGCCGATCGTCGTGGTGGTTTTTCCTTCGCCGGCAGGCGTAGGTGTAATGGCTGTCACAAGTATCAGCTTGCCGTCCTGCCGTTTGGATTCCTTCAGAAGATTCAGATCCACCTTTGCCTTATATCTTCCGTATAATTCCAGATACTCGTCGTCTATCCCCGCTTTGTTTGCGATTTCCGTTATAGGGCGCATCGGCGTCGCCTGCGCAATTTCTATATCCGTCATGAATGCCATACAACACCTCTCACATTTTCTCAGCAGCTCTTTTTCAGGTATCCGACGGCTGCCGCAAACATCTTCATATCCGTCTCACCCGGAACATTTCGGTACAAACCTCTGCCTACCCGTTCCGTATGTCCCATTTTACCGATAACACGTCCGTCCGGCGAGGTAATGCCCTCAATGGCCCACGCAGACCCGTTGGGATTATACTGGATGTCCATAGTGGCATGTCCGTCCGCATCCACATACTGGGTTGCGATCTGTCCGTTGGCAAGCAGGCTGTCCAGGACGGAATCGCTCGCAAGGAACCGTCCCTCCCCGTGCGACACGGGTACGGTGTATATGTCCCCGACCTGCGTCTCTGCAAGCCACGGGGATGTATTCGATGCAACCCGTATGCGGACTAACTTGGACTGGTGGCGGCCGATCCGGTTGTACGTCAGGGTCGGGCAGGATACATCCGTATCCGTAATTCTGCCGAAGGGAACAAGTCCGAGCTTGATGAGTGCCTGGAATCCGTTGCAGATACCGCACATCAGGCCGTTTCGGTTATCCAGAAGGTCTCCGACCTCCTCCCGTA
>CAVDLN010000038.1:0-9841 GCA_963609805.1 Erysipelotrichaceae bacterium | reverse complement strand
CCATGATGAATTTGCCGGAGCCGTCCGGTTCGTCGCCGCCGGAGAAGCCTCCCGGAAGGAACACGATGTTTGACTGCTTCAGTTTTGCGGCAAATGTCTCAACGCTTGCGGCGATGCTGTCGGCTGTCAGGTTGTTGACAATGAAAATGTCTGCCTCCGCACCTGCCTCGCACACGGCGCGGGCGGAATCGTACTCGCAGTTTGTGCCGGGGAATACCGGAATCAGCACGCGCGGCCGTGCGCAGGCCACGGCAGGAGCCGCAGGTGCTCTGCCGGAAGCAGAGATAGTCTCGGGAACGGAGGCGGTACTGTCGGCGTGCATGGGGAATACGCCCTCAAGGCGCCCCTCGTAAAGTGCATTCAGCCTGTCAAATGCAACCGATTCCCCGTGCCATGTCATGCATCCGTCATCGGTTACGTTTCCGATAAAGTCGGCATCCGGTATCTGCGTGCTGTCCGATACCTCAAGAAGCAGCGTACCCGCAGAAAAGCCGAACAGATCCGACAAAGTCAGCGCATCCCCGAAGGCAAATCCGAATCCGTTGCCGATGCACATTTTATACACTGCCTCGACTATACCGCCGAATGTGGGTGTGTAAGCAGCAAATACCTTTCCGTCACGCATAAGGCCCGTTGCTCTGTTCCAAACGGTCAGCAGGGAATCCGTAACCGGGAGTCCGTCCGGTCCGACGCTCGGCGAAAGCTTTACCAGCTTGTGCCCGGCTGCCTTCATGTCGTTGGTCACAACGTCGGATACCTGCCCGGTTGTAACGGCAAAAGAAACGAGGGTTGGCGGAACATCCAGAGATTCGAAACTGCCACTCATAGAGTCTTTTCCGCCGATAGCGGCGATACCGAGATCCATCTGGGCACGGAACGCACCCAGCAGAGCCGCCAACGGCTGACCCCAGCGGCGCGGATCCTGCCCGGGTTTCTCGAAATACTCCTGGAAGGTCAGGTACACATCCTCAAAAGAGGCGCCCGTGGCAATCAGTTTGGTAACGCTTTCCACCACTGCAAGGTAAGCGCCGTGAAAAGGGCTCCTCTCCGACAGGTAGGGATTATAGCCCCACGCCATAAAGCTGCAGGTATCCGTATCCCCATGCTCCACGGACACTTTCTGCACCATGGCCTGAATGGGTGTTTTCTGCTCCTTCCCTCCGAAAGGCATAAGTACCGTTCCGGCACCGATCGTGGAGTCAAACCGCTCGGAAAGACCCCGGCGGGAACATACATTCAGATCATTGACCAGTGCAAGGCAGCCGTCGGCAAAGTCCGCCGGGATGTCCCTCGTATATTCTTTCGGGGTCTCCGGAGCAATGGAAGTATGCTTTTCCGCACCGTTGGAATTCAGAAAATCGCGCGACAGGTCAACAACCCGGTGGCCGTTCCAGTTCATGACCAGCCGCGGGTTTTCCGTAACATGCGCCACCACGGTTGCCTCCAGGTTTTCCGAAGCCGCCAATTCCAGAAAACGCTCTGTATCCTGCGGATCAACCACAACAGCCATACGCTCCTGCGACTCGCTGATGGCAAGCTCCGTCCCGTCCAGACCGTCATACTTGCGGGGAACCGCATCCAGGTCGATTTCCAGACCGTCCGCCAGTTCACCGATGGCCACCGACACGCCGCCCGCGCCGAAATCATTGCAGCGTTTGATCAGCCGACATGCCTCGCCGTTTCGGAACAGCCGCTGCAGCTTGCGCTCCTCGGGAGCGTTTCCTTTCTGCACCTCGGCACCGCAGGTCTCCACCGAATGAGCCGTATGCGCCTTGGAAGACCCGGTCGCTCCGCCGATCCCGTCCCGTCCGGTACGGCCACCCAGCAAAATAACCGAATCACCGGGGGCAGGGCAGACCCGTCGAACATTTTTCGCCGGTGTGGCGGCTATAACGGCGCCGATCTCCATGCGCTTGGCCGCATAACCGGGATGGTACAGCTCGTCAACCATGCCTGTGGCAAGTCCTATCTGGTTGCCGTACGAGGAGTACCCTGCCGCCGCCGTCTGCACAATCCGACGCTGCGGCAGCTTTCCGGGAATCGTCTCGGACACGGGACGGGTAGGATCGGCGGCTCCCGTCACGCGCATGGCGGCATAGACGTAAGACCGCCCGGACAGCGGGTCACGGATAGCACCGCCTATACAGGTTGCGGCTCCGCCGAACGGCTCAATCTCGGTCGGATGGTTATGCGTCTCGTTTTTGAACAGAAGCAGCCAATCCTCGTCCTTACCGTCATGTCTGACGGTAATTTTTACCGTGCATGCATTTATCTCCTCGGATTCATCCAGCTTTTCCAGCTTTCCGGCAGCATGCAGGTATTTTCCGGCAAGCGTCGCGATATCCATGAGATTTTTCGGCTTTGTTCTCCCGAGCTTGCGGCGTGTTTCCTCATAGGAATCCCATGCAGCCGCAAGGTAAGGATCCTCGAATTCAACCTTGTCTATGGTTGTGAGGAAGGTTGTATGGCGGCAGTGGTCGGACCAATAGGTGTCAATCATCCGTATTTCCGTAATTGTCGGTTCCCTCTCCTCGCTCCGGAAATAATCCCGGCAGAAACGGATGTCGTCCAGATCCATGGCCAGTCCGCGCTCTTTGATAAAGGCGGCCAACCCGTCGTCATTCAGGCTGCAAAAGCCTGTGAGCTTTTCCACCTCGGTCGGCAGGGCACAGCGTATGGCAAGCGTTGCGGGCTTCTCCTGCGATGCCTCCCGCGCCTCTACGGGGTTTATGACAAACCGTTTTACGGCAGCGACATCTTCCGCTGTCAGATTACCGGTTAAAATATAGACGCGTGCCGAACGGATAACGGGGCGTTCCCCGCCTGCCATGAGCTGAATGCACTGAGCCGCCGAATCCGCCCGCTGGTCAAACTGACCGGGCAGATACTCAACCGCGAAGCATGCGTCACCTCCGTCCGGCAGTTCGGAGTACACGACATCCAGCTGCGGCTCGGAAAAAACGGTACGGACAGCCTGTTCGAACACATCGGCCGTCAGTCCCTCGGCATCATACCGGTTCAGCAGGCGAACACCTGTCAGATTGGAAAGGCCCAAAAAATTGCGCAGCTCGGCACACAGGCTTTCCGCCTCTTCCGCAAGCTCGGCCCGTTTCTCCACGAATACTCTGTATACCATCCGTTACTTCCCTTCTCCGACATGTCCGCCGCATGCGCAGGCGCGCGCTCCGATATCATGCCGGTAATACTCGTTTTCAAAATGAATCGTCTTCACACGCTCATAGGCCGTGCGCAACGCATCCTGCAGCGTATCTGCCACAGCACCGACACCCAGCACGCGTCCGCCGGATGTAACCAGCTGTCCGTCCCGCAGTGCCGTCCCCGCAGAGTAAACATAGGGGCGCGTCTCCTCGGGAATCGTGATCGAGTAGCCTTTTTCGTAGTGCGACGGGTAGCCGTCGGATGCCATGATTACACATGCGGCGCTTTTTTCGGAAAATTTGACCTCAACTTCGGACAGGCGTTCCTCCGACACGGCGCGCATGACGCCGAAAAGATCACTCTCCAGGAGCGGAAGTACTACCTGCGTTTCGGGATCTCCGAAACGGCAGTTATACTCAATCACCCGCGGCCCCTTCGGCGTAAGCATCAGTCCGAAGTACAGGCATCCCTTGAAGGTGCGTCCCTCCGCGTTCATGGCAGCAACCGTCGGCTTGAAAATAGTTTTCATGCAGATATCGGCAACCTGCCGCGTGTAGTACGGATTGGGGGCGATGGTACCCATACCGCCTGTATTGAGTCCCCTGTCCCCGTCCTGTGCGCGTTTGTGATCCATAGAGGACACCATGGGGACAATGGTCTTTCCGTCCGTAAAGGACAGCACAGACACCTCAGGGCCCGTCAGGAATTCCTCGATTACCACGCATTCTCCGCTCTTGCCGAATACACCGTCCAGCATCATGGCATTGACGGCAGCCTGCGCGTCCGGCAGATTCTCGGCAATAATAACGCCCTTGCCGAGAGCCAGCCCATCCGCTTTGACGACAATGGGAAACGAAACCGTTTCCAGATACGAAAGCGCAGCCTCCCTTTCGGTAAAGACCTCATAGGATGCGGTCGGAATACCGTATTTTTTCATCAGATTCTTTGAGAATGCCTTGGATCCCTCGATAATCGCCGCGTCGGCGCGAGGTCCGAAGCAGGGAATCCCGACAGCCTCCAGGGCATCCACGGCACCCAGCACCAGCGGATCATCCGGCGTTACCACGGCAAATCCTACTTTACGGCTGACCGCAAAATCAACCAGTGCGGGAATGTCCGTTGCCTTTATCGGCACGCATTCCGCATCCGCCGCAATTCCGCCGTTGCCGGGAAGGGCATAAATTCTGCCTGCCTCCGGGCTTTTCCGCAGTGCCTTAATGACGGCATGCTCCCGGCCGCCGCCGCCGACAACCATGATATCCGTTTTCATGCCAATCTCCTCCCGTATCAATGGTGGAACAGCCGCATGTGGGTAAATGCCATCACCATTCCGCACTCATTGGCCTTTGCGATAACAAGATCATCCCGTATGGAGCCGCCCGGCTCCGCAACGTAGGACACACCGCTTTTGAATGCTCTTTCGATATTGTCCGCAAAGGGGAAGAAGGCATCCGAACCCAGCGACACGCCGGTAATGCCGTCCAGATAAGCCCTTTGTTCGGCATCCGTAAACGGTTCGGGGCGCTCCGTGAAGTACTTCTGCCAATTACCGTCCGCGCAGACATCCTCCTCATTGCGATTGATGTAACCGTCTATCACATTGTCTCTCTCCGGCCTTCCCAACGAAGGCAGGAAGGGCAGATTCAGCACCTTATCGTGCTGACGCAGAAACCATGTGTCCGCCTTTCCGCCGGCAAGGCGCGTGCAGTGTATGCGTGACTGCTGCCCTGCCCCGACTCCGATAGCCTGTCCGTCCACGGCATAGCATACGGAATTTGACTGCGTATACTTGAGAGTGATCAGCGCAACAATCAGGTCACGCACGGCATCCGGCGTGAGATCACGCCTGTCCGTTACGCGGTCGGAAAGCAATTCCTCATTGATAACGAAATTGTTGCGTCCCTGCTCGAACGTCACGCCGAATACCTGCTTCCGCTCAATCGGTGCCGGCTCGTAGGCGGGATCTATCTCGACAATGTTATATGCTCCCTTGCGCTTGCTCTTCAGAATCTCCAGCGCCTCGGGCTCGTAGCCGGGCGCGATAATACCATCGGACACTTCCCTCTTTATAAGTTTGGCAGTTGTGACGTCACAGACGTCGGACAGGGCGACCCAGTCCCCGAAGGAGCACATGCGGTCTGTCCCGCGGGCACGGGCATAGGCGCATGCCAGCGGAGATTCATCCAAGCCCGGGATGTCGTCCACAAAGCAGGCACGCTTGAGTCTGTCCGGCAGCGGAATCCCGACGGCCGCAGACGTGGGGCTGACATGCTTGAAGGAAGTGACAGCGGGTAATCCGAGTATTGCCTTCAACTCGCGAACCAATTGCCATGCATTGAATGCATCGAGAAAATTGATATAGCCGGGGCGTCCGCACAGTATCCTGACAGGCAGCTCTGAGCCGTCCTCCATGAAAATGCGGGCGGGTTTCTGATTGGGGTTGCAGCCGTACTTCAGTTCCAGTTCTTTCATACCGTGTTCCTTTCTGTTCATGCGCCGTCAGGCGTTTCGGTTGATAAGACGTTCCTGCATTTCGCCGGAAATTACATCCGTATAGCGGACATACAGCGAAATTCTGTTGTCTGCGTCCAAATTCTCCCAGATATCCCTCGTCAGCGTTTCGATGTCGCCGGGAATTGTCACACGTTCCGGCTCTCCCTGAAATGTCGGGAGAGGGTTTCCGTCACACACATAGGTATGAATAAAATGCCCGACTCCCGGAAGGGCAGGATAGGAGAATACGAAGCGGCTGGTGGCCGTGCCCTCCGGATCCGCGCTTTTGAGAATGCTCATTTCATAGCCGAAATTGCCGTCCTCGATGGTGACCATGCCGCTGATGCGCGGGGTAAAATTGGGTGCATCCGGCTCAAAGGAACGGGATGCAAGCGAATCCGCAAAGGATTTTCCGGCAGCTAAGCCGTCGCGGACGGTATCCGTCTGGTCACCGTTTGTCACAATAAGACGGTTGCCGTACCGGCGCAGCGCCGCGTAAATGATAAGGCTCGGGTCCTCTACACGAGACGGATCAAAGGGCTCCGTAAACAACTCACCGTCACGCAGAACAAAGACGCGGTTGCGGCTGTTGGCGCTGCGCCCCATGATAAAATAAGCGGTGACCGCCTTTCTGCCGTCCTCGGATTTTCCGATAACAATTCCCCTGCCGACATAGCTGTTTCCCTTCAGCACATCGGCCATCGACTTGCACTCATATACGTTCATGCTCCGATCCTCCTTCGGTTTTTTATTTTTTGCTGTCCGCCGTGCCTCTGTTCCGCAGCATCTGCCTGGAAACCTGCTCGACGGCTGCGGGATAAATTTTCCACTCAGCCATCCGCATGACCCGCTTCTGGAGTGTTTCCGGCGTATCGTTATGGCGGATGGCAACGGCCTTCTGCATAATGATCTCCCCGCCGTCCGGTATTTCGTTGACAAAATGCACCGTCGCACCGGTCAGCTTAACACCACGCTGCAGGGCCGCCTCATGCACTTTCAGTCCGTAATACCCCTTCCCGCAAAAGGCGGGGATAAGGGACGGGTGGATATTCAGAATGCGGCGGGGATATGCGGATGTAAATGACGGGGAAAGAATACGCATAAAGCCTGCCAGCACGATAAGCTCGATATTGTTCTCATCCAGCAGACGGCGAAGTTTTTCCTCGAATGTCTGCGCATCCGGGCAGTTGTTCCGTTCAACAACGGCCGATTCTATCCCGGCAATGCGCGCCCTCTCCAGCGCGTATGCATCACTTCTGTCGGAAACCACCAAGCATATGCGGCCGGAGTGCAATCCTCCCGCCCGTTCGGCATCAATCAGGGCCCGCAGATTCGTGCCGCCGCCGGAAACGAAAACCGCAATCCGCACATATGCCGATTTCGACTGATTGTCAATCATGATCCTTCCTGTTCTCCTTTTTCCTTTCGGGCAGGATTTCGCTGCTGCCTGTCCCTGCCGGATGCAGCCAGCAGCGGAAGAAGCATGGCCCCAAGGGAATTCCCTATCAGCGCGGCAAGAATAAACAGCCACATGGAGACCATGAATTCGGCAGCCGCGGAAAAATAGAAGAAATCCGCTATGGAATGTTCAAATCCCGCAAGAATAAATGTCGGCACGCAAAAAAGAATGGCCACTACCCTTCCCTTGTCCCGCCAAACAGCCACGGCAAGGTACATCAAAATCCCGCACAGCACCGCACGGATTAATGTTTGAAAAAATCCCTGCGCAAGCTTGGCGTCGGCGACGGATTCGGCCGCGTCCGCAATATTCGGAACGGCATACCGTACCGCCAGACCCCACAGAAATACCGCAGTGAGATTCCCGGCCAAGCCCAGAAAGAGAACGGACAGCGCCTCGCCGTCATGCTTTTCCGGAATAAAGCCGATCTTCCCGGTATACAGGGAGTAGCCCTGCAGGCAGATGCAAAGCAGCGCCACGGTGAAAAATACGGCGCCGGCAATCTGTCCGACTTCCCCCATACCTTTTCTGCATCCGAGGTAGACACTGCCTCCGACTGCTATCAGGGTGCCGGCGCAGACCCCGCTGAAAAAGCGGGAAAGCAGCCGCCTCAGCACAGTATGATACGGCTATCGGCGCATTCGACGATCTCACCGATAACGTAGGGATTCTCACCATGCTCACGCAGAATACTCAGCGATTTCTCCGCATCGGCGGCGGGAACGACAATGCTCATGCCGACTCCCATGTTGAAGGTGTTGAACATATCCCTCTCGCTGATGTGACCGACCTTTGCAATAAGATCAAAAATCGGCAGCACCTGCACATCCGCGCGGCGGATGCGGGCGCACAAGCCTTCGGGTATGCTGCGCGGGATGTTCTCGTAAAATCCGCCTCCCGTAATGTGCGAAATTCCGCGCACGGCAACCTGCTCCAGCAACGCCAGCACGGGCTTTACGTATATGCGGGTGGGCGTCAGGAGCACCTCACCGAGCGATTTGCCGCCGAGTTCTTCCACGGGAAGCGTCAGGTCCGCGTTCTCGACATCAAATACCTTGCGGACAAGCGAAAAGCCGTTGGAATGCACACCGGAGGACGGCAGAGCGATCACAACATCGCCGGGACGCATGGCGCTGTTGTCGATAATGCGTGCCTTGTCCACAACGCCGGTCGCATACCCTGCCAAATCATATTCATTGGCGGGATAGAAGCCGGGCATTTCGGCGGTTTCTCCGCCGATGAGTGCCGCACCGGCCTGAACGCAGCCCTCGCACACGCCCTTTACAATATCTGCAATCCGTTCGGGCACGTTTTTCCCGCAGGCAATGTAATCGAGGAAAAACAGCGGTTTTGCTCCGCAGCAAATGACATCGTTGACACACATCGCAACGCAGTCGATTCCGACGGTGTCATGCTTATCCATGCGGAAAGCGATCTTCAGTTTTGTCCCGACGCCGTCTGTCCCGCTGACAAGCACCGGATGCGTCATGCCGGTGACATCCAGTTCAAACAGACCGCCAAAGCCGCCGACGTCCGAGCAGACACCCGGCGTTACCGTACGTGCAATATGCTGCTTCATCAGCTCCACCGCGCGGTATCCGGCGGTGATGTCAACACCGGCAGCAGCGTAACTTTCGGATCTGGATTGTGTGTTCATATTCCGTTTCCTCCACTAAAGTATTTACATAATTGACTGCAGACGGCCGACAGAGCCGGTCATTCCGCCTGCTGTATGCCGGACTGAAGCGCGGCATCCTTTTCCAGAACGGCCTTCGCCTCACGGGCACGGCGTTCATCCAGTGCCGCGCTCAGTTCCGGATCACCCACGGCAAGTATTTCCGCAGACAGCAAGGCGGCATTGACGGCTCCGTTTACGGCAACCGCGGCGACAGGAATGCCGCCCGGCATCTGCACGGTAGACAGAAGCGCGTCCATGCCGTCAAAGCAGGACGATTTGCAGGGAATGCCTATAACCGGCAGCGTCGTACGGGCAGCCAGCGCTCCCGCCAGATGTGCAGCCATGCCGGCCGCGGCAATCAGCACGCCGAATCCGTTCCGACGGGCATCAGCCGCAAAGGCCGCCGCCTCGTCCGGCGTACGGTGTGCCGAGAAAATATGCATCTCATACGGAATGTGCAAAGCATCAAGGGTGTCCGTCGCTTTCCGGACAACGGGAAGGTCGCTGTCGCTGCCCATAATGATCCCGACTTTTTTCATGTTTTCTACCTCCTTAAACAAAAAGAGCGCACAAATTCCCCCTATCGGTAATTCGTGTGCCCAGACGGTCGGCGCACACATCGCGCGGCGATATGTGCAGTCGGGGAATGGTTCCCCTCATATGCCCTGTTCCCTTGTGGTACACCCACACGTTTCCGTCAGTTGCAGAGCACGGTATTCAGTTAATAGTTAACGGTTAGCGCGACTCGATTTCTCATCTCAACTTCATTATAGCATACCGAGCCCGGTTTGTCAAGGAAAAGATTTTTTAAAAAAACATCAAATTTTCGGAACTTTTTTCGATCGTTTTGCGCATAATATACAATGGAAAGACATCAGTTTTCCCATCAAAATCCGCCGCCTTATTGGGCAGAGGAAGCACATCTGCGCTGTGCGGGATTCGAATTCTCGCGTCTCGGCTCTCGACGCTCGACTCTCAACTCTCAACTCTTGACTCACGACGCCGCTCGGTCAGGGTCGGCTCTGACCTGCCGCCGGCAGGTCATTCACTGC
>CAVDLN010000037.1:0-15018 GCA_963609805.1 Erysipelotrichaceae bacterium | reverse complement strand
GAACGAGACCTCCGGCTCGGTGCTGATTCTCGCCGCCCTGCTCATCGGCGGGCCGTCGTCTCATCCGGCGGGAACGTGTACTCCTGATCCGGGTCAATGTCATCCGGATAGTCCAGATCCGAGAGCGGCTCCTCCGTCTCGGGACGGCTGTAGGTCTCCGGACGCTCGACCGGCGGGCGGTCAATCAGTCCGCTGTTGTTATCATTGAATTTCTTTACCTTCAGCCCGATATATATGCCCGCGGCTATCACCGCAAGCAGGATCAGCGACGCCAGTACGATCAGCACAACACGCAGAACGCGCCATGCCCCCGACCGCCTCTTTCCGCCGCGGCGGGCGTCCGTCTTGTCTTTCCGCATTTCTCTGTTTTCTCCCGCGGCGGCAGGCCGCGCCGGCGGGTCTCCTTTCCGGGGAAAAATCCCCGCGCAGCGTGCAGAACAGCCGCATTCGCCTGATTATACCACAGATGCCCCTTCCGCGCAACGGTTTTCCGAAAAAGTTTACAAGTTTGAGCTTTCGGCGGCACGGCGGCGAAAAACGCGGCTTTTCTTTTGCTTTTCCCTTGTAATCAAGGGGATTTTATGCTATAATGCCCGCAGGATTGCGGCGGCCTCCGCGCGTGCCGCAAAGGGAGGGGACATGGCATGGCGATGGCTGTTCTGGGTATGATGATCAATGTGCTTGCCGTATACGTGGCAGGCAGTGCGGGCGCCCTGTTCCGCGGGAAGCTGCGCACACGGTATCAGGAAATCATTGTGCTGACCTGCGGGGCTGTCATGACGGCGGCGGGGCTGGCGGGCGGACTGCGCCACCTTTTCTCCCTGTCGGACGGCGTGCTGAACGAGACCTCCGGCTCGGTGCTGATTCTCGCCGCCCTGCTCATCGGCGGGCTTATCGGCTCCTCCGCAGACATGGAGGCGTCGCTGGACAGACTGGGCAGATTCTTCCGCCGCCTGTCCGCGCACTCCGAAAAGGACGAAAAAGGCAAAGCCGCCAAGGCAAAGGCAAAGCCGAAGCCGCAGAAAGACACCGAACCCGCCGCGGACGGCGCGGAGGGAGAGGACACCGGAAAGCGCCGTCTCGCGGATCTCCCTGTATACAACCTGCCCTCCGCGCGTTCGGGCCATCGGTTTACGGACGGCTTTGTCATCGCCACGCTGTTTCTGTGCCTGAACCCGTTCACGCTGGCGGCGGCGCAGGAGGCGGGGCTGTCCGGCTCGCCGACTCTGCTTTACTATGTTTCCGTCTTTGATTTCTTCATCATAGCCGCGCTGGCGACGGTGTACGGCGCCGGCGTGTCCTATGCCGCCGTGCCGCTGCTGGCGACGGAGGGCGTGACCGTACTGCTGTACCGCCTGCAGAATAAATTCCGGACAAGCGGCTTTATGCACAGCACCTCGGCGGACGCGGCGCGGCAGAAGGAGGTCAATGCCCTGCTCGAAACCTTCTGGAACACCACCTTCCCGACCATGCAGGCGCAGTTCTGCGTGATAGCGGGCGTGATTCTCCTCCTGCTGGGGCTGAATCTCGCGCTCGGACGGCGGCGTCGGGTCGCCAACCTGGCCCCCGCCATGCTGGTGCCCGTCCTGTACTACGGCGTGACCCTGCTGGTCGAGCTGGCGGTGTAAAACCGGACTGCCGGTATATGTGTATAAATTGTTAAATCTCTCCCCCCCCTTGCAATTTTTTCCTATCTATGGTATAATACGTTCAACCATATGAAGGTGGTAATTGTGTTTTTGAAAACCCCATCGGGACGAACCCCGAATTTCATACTCTTTCTATCGGAGGTGTAAAAAATGTCAAAACACAGATTGAACCGGGCATTGTCGGTGCTGCTGGCAGTGCTCATGCTGCTCTCGGTTCTCCCCGTCGCGGCGTTCGCGGAGGACAAGGCAGACACGGAGGGTCAGCCCGCGTGGGACGCCGAGGGCTCCGTTAACCTGACCAAGACCGCGACAGCGACCGGCAACACGCACGAGTGGGAGGTGACGCTCGGCATCGAGGGCAAGAACACGCCCGCGTATTCGGACATCGTGCTGGTGCTGGATAACTCGTCCAGCATGTACTACACCACAGTGAACAATGCGGGCGCTACTTCCATCATCAAGGCCTCAAAGGTTGCGAAAGACGGAACGGAATACACAGGCGCCGACGGACAGGAAATGGCCGACTGCCGCATGGACATCGTCAAGGCAACCACGATCTACTTCATCAACCAGATCTGGCAGGGCGACAGTAACATCCGCTTCTCGCTGGTCGTGTTCGGAACCACGCTGCAGTACAAGTCGGAGTGGTTTGAGTACAAGGATCTGACCACGCTTACCGACCTCATCAATTCGGTTACCGCGACCAGCTTTGTGACCAACTCCACCTCAAACGGACAGACCAACGTTCAGGCGGGCATCGTCGCCGCGCAGGAGCTGCTGGGAGACGCGTCCTGCGAGGGACACGGTAAGAATATTGCGCTCCTGTCTGACGGCGCGCCGTCCGCGGGCTACGCGTTTCTCGTGGACGCCGACGCAACCACGGCAACCACACCCGAGGTCAGCGACCATGTCATCATGGGCGGCAGCTATACCTCCACATACGCCGCATCGGGTTTGACATCCAGAATTACGAAGGCAGGCGAGTATACCTGCAACCCCGGTTATGCCAACACTTACAGCAGCGGCAGCTCCTTCGGGTACGGCGAGACCGCTACCTACAAGGGCTACTGGGCATATGCCGATCCCGCTGACTTCACCGGTGATTTCACATTTACATCCTCTACAGACACTTACACGAACTTCGGCCAGCAGACCGTATGGCAGGCAAGACAGGCGCAGGCAAGCGGCATCACCGTCTACACCGTCGGATACTGGCTGTCAGGCGAGTCCTGCGACGGAGCGACCTCAGATCAGGCGAAAAAGGTTCTTGAGTCTGTCGCAACCACGGGCAACTCGCATTTCGTCAGCACTTCCTCGTATCCCGAGAAAGAGCTTTACACGCACTACATGGAAATCGCCGAGGGCATTGTCAGCCCCGCCGTCACGAGCGGTATCGTGACCGATGTCATGGGCGACGACGTGAAGATGGTGGTCAAGGGTGACGATGTGGTATGCACGACCGACAAGACGGTATATGACGCCGGCAACGCCGACATCTACGTGAGCCAGGGTTCTGCCGTTTACGACCCGGAAACCTATACCATCGCGTGGACGGTCGGAACCGTCTACGAGTCCACCCCCGCGACCATGACGTACAGAGTCACGCTCCGCTACGAGGACGACAGCACCAAGTGGCCGGAGTCCGGCGTCGACTTCCCGACAAACGAATACGCGTACCTCGACTACACCGACAAAGACGGCAACAAAAATGTCATCAAGCACTTCCCCGTGCCGGAAGTCAATATCACGTACGATGACAGCGAGTTCTACGTCGTCCACATTCAGAAGGCAACCGCCGATGCGGCTTCCGGACAGGTGGGCGATACCGAGACCTACAAGATCGCGGAAAACCCGACCTTCAACATCACCGAGCATGTCTCCGACGAGCATCTCTACGGCGGCACGTTCCGGAATGAGGCCTGCACGGAGGTCATGACCTTCAACGGCAACCCGACGAACTTCGTGCCCGTGGCAGGCGTGACCTACTACATCTGGGAGGTCAAGCAGCAGTACCTGCTGCCCTACGCCTTCCGCGCATGGTACACCACCGATGAGGGAACGCTTGACCTGAGCAACTTCCACATCCTGACCCCCGTTGACCGCACACTCTACTCGACGGTCGGCTTCGATGTCGTCACCAACTGCACCGCGGAGATGGCGCAGTTGGCAGACTGGTTGGCGGACGGAGACGCGAACGGCTCCATAGCGGCATACGGCGTCGTTGAGATGACCTATGACAGACAGCCCGGCAGAACCGATCTCGTGTACCTCTCCAACGGCTGGATGTACCAGCAGAAGAACTACACGGGC
The DNA here is from genome assembly GCA_963609805.1 of Erysipelotrichaceae bacterium. GTDB lineage: Bacteria > Bacillota > Clostridia > Oscillospirales > CAG-272 > CAMEON01. The sequence continues at coordinate 11,059 of CAVDLN010000037.1, read as the reverse complement.
ACCACCGATGAGACGAAGGATGCGGGCTACATCGCCGTGCACACGCTGACGAGCGATGAGTTCACCGCCTTCAAGACCAACGATCAGGCTATCCGCTTCGTTCCCTACTGGATCACGCTGGACGGCGTGAAGGTCACCGGTATCGGCAAGCGTGAGTGCAACTATGCGGACACCAATCAGGTTGATTACGCCTTCACCGTACCCGGCAGCACCGTGACATACGTCGGAACCGCCGCTGCCCAGAACGACACCGAGAACGTCAAGGCTGTCGCGGACGACACCGCTGCCGTCAACACCGTTTCCCTCAACATGCTCTCCCTCAGCAGCAGCGCTGCCGTGGCTCCCGTTTCCGCCGCATCCCTGACGATGCGCACCCTTACCTACGTGCCGGCGCTCACGCTGGTAGCAGACGCTGTACCGCAGGTCACGGTCACCGTCCATGACGGCGGAAACACCTACACCGTGTCCGCTGACAAGGGCTCGGATATGGCCGCAGCCGTTACCCCCGCAGGCGCGGACGGCAAGCTGTTCGCAGGCTGGTACACCGACGCGGCATACACAACGCCCGCCGACTTCTCGGATGTGCAGAGCGACATGACGGTATATGCCAAGTATGTAAGCGACAGATACCTCCGTGTGAGCTGCATCAACGGCGGTCTGGTCTTCGTCCGCAGCGCGGCATTCATCACCTCCGCCGACAGCAGCTACACCGAGGTCGGATTCCTCATCAACGGCGAGAAGCTGAACGTGAAGAGCACAGCCCCGATTCTGGGTGTCCGGTTCACGACCGCCACGCAGTCGCTGAAGGGCTGCAAGCTCGGCGACACGTTCACGGTAACGGCATACGGAATCACGGCAGACGGCACGACCGTTTACGGTGAGACCGAGACGCTGACCTACACTTGGTTCGGCCTCAGAGGCTGATGCTCTGAGACTGAGAAAGGAGTAATCCCATGAATAACATGATAGGCAAGGATACGGACATCCTGAACGCTTCCCTGAAGCTCACGGATTCCGCTCTGGCAAACACGACCACCAAGGAAAACAAACCCGCCTCGGACGGACAGCTGGACGGATGGAAAAATCTCTTCAACTTCAAGACAAAGAACGGCAACATCGTCATCGATCTCGATGATGAGGACAATGTTGTAGAACAGTAAACCACGCCAAGGGCGGAGGAGCGGGTATCCGTTCCTCCGCCGTTTTTTATAGTATGAAAAAAATATTGCTGCTCGCGGGGATTCCCGTTGAGGCGGATATCCGCTTTGAGGAGGAGTTTCCGGTATTTTCCCCCTTCTTTACCGATGCGGCGCCGCTTGTGTCGGTCTCCGTCCCGCCGGACGAACTCGAATCCGTGCGCCCACTGTACCGGCCGGACGCAACAGATCCCTACATTCATTATATGGAGCTCTGCCCGCGCGTATCGGACGCGCTGCTCCCCTACGGACGCGCGGTCTTTCACGGAGCCGCGTTTCTATGGCGCGGCAGGGCATGGCTGCTGACTGCCCCCAGCGGAACCGGGAAAAGCACGCAGTGCGCGCTGTGGAAATGGCTGTACCGATCCGACGTGCGGATACTCAACGGCGACAAGCCGATTCTTGAGGCGCGCGGGGACAGCGTGATCGTGCATCCCTCCCCGTGGAAGGGCAAGGAGGGCTGGGGCGGTATGCGCTCGGCGGCGCTGGGCGGCATTGTCCTGCTGCGCCAGAGTCCCGACAACCGCATCCGCCGCCTGTCCGCCGCCGAGGCGGCCTGCGCGGTATACGAACAGTTCCTGTTCGGCAGAAGCAGCGCGGACGATGTGCGTGCCGCCGCACGGCTGGAGGATGCCCTTTTGCGTACCGTGCCGGTATGGCTGCTGGAGAACAGAGGCGACGAGGATTCCGCCCGCCTCTGCCACGATACCCTGATGGAGGTAACCGTATGACATACGAATTGCTGACCGATGTGGCTCTCGTCACCATCTGCGATGAGTACTATCTTGTCGCCGCCGGGGAGGCGCGCGGCAAAGTTCCGGATATTCTGGGCGTTACGGCGCCGGGAGCGTATTTCTGGGGGCTGCTGGAGCGCGGACTTGCCGTACCGGAAATTATCCGGCAGGCGGCAGAGGATTACGGCGTCCCGCAGGATACCGCCAAGACGGCGTTTTGCCGCTTTGCCGACAGTCTGCGGGATACCGGATATCTTCTCTGCGAAAAGGAGCCGGAATGAGAGCCGTGCCCGAACTGACGCCGGGGCAGCGGCTGTTCCTGTCCGCGTTCCGCGCCGCCCTGCACAGCGAGCTGATCCCGCCGCAGGATGAGGAACTGCTGTACGGTGCCCTGACCATCGCCGTTCAGCAGGGCCTTCTTCCCGTCGTTCTGGAGGCCGTCCCCGAGGCGCATGACCCGCAGCGGGAAAGCGAGGCAATCGAGGCTTTCCGCAAGCACGCCGTCGGGCAGGTGCTGCGGCAGGCGGCACAGGATCTGGACTGCCGCGCAATTTACCGTCATCTGCGGCAGAACGGCATGCACCCCGTTGTGTTCAAGGGCGTACTGTGCAGCCGCCTCTATCCGATGAAATTTCACCGTATCAGCAACGACTGCGATCTGTACTGTCCGCCCGAGGAGCAGCCCGCGGCGCGCAAACTGCTGGAGGAATGCGGACTGCAGCGTCACTCTCACGATGAGCTGTACTATGAGCAATCCTACCGTGACCCGGAGGAGCTCGTAAATATTGAGTTTCACCGAACCCTTTTCGAGGCGGGCGTTGTCGCCATCGACGACATGAACGGCTTTTTTGCGGACTCCATGGACCGCACCGCGGAAATCGACGGCTGGCTGTCCATGTCCCCGCACGACCACATGCTGTATCTGATTCTTCACGCGTTCAGGCACTTTGTCGGCCACGGCGTCGGTCTGCGGCAGACCTGCGATGTGGGGCTGTGGGCGCAGACATACGGCGGCGGCATTGACTGGGAAAAGCTGCTGACGCAGTGCGCGTCCGTCCGCGCGGATAAATTCGCCGCCGCTCTGTTCCGCATCTCGGAGCAGTATCTCGGCATGACCCTTCCCCTGCCCGACGCATGGCGGGACATCGCCCCGAACACCGATGCCATGCTGGCGGATATGCTTGCGGGGGGTGTGTTCGGCTTTCAGCACGCCTACTCGATGTTCGGCACATCCCTGACCATGAATGCGGTCAAGCGGGATCACAGCGGCAGGCTGTCCGGCGTCTGGCAGAATCTGTTCCCCCCGTACAGATTTATGGTCGAACGGTATCCGTACCTCGGACGCCATCCGATTCTGCTGCCGTTTGCGTGGTGCCGGCGCATTTTCGGCTATGTGCGCAGGTGGCTGACCGAGGACAATGTCAGCGCCGTCAAAGGAATGCAGCTGTCCCGCGCACGGCTGAAGCTGCTGAAGCAGTACGATATCATTAAGTGAGGAGGTGCCTTCATGGGTACCGCTGCAAGTGTCCCTCAAATCGACGCACCGCCCGTTCTGACCGCCTCGCAGATGCGGCACTGTGATTCCCATACCATTCTGGATCTGCACGTGCCGTCCTCCGTACTGATGGAGCGTGCGGCAGACGCCCTGGTGCGCTGTATCCGTGAAAACCCCGCGATATTCCCGGCAGGGCAGGTTCTCTTGCTGTGCGGAAGCGGCAACAACGGCGGGGACGGGTTTGCGGCCGCCCGCCTGCTGGCAGCCGATTCCGGGGACAGAAGGCATACCGCCGCTGTGCTGTACCTGGGAAAATTCAATGCGGACGGCACTCCGGACACCGCATGCATGAGTGGGGAATGCGCAGAGCAGTACGGGCTGGCAAAGAAAGCAGGCGTGCCTGTTTTCCCGCCTGACAGACTGGAGCGGCTGCTCCCGGAGAGCACCTCCGCGGTGGATGCCGTTTTCGGTATAGGGTTAAACCGCCCGGTTGAGGGTACCGCCGCCGATGTGTTCCGCTCCGTCAACGCCTCCGGTCTGCCCGTGCTGGCGGCGGATATTCCGTCCGGTATTATGGCGGATACGGGATGTGTTCCCGGTGTGGCACTGCGTGCGGCCGCAACCGTGACCATGCAGGCGCTGAAGCCGGGACTGCTGCTGTATCCCGGTGCGGAGCTGTGCGGCAGAATCTTCGTTGCGGATATCGGTATCGATACGTCCGCAGAGCCGCAGCCATGGGCACACCTTGCGGATGAGGCCCTGCTGCGCGCCGTCCTGCGCCCCCGTGACCGCCGCTCCAACAAGGGCAGCTACGGACGGCTGGCGCTGGTATGCGGCTCACACGGCATGGCCGGTGCCGCGCTGCTGGCAGCCTCGGCGGCAGCGCGCACGGGCATAGGACTGGCTCACATCGTTACATCGGAGGATAACCGCACGATTCTGCAGACCGCCCTTCCGGAGGCGGTTATGACCACGTACGGTGCGGAACCGCCTGCCCTGCCCCATGCCGACGGGTATACCGTCGGCTGCGGACTCGGCACCTCCGAACAGTCCCTGCGGGTGCTGGAAACCGTGCTGTATGCGCAGGATTTATCCGACGCATGCCCCTGTCCCGTCGTTCTGGACGCCGATGCGCTCAATCTGCTTGCCGCTCACCCGGATCTGTGGAACTCGCCGATGCTTGCCAATCCGAACAAAGCCGTCGTACTGACGCCGCACCCGGCGGAAATGGCACGGCTGACCGGATTGCCGGTTGCCGATATTCTGGAAAACCTTCCGAGGACGGCCGCGGAGTTTGCAAAGCTGCACGGCGTGACAGTCGTCCTCAAGGACGCGCACACGGTGATTGCCGCGCCAAACGGGGCTGTCCTGCTCTCTGCCGCAGGGAACGCCGGCATGGCCAAGGGCGGCTCGGGCGACCTGCTGGCAGGGATTATAGGCTCCCTGCTGGTGCAGGCAAGGAAACGTCTGCGGAACGGGGAGCTGTCGGTATCCGCAGTCGCCGCAGCCGGCGTCTTCCTCCACGGCGCAGCCGGCGATCGGTGTGCCGCCGCACTCGGTGAATACGGCATGCTGCCATCGGACATTCTGCGTGAACTTCCGAATGTGACCCGCACGCTGTCGGACAGCCGGACAGGAATTGTCAGGCTGTAATCATCAATTGCAGCTGTAACCGTAACTGTAACCGTCAACGCGTAATTTTCCGTGCGGTTCCTGCCGTTCGGCAGCAACCTACGCCCTATCGGCAGAAATACAAACGCCTCCGCAGACATGCCGCGGAGGCGTTTCGTTTACAGCTTATAGCTTATAGCTTATAGCTTATAGCTTATAGCTTATAGCTTATGAGTATAAATTACAGAACGATCCAAAGTCCCAGCAGAGAGGCGACCAGTGCCGGAATCGCAACGGCAGATCCGTAGCGCACAAACGAACCGAACGAGAACGGAACGCCGTGATCGCGGAGCTGTCCCGTCCACATGATTCCCGCCAGGGCGCCCATGGGTGTGAAGAATGCGCCCAGATTGGAACCGACAACAGCCGCGTACAGTGCGGCCGTCACATGTTCCCCACCCGCAGGCAAACCGGAAATAATCGAGCGGTAGAGTACGCTCATCGGGATATTGTTGACTAAATTGGCCGCCAGGAACGAGGATCCTCCGAAGGACAGCAGCGTCCCGAACAGCGTCTGCGGAGACGTAAGGATATCTCCCAGCGCCGCGGTCACACCGTGCTTTTCCAGTGCCAGCACCAGCACGAACATGGACAGAACGAAGGGCGCCAGATCCCATGGCGCACGCACGAAACAGCGGGCAATCAGGTAGGGCGCGCGGTGGCGGAAAAAGCTTATGCCCATGGTAAACAGCACCAGACTGCCGAAGAAGCAGCAGGTAATCAGCCACATAGGCAGATCCAGAAAAGACGAAACCGACAGAAGGAGAATGCATCCGCCCAGATGGCACAGACCGATAATCTCCGTCGGGCGGTCTATCCGCGGAAGCGATTCCTCCCGCGCGCTGAGCGGCACGCGCAGCCTCCGCCGAAACAGCAGGTACAGAACCCCGCAGGATACAATTCCCGCCATAGCCGTCGGCAGAAGCATCCGCAGAACATACTGCCCGAAGGTCACACCTGTCCCTGTCATCAAATATATGTTCGTCGGATTGCCGATAATCAGTGCCATGCTCCATGTGTTGGCGGCGACAAATTCCGAAACCAGGTACGGAACCGGATCAATCCGCGCGCTCGCGGCAAAATGGCAAATAAAGGGCGTGAATGTCAGCACGATAATATCGTTGGACGTAAACACGGTCAGAACCGAAACAAGCGCGTACAGAAGGAAAAACAGCACCCGCTGATTCCCGCCGGCGCGGCGCAGAATGCGGATCGCCAGCAGGCGGAAAAAGCCGAGCTCATCCAGATAGACCGACATCATGGTCATGGAAAAGAAGAGAATCAGTATCTTGATCGGGTTTACCTCTCCCGCTCCGGTCAGCCCCTCGGCAACCTCGCCGGGACTGATCTGTCCGGTAAGCATCATGCACAGAGCCCCCAGCAGCGGGGCCGTCCAGAAGATGCTCACCCGTCTGCCCCTCACGGATATCGACGGTTTGCAGAACACCAAAAGCAGCAGTCCCGCGCAGCTCAGCAGAAAAATAATCAGAACAGCCGTCACGGCTCTCACCTCTTTGCAGCGGAACCGCCGCGCGATGTGCGGCAAACAAGCAGGCCGATAAACAGCAACGCCGGGAACACGATGGCGGGAAGCAGCCCCGACCGGACAGTGTCTCCCGCCAGTCTGCCTACCAGCCATGGACCTGCCGTACAGCCGAAATCACCCGCCAGGGCCAGCAGGGCAAACATGGCAGTTCCACCGCCGGGGCACATACGCGTGGACAGACTGAAGGTTCCGGGCCACATGATTCCCACGGAAAAACCGCACAAGCCGCATCCGGCTAGGGCAGCAAGCGGGGAGGAGGACAGCGCGGCCAGCAGATAACTCAGCATGCAGGTGACGCAGCACGCCAGCATCATGCGGCGCATGTCATGCCTGCGCGAAAGCCTTGCCGACACAACGCGCGCCGTGCCCATAAGCAGGGCAAACAGGCACGGACCGGCCAGATCGGACAGTGTTTTGCGTGCGGAGGCGCTGAGCGAATCAAACACACCGAGACCCTGCTCGGCGAAAGCGGATGACCACTGACTCATAGCCTGCTCACTGGCACCCGCGCACAGCATCAGCACAACAAACAGCCAAAATGCGGGACGGCCAAGCAGCTGACGGATGGTCAGTGGCGCCGCCTCTTCCGCCTCATCCAGGCGGCGGATGGGAACCAGTGAAAAGTACACGGCATTGAGCAACGGAATCACAGCCCACGCAAACGCCATATACCGCCAGTTCTCTATACCGAACAGGGCAAAATACGCGGTCGAAACCAGAATGACAAACATGTGTCCCCAGCAGTAAAAGGAATGCAGAAGACTCATGGCGGCGTCCTTGTGCTCCGTCGGGCAGGCCTCCACGATTGGGCTTATCAGCACCTCGGTCAAGCCTCCGCCGACGGCATACAGCATAATGGACAGCAGAATGCCGACAAACGGATCGGGCAGGCAGAACGGAAGAACGCCGAGACAGATAAGTCCCGCGCCCGCCAAAATATGCGCGGCTACTATGCAAGGACGGTACCCGATGCGATCAACAAACCGCGCACTCACCAAGTCCACCAGCAGCTGAATGCCGAAATTGACGGACACAAGCGTAGCCAGACGGGACAGCGAAATATCCCATGTGCTCTGAAACGTCAGCAAAAGCAGCGGCACATAATTATTCACTATGGCCTGCGTAACATATCCGATATAACTGGCACACAGTGTATGCCGGTAAGAATTGCGTATGCCCATTTCCTAATTCCTTTCCGATAAAGGGTTCCTTGAAAATCCAACGCATTATAGCACAGGAAAACGGCATTGTCAAGCGCGGTTTCCGCTTGCGGCAAATCCTTTTTTCGCACCGGACAAACTCCCGCTGCGGACTGCGGCAAATTCCATGCATGGTCAAAATAAACAAAAAGACATTTTTTTTCTATATTTCTATTTACATCTTCCCCCGATTATGCTATAATTTAACAGAACATTCTATTGTGAAAGGAACCCAGCCATGAAACACTGCACTCTGCGTACAATCTGCGCCTTTCTTGCCTGCCTGATGCTGCTCGGATCGGCCGTCTCGCTGGCCGGCTGTGCCGGTGAAACCGACACCGAAACCAAATCATCCGACGCACAGACAGACAGCGAAACCGTCCTTGAGACAAGCACCGAGTATGTGCCCGACATTGCAAAGAAAAATTACGGCAAGACCTTCAATGTTGCCTGTGTCGGATTCAATCAAGACCTTCTGTTCCTTGACGAAGAGGACAAGCGAGACGGAAACAGTCTGGATGAAGCCGTGTATGAGCGTGCCGAACTCGTAAAGGAGCAGCTCGGCGTGGAGTGCCAGTTTGCCGACGCGGGCACATGGACGGAATATTCCAGCACAATCGCAAGAACCGTGAGCACCGGTGACGATGCCTATCAGCTTGTCCTGACACATGTCTATCAGGGAATCACCGACCTGATTACGAACAACAGCCTGATGGATTTCTCTGAACTGCCTGCCTTCAATATCGATGCTCCCTACTGGAACAGCAATCTGATGAACGAATTGAAAATTGAGGACAAGTACCTCCTCGGCTACGGAGATTTCCTGCTGTCCAGCACGCACTGCGTGGTCTTCAACAAGGATACGCTGGAAAACTACCGTCTGGAAAGCCCCTACGATCTGGTCAACAACAAGACATGGACCGTGGATAAGCTGTTTGAGATGGCTTCCACCGTCTCGCGGGACGACGGAGACGGAAAATGGACCGTCGATGATTACTACGGTATTTCCGGCTGGGGCTGGGTGCCGCTCATCACGCTTGTCACCTCCTGCGGCATGAAAATCGTTGACAAGGATGAATCCGGCTATTACTATATCGCATATGAAGACCAGACCGACAAGCTGCTCTCGCTTATCGAAAAGGTATCCACCATGTACAAGGCCGACTACTCCTACATGTGGCCCTCCACCGGCGGAACTTCCCTGAACTTTGCCAACGGGCACTCCCTGTTCCAGCTGTACGCCACAACGGGACTTATCAACCTTGCGGCGGAAAACGACATCCGGTTCGGTGTGCTGCCGTATCCCAAATACGATGAGGCACAGGAAGAGTACCGCTCCCTCAACTGGAACGGACTTATGGGTGTTCCCGCCACAGTCGGAACCAAGGGCGACCCGGACATGGTCGGCGAAGTTCTGGAGCTGCTCGGATATTACACAAGCTCCGTGAAAACCGCGTACTATGAGCTGCAGCTCGGCGCCAAGGTTTCCGAAGCGCAGGAAGACGCGGATATGCTGGATATCATTTGGGATTCCCTGGTCAGCGACATCGGACTGGTCTGCTGCAACTGCAGCGGAAGCATGGACAGCCTTGTGTATATGCTCCCCAAAATGTGCGAAAACGGAAGCAAGAATTTCTCGTCCTACCTGAGAGCCAACAAAAAGAGCGCTCAGAAAGCGCTGGACAAGGTATTCAATCAGTAAGCTTATGCTGACGCGCCGGACGATCTGATTTTAGAAGGATTTTACTTTAAGCCTCGTTGATTCTTTACACAGTTTCTGCTATAATCTGTAGTCGGAATGTCAAATCAGGAAATGCAACACGAAAAGGAAATTTGCCATGAAACACCGTCCGACGCGCATGCTTTGTGCGCTCCTTGCCTGCCTCATGCTGCTGGGATCGGCCGCTTCCCTGTTCGGATGCGCCTCGTCATCGGAACAGAAAACGACCGCCGCCGCAGACGATGCCTCCTCGACAAGCGGAGAGGTCGTAGAGACAAGCACGGAATACAATCCGAACATTGAGAAGAAAAACTACAACACGACCTTCAATGTGATCACCGGCGGGTTCAACAAGGAGCTGCTGTTCATCGATGATGAAAGCAGGCGCGACGGCAACAGTCTGGATGAGGCCATCTACGAACGCGGCGCCCTCATCAAGGATCATCTGGGCGTGGAGTGGGTCATTGCGGACGCCGGCAGCTGGACGGAGTACTCCGGAAAGGTCAAGGCAACGGTAAACACAGGCGATGACGCCTATCAGCTCGTGCTGACTTATGTTTATCAGGGAATTACGGATCTGATTACAAGCAACTGCCTCATGAGCTTCTCCGATCTGCCCGCCTTCAACATGGATGCTCCCTACTGGAACAGCAACCTGATGGAGGATCTCAAGATTGAAGGAAAATACCTGTTGGGTTACAGCGACTTCCTGCTTGCCAAAACGCACTGCGTAGTTTTCAACAAAGACACGCTACAGGACTACCAGCTGGAGCAGCCCTACGCGCTGGTAAACAACAAGACGTGGACGGTAGACAAGCTGTTTGAAATGGCGTCCGCGGTTTCACGGGATAACGGAGACGGCACATGGACAGTCGACGACTACTACGGCATTTCCGGCTGGAGATGGGTGCCCCTCATTTCACTCATCACGTCTTGCGATATGAAAATTGTTGACAAGGACGCCGAAACGGGAAAGTACTATGTGGCATACGATGACTATACCAAGAAACTGAGCTCGCTTGTGGACAAGGTGTCTGCCATGTGCAAGGCGGAATACTCCTACATGTGGCCCGCCACCAACTACACGGCGCTTGATTTCTCGAACGGTCACTCCCTCTTCCAGCTGCTCGACACCAAAAACCTCCAGAACCTCGCCGCGCAGGACGTCCGCTTCGGTGTGCTGCCCTACCCCCTGTACGATGAGGCGCAGGAAGAGTACCGCTCGCTCAACTGGAACGGCATGATGACCGTTCCCGCCTCCGTCGCCAATAACGGTGATCCGGATATGGTCGGTGAGGTGCTGGAACTGCTGGCTTACTATTCCGACGGCGTCAAGACCGCTTTCTATGAGCTCCAGTTGGGTGCGAAGGTGGCAGAGGCGCAGGAGGATGCCGATATGCTGGACATCATTTGGGACTCCATCGTCAGTGATGTCGGATTGATCTGCTGCGCCAGCAGCTCGGGTATGGAAGCTCTTGTTTACATGCTTCCCCGGCTT